>NZ_JAYGIM010000009.1:0-320000 GCF_034930985.1 Arcicella lustrica
ATCCTCATCCTGTTGCTCGAAAGACGAAGAAACTAAAGTTGTATTAAAAGAAGATTCGCTCGATAAAGACATTGTGCTAAAGGTTAGCTAATACTGTCAAGCTTTTTTAGGATGAGACATATTGTCTTGAGCATTGTTTAGATACTCTTGAGTATTGTTTTAGTATTAATGTGAATCTCTTGTAACGATACTTCCAGATTTACCTTTCAAGAAATCCATATCAGCACCCAAATGAGCCTGTTCTACGTGATTGATGTAAAGATTTACATAACCACGAGTAATATTCATATCAATGGCTTCCCAATTTTTACGTCTTTCTGCTAATTCGTCGTCTGATACTTCTAAGTTTAACGTTCTGTTTGGCACATCTAAACTGATATAATCACCATTTTGTACCAAAGCCAAATTGCCACCAGCGGCAGCTTCGGGCGAAACGTGCAATACTACTGTTCCAAAACCTGTACCTGACATTCTTCCGTCAGAAATTCTTACTAAATCATGAATGCCTTTTTCAAGAAGCTTTTTTGGAATTCCCATATTGCCAACTTCTGCCATGCCCGGATAACCTTTGGGTCCAACATTTTTCAAGACCATTACAGAATTTTCGTCAATGTCTAAAGCAGGGTCTTCAATTCTTGCGTGATAATCTTCAATCGTTTCAAAAACCACCGCTTTGCCACGATGAACCATCAAAGCAGGCGTAGCCGCCGAAGGTTTTAACACTGCTCCATTCGGTGAAAGATTTCCTTTTACCACCGCAATTCCTGAGTTGGGTTTGAAAGGATTTTCCATCGTTGCCACAATATTTCTATTATAAACTTCTGCATCGGCACAGTTTTCACCAATGGTTTTTCCATTTACGGTCAAAGCATCATTATGAATCACTTCACGCATTTCTTTAATCACCGCAGGCAAACCACCAGAGTAATACAAATCTTCCATAAAGTGTTCGCCAGATGGTTGAAGATTGGCTAACAAAGGAATATGCTGAGAGAATTTATCAAAATCTTCAATGTTTAAATCAACGCCAATTCTGCCCGCAATTGCCAATAAGTGAATCACAAAATTGGTTGAACCACCGATGGCAGCGTTTACCATAATGGCATTTTCAAAAGCTTCACGAGTAAGGATTTTTGAAAGGGTTAAATTTTCTTTCACCATTTCTACGATACGTCTGCCCGAAAACTGAGAAATTACTTTTCTACGAGCATCCGCAGCAGGAATCGAAGCATTATTGGGAAGCGATAAACCCAGTGCCTCAACCATTGTTGCCATCGTAGAAGCCGTTCCCATTACAGCACAGTGTCCTTGTGTACGAGCCATACAAGCCTCCGCTTCCACAAATTCTGACTGTGAAATTTGCCCTAATTTATAGGCTTCTGCAAAACGCCAAACGTCAGAAGTACCAATATCTTTTCCTTTGAAATGTCCTTTCAACATCGGTCCGCCCGAAATTACAAGTGTTGGAATATCCACACTACATGCACCCATTACCAATGAAGGAGTCGTTTTATCGCAACCACAAAGTAATACTACACCATCAATCGGATTGGCACGAATTGATTCTTCCACATCCATACTTGCCAAATTTCTGTATAACATGGCTGTAGGTTTAATCAAAGTTTCGCCCAAAGACATCACTGGAAATTCAACAGGAAAACCACCCGCTTCATACACGCCAATCTTTACGGCTTCTGCCAAATCACGGAAGTGCGCATTACAAGGAGTAAGTTCCGACCAAGTATTACAAATTCCGATTACTGGTCGACCGTCAAATTGATCGTGAGGAATACCTTGGTTTTTCATCCAAGCACGATAAATGAATCCATCTTTTCCTGTTTTCCCAAACCAATTTTGCGAGCGTAAAGCTTTATTTTCTTCCATGATATTTTCAATGTAAATAGTTTATTTTCCAAAGCGGAAATTATTAAAATTATACCGAATTTTTATCCTGATATTTTTAAATGAGCTTGAAAGACAAAAAAATCCCTCTAGTTTATTAATATACAGAGGGATTTTTTGATTTATTCAGCCAATGATTTTTTAATTCTTTCAACGGCTTCAATGAGTGTGGCTTTCGGACAAGCAAAGTTTAATCTGAAAAAACCTTTACCTTTGAAAATCTTTCCGTCCATTATTCTTACGCCCGCTTCAAGGAATTTCTCTTGAATATTTTCGATTCCTGTTTCTCTGGCATCAATCCATGCCAAATAAGTAGCTTCTAAAGGAAGGAGTTTTAATCCTTTATAGCCATTCAAAGCTTCGTATAAGTAATCGTGATTTTCTTTGAGGTAATCAACCAAAGCCAAACGCCAATCTTCGCAATCACTGTAAGCGACAAATGCGGCTTCTTGCGAGTAACGAGTAAGCGGAGGAAAAAATCCATGTTTGGCACGCTCAAATTTTTGACGAAGTTCAGGATTAGGAATAATCGCAACCGAACATCCCAAACCTGCAATGTTAAAAGTTTTGGAAGGTGCCATCAAAGTAATGGTTCTTTCGGCTGCTTTTTTACTTAAACTTGCAGTAGGAATATGTTTTTTTGAAGGATCTAAAATCAAATCAGCATGGATTTCATCTGCACAAATCACAATATCATGTTTTTCACAGATGTCAACCAATTTCTCTAATTCTTCTTTGGTAAAAACTGTTCCGCCCGGATTATGTGGATTACACAACATAAACAATTTTGTTGCTGGCGTAATGGTCGCTTCCAAGGCTTCGAAATCGAAAGTCCAACGTCCATCAGCTTCTTTCATCGGAAAGGTTTGCAACTTTTTATCGATATAAGCAGGTGCTAAATGAAATGGATGATAAACAGGAATTGCTGTAATTACTGCATCTCCAGCTTCGCCAATTGCTTTACAACTAGCATAAATGGCAGGTACTAAACCGGGAATCCATACTTGCCATTCTTTTTCAGTTTCCCAATTATAAAGATTTTTTAAGCGCTCTTGAAAAATCTCTTTTAGTCTTTCAGGAACAATTGCATAACCAAATACTCCGTGCTCAGTAATATTATTAAGTGCTTCTAAAATTGGCGTTGGGCATCTAAAATCCATATCTGCCACAGGCATAGGAATTACGTCTTCTGGGTCATTAAACATATCCCATTTCTGAGAATCGGTGTTTTTTCTGTTGATGATTTCGTCAAAATTATATTTCATGAAATTATTGAGGGGAGATTGGTTTGTGGAGTTTTAGCATAAATGCCTTGAATCTCAAAGAAAGAATTAATACGATAAACATTAATCCTGCATTGATGGTAAATGCCAATTGATATGAATGATTGATACTAAATATGAGTCCTGTCATGACTGGGCCCAATAACGAGCCACCACCCTCAAACATATTGATAGTACCGTTAATTTTTCCTGCGGAGGCTAAGCCAAATGTTTTGATAGCGATAAGATTATACAAAGAATAAATTCCGCCCCAACTTACAGCCATGAGGGCGATTGAAGGAAATATGAATTGAGTATTCATCATTGAAAGACCGAAACAGCCCATCATCATCATGATGCAGCAAATCGAAAATACTAAATATGGATTGATATAATCTGAAAAAATAGAAACAAATAATTTGGCTAAACCAGCCATGATAAAGTATAAACTGAGGTAAAAACTTGCACGAGTTTCGGTAAATCCTAGTCCGACTAAATGTAGGAATACATTGGCAATAGTACCAACCAAACAGTAAAAAGTAATGAAGCCACAGAGACAAATTAACCAGAAAAGATGTGTTCGGGTAGCTTCTTGGTAAGTCATTCCTTCGATGAGTAAATTACTACTTGCACTTTCCTTGCCAAGTGGTTTGATGGAAATGTCATTGGGAGAGTTTTCAACCACGAAGTAAATATAGACTAAAATTAAAGCTGGAAAAGCTGCTAAAATCATAAACGATTGTCGCCAGCCAAATTCACACAATAAGTAATGGTTGAAAGGAGAGAAGATGGCACTTCCTAAACTTGTGCCAATCAAAACGATGCCTAATGCTAAACCTTTTTTTTCTTGAAACCATGAAGAAACCAAAATGATACAAGAAACAGAACCAGCCGTTATCATGGATAAACCCAACAAAAAATGGATAAAATATGCTTGGTATTTGTTCGTGACAAAACTGTAGGAAAACAAAGCGACGGCTAAAACAAAACTACCGAAGAGCATCATTTTTTTTACTCTGATTTTGTCGATAATAATTCCAGAAACTAAAATAAAAAAAAGCGTAACGCTGTTGGTGATAGATTCTCTAAGTTTCAATTCATCTCGTTTCCAATGAAACTCATTAATAAAAACTTTATCGAAAACAGAAAGCGAAGTAGTAGTAAGTCCGTTGATGACAACTAGAATCAGTAATCCAGAAAAACAAATAAGCCAAGGGTAAAAATTATTCTTTTTGTAAAGGATTTTGTTCATAATTTCTGAATTTATGGAGATACCCAAATTTAATGTATATACATCATATCTGTAAACTATTCCATTGTATCACAGGTTCATTTTTGATGATGAAATACTATAAATAAAAGAAATGCTTAAAATGTAAAAAAATATTCTTGGAATATACATAAACAGATTTCAGTACTTATTGTATTTTTACACGTTGCTTTATATTTGAAAATACTAACCACAACCGATTATATTGTAAATCAGTTGATTAATTGATTCGCCAGTCAAATAGTCAACGCTTGTTGAAGATTTTTTGATTTTAAATCACATGAAGAGGTGACTAAGTAAAAGAAATTATGTCTAAAATGTTAAATTGTACAAGTGTTTTTGATGAAAAAACAAAAATCAATTTAGGTTTTAGCTTTTTCTTTCGAAATAGCCATTTTTATCTGAATTTGCTTTTTCTTAGATTTACAGTTAATTCATTCAACAACAGCATATAATCCTTAATTTTTTATAACCGCCATGAATATTTTACCAAAACTCAGTTTGATTTGGCTTCTTTTCCTTTTCAATACTTCCAATGCACAATATCTTGAACCCTCACTTGAACACGCTCCTTCCAATTGGTTTAATTTAGATTTTTCAGATGATAAAGTAAGAGGAATCAGTACAGAAAAAGCTTATCGTAATATTTTAAAAAATAAAAAATCGAAGCCCGTTATCGTCGCAATTATTGATTCAGGTGTAGATATTCTTCATGAAGATTTAACCAATAATATTTGGGTTAATACCAAGGAAATTCCTAATAATGGCATTGATGATGATAAAAATGGCTACATTGATGATATTCATGGATGGGATTTTTTAGGGGGAAAAAATGGAGAAGATATTGCTAAAGAAAGCTTAGAAATTACCAGAGAATTTGCTCGTCTTCAAAAGAAATATCAGCATTTTAGTGAAATAACTTCACTTTCTGCGGAGGAAAAAAAAGAGTATGATTTGTACAAAAAATACAAACAAGAATACGATAGCAAGTTAAAAGATGTAAAAGAACAAGGTGTATTCGTGATTAACTTGTATCATAAATTTATCGATGCAAAGCTTCAATTAACGCAACATTTGGGGCTAAAAGAAATTACGAAAGCTGATTTGGCTAAAATTACGAATAAGGATAGCGAAGAACTAAAGAAAGCCAAAAGAGTATTTGAATTGATTTTAGATTTAGGACAGGATGAAACTAAACTTCAAGAGGCATTTGAATATTATGATACTCAATTGAATTATGGCGTAAATCTTACTTATAATCCCAGAGGAATCGTAGGGGATGACGTAAATAATATCCAAGACAGAAATTATGGGAATAATGAAGTAAAAGGTCCAGATGCTCGTCATGGTACTCATGTCGCTGGAATCGTTGCGGCGAATCGTAACAATGATTTTGGAATTGCTGGCGTGGCTGACAATGTTCAGATTATGGTGATTAGAGCTTTGCCTGATGGAGACGAACGTGATAAAGATGTAGTAAACGCCATTTTGTATGCTGTTGAAAATGGAGCGAAAGTAATTAATATGAGTTTTGGAAAAACTGTTTCTCCTCAAAAATCTGCTGTTGATGAAGCCGTTAAATTTGCACAATCGAAAGGTGTTTTATTGATTCATGCGGCAGGAAACGAAAATCAGGATATTGATACCAAAGAAAATTATCCAACCAAACATTTATTAGATGGTACCGAGGCTGACAATTGGATTGAAGTAGGAGCAACCTCATGGATGCAATCCACCAATACAGTGGCTGAATTTTCTAATTACGGACAAAAAACGGTGGATGTTTTTGCACCCGGAGTAGATATTCAATCGACAGTTGTGGGTTCAAAATATGAAGATTTGAGTGGCACAAGTATGGCTGCTCCAGTTGTTTCGGGTTTGGCGGCTTTATTGATTTCATATTATCCAACCTTTACTTATAAGCAAATCAAGCAAATTATTTTAGAATCTTCCATCAAATTATCGCAATTAAAAGTTGCTCGTCCTGGTTCTTCAGAATTAGTTGAGTTTGGAAAACTTTCTTCAAGTGGAGGAATTGTGAATGCTTATGAAGCCGTTAAATTGGCTGAAAAGTTACAGAAAGATGCATCGAAAAATTAGAGCTTAATGACCATTGATACAAAAGCCATTTATCTTGAAAGAGAGTAATTTTATATTCTCTGTCCATAATTGGCATTTTACCTAAATTATCGTTATTTTACGAAATCTTTTGTTCGAAATTTTAAATGGATTTCATTAAAAATTTGCTTGATTATTTTTAATCACAGAAAAATATTTCTAAAACTGTTATTGCCTTGCAGAATGTTAATTAAGACAAGCGCTACAGATTTAACCGTCAAACCATGTCTATCGTTAGCAATAATATAAAGTATCTTCGTCGATTAAATGGACTTACTCAAGAACAATTCTCCCGAAGAATTGGCATAAAGCGCTCGTTGTTAGGGGCTTATGAGGAAGCAAGGGCCAATCCGAATTTAGAAAACCTCAAAACCATTGCACAAGTATTTGGGACTTCTGTAGATTCCTTGATTAAAACGGATATTCGAAAAATTCGTGAAACACCCGGTATTAGTTTGGGACAAAGCACTACGGGTATTATGGAGCAAGTAAAAATGCCTGTGAATGATGCTGTAAGTACTTTTCAAAAGAAAGAAGTAGAACCGTTGCCAATTGCTAAAATTATTGATGAGTATTTTCAAAAAGAGGAAGAAGAACTGCCGATTAGAAATGAAAATCAATTTGTTCATAATCGAGTAAATTATACTATTCCAGAGCAAAGCTTTTCGTCATTTTCTGAAAATCAACATAATAGCAATAATAAATCTTTGAATGAAATTCCACAGAAAAATTTTGAAATTAGAATTCCTTATGTAAAAAGAACACAGATTAAAGATTATCTGGCGAATTATACCAAAACAGAATATATCAAAACCTTGGCTACTTTTTCCATGCCTTTTGTGAGTTCTGAAAAGAGTAGAGCGTTTGAAATGGGAAGTGATTTCCCTTTACAAAATTCAATTGTAATTGGTAATGCTATCGACCATTGGACAAATATTCTGGATGGAAAATTTTATATTTTAATCACTCCACAACAAGGAGTTATTTACAGAAGAGTTTACAATCAGATTAAAGTAAAAGGTACTTTATTACTCAGTTCGGATGATTCTTCAATTCCAAGTTTTGAAATTTCATTGAAATCAATTGCTGAAATTTGGGAAGTATCTGCTTTTATGAGTAAAGAATTACCAGAACCAAGAATATCGTTAGAAAGAGCTAAATCACTCATAGAAGAATTGAGTTTAGAACTTAATCAATTGAAGTAAATAGAAAATCCACAAATTAAATTTGTGGATTTTCTATTTACTGTTTAGGTCTGAATTCTTTCATAATCTCTTGATTACAAATAAGATATGGGCCTTCAAGTAAATCAATACAATATGGAACTGCTGGAAATACAGCATCCAAGCATTGACGAATAGCCTTTGGTTTTCCGGGTAAATTAATAATCAAAGACTTTCCTCTGAGACCAGCCGTTTGTCTTGATAAAATAGCAGTTGGAACATATTTTAAGCTTTCTGCTCTCATTAATTCGCCAAAACCGGGCATCATTTTGTCACAAACGGCTTCTGTAGCTTCTGGCGTTACGTCTCTTTTGCTAGGTCCCGTTCCTCCAGTTGTTACAATTAAACAACAATTTTCAACATCAGCCATTTCAATTAAGGTGGCTGAAATTAAATCTTGTTCATCAGGAATTACTTTATAAACGGTTTCAAAAGTAGAAACTAAGTAATCCTTTAGCGTTTCAACGACAGCTTTTCCCGGAATGTCTTCATAAATTCCAGCACTAGCTCTGTCTGAAATATTGATAACTCCAATTTTAATAAGTTCTTGCATAAATTTGAGATATGCTTATCAAAGCGTTTTCTTTCAAAATTTTAAATATAGTGTAAAATTCTTTGAGGAATAGCGTTTGATGAGTTAATTTGTAAATTACGCATTAGATTTTTGCTTTTATTTAAATTACTCAACAACAATATGATTTTATTACAATCAAAATTGCCCGAAGGTGCCGAGAAACTATTCTCATTATTGTTTCTAATATTGCTATTGGGTGCTTTGTATATTGCCTTCAAGATTTTCAATAAAAATAAAAAATAAGATTAAGGTTTTTTAATCCCATCCCAACAGGTAAAAAAAGCCATTTCTAGGTCTGAAGAAGTCATTAAAAACTCTCCTGACAAACGAAGTTTAATCAAAGAACTTGCACTTCCAGTCACCATCGCAATTAGTATTTTAGGAGGAATATCTCTTACTACTTGGGTGAAAACTGCTTTTCTGAGAAAATCATAAATGGGTTGTTCAAGTCGAGTAATATCCTCTTTTTTGAGCATGCCAATGTATGGCGAATTCATGAACTGTTCTAAGAAATAAAACTCTTTTGGATTAGTGAAGTAGTAGTTGATCATTTGAAGATAAAAACTGCGAAAACGATCTTTAAATGGTTTAGTGGTATCGTCATTTTTGAAAATACTCTGAATGGATTTTTCACGTTTATAAACGTACAGTGCGCAGATGAGTTCATCTTTACTCTTGAAGTAGTGATAAATGGTACCTGCGGCTACATTTGCTTTTTTAGCTACTTCAGACATGGGCGAGCTATGGAATCCATGTTTTGAAATAAGTTCTAGGGTTGCTTGAAAGATGGCTTCTTTTTTGTCGAAATCTTTAACAGTATTCATAAAATAGTGGAAGGAAGGTAAAATTGTGTTTTAAGCGTGTGCAAGTGATTTTTGAAATTAGGCTTTAAATATAGATTAAAATTAGGAATAATTAAGAAATTCTATGAATTTCTTAATGTTAATCTATGGTAATTTATTATTTTTAGCTTTTTGGCACAATCTTTTTAGCTCAGCTTAAATAAAAAGGGATTGATAAAAAACTAAAAACTAATTAAAACAGTATATTTGAAAAATGCAATTTGCAAATTGTGTTGCATGAATTTTAAGCCTTATAATTAAATGAAAGTAAGAAATCCAAGAACAGGTATATATGATTATGAAATCTCTCCACTCTCTTTTGAAACACTCCAAATAAAGGCCGATGCAATGCGTCAGGCTCAGAAAAACTGGCAAGTAATTGGTATTGAGCAAAGAATAAAAACCATTCAGCGTTGGAAAAAGGTATTAGAAAGACACCTTGAAGAAATTACAGAAGCATTGACGATTGATACTGGCAGAAAAATTGAAACCGAATCGGAAATCAATTTAGTGATGGCTGCTATCGACCAGTTTTGTGATTTAGCACATACTTATTTCAAACCTGAAGTACAAACAATTTTTCATAATAATACTTACCATATCGAAGAGTTTTCAGAGCCTTTTGAACTTGTTGCTATCATTGGTACTTGGCAATTTCCTTTACAGAATGTTATGATGCAAGTTATTCCTGCTTTATTGGCTGGGAATACTGTGATGGTAAAGTCTTCTGAAAAAACACCAAGATTTATTAAAGTAATCGAAAAAACAATTAATGAGATTTTACATTTCAATAATCTTGTGGACTTTGTGGAAGGTGGGAAGGAGACAGGAGAAATGCTTTGTGCCATCGCTGATTCTGTCTGTTACACAGGTTCTGAAGTAAATGCAAAAAAAATTTATGAGTTAAGTGCGAAGCATTTTATTCCATCAACATTATCATTTGCAGGAAAAGGAGCGGCTATTGTTACTGAAACGGCTGATATAGAACACGCTTCATCTGCCATTTTGTGGGCTGGTGTTTTCAATTCAGGGCAGTCGGCAGATGCCATCGAAAGGGTTTATGTACATCGTAATATTCATGCTCAGTTTTTATCAAGATTAGTCGGCAAAAGTAATTTATTAACTTTGGTGTACCCAAATATTAATCATGGAGAAATCGGACCAATTATATCTGAAAAACAAGCTATGTTGATCAATGAACAATTGGCTGATGCGGTAAAAAAAGGAGCAGTGATTGTAGCAGGAGCAGCAAAATGCCTTGTGCAAAAAGGAGGATATTATTGTCGCCCAACGATTTTGACCAATGTAAATCACCAAATGAAAATCATGAAAGAAAAGACTTATGGACCAATTTTGCCAGTAAAGTCTTTCTTAAATGAAGCACAAGCCTTGGATTTAGCCAATGATTCTGTCAGTCCGTTTACTTGTTCTGTTTTTGCAGGAAAAGATAGTGAGACAATGAAAATTGCTCATAAATTAAAAAGTAAAACGATTACTATCAATGATGCTTACTTAGAAAATAGATTTTACGGGAATCAAAAAAGCTCCAATACTTCCCATGAAATCAAGGCGGAAAATATTGGAACTTATTCATTCAAAAAATTCTTAAAAACTAAAAATTTGATTTTTAAGAAGTAATTCAAAAATCTGGAAGATTGGTTTGCTATTCAATTTTGAACCTAGCAACCATGATTCCAGTTTGAGTTTTTTTAGGAGCCATGTATTCTGCCAGTGGCTTATCGCTCACCATTACTCTTTTGAACTCAGAAGAAGCGTGTAATAAATACACTCGTCTGTCTTGTAATCTAATGGCAAAGCCTTCGTGAGTGATGTCCAAACCATCAATATTAGTAGTAATACCAATAATATCGCCATTCAAGAGTTTGTCTTCAATACTTCTAATTTTTGCTTTAGGAATATAATAAAAATCTTGGTTACTGATTTTATTTTCTACTTTCCTAATTTTTTCTTGTAGTGCAGTATTAGTCGCATTAGGATTTTTATCCCAGTTCGTACTGATGAAATTAATATCTTTCTTCAACGGAATTCCTCCTAAACTATGCGTAATATCTTCTAAAAGTCCATCTTGATTATGCGTATAAATCCAATCAGAAAAGTAATGTATTCTGGAATCGTATCCCTTAATCTGTCCTTTATTATAATATCTCAAACGTTTTAAATAATACTGAAATTTATCGAATGAAGTATCATTTTTTCGGTAAGTCAAGCCCATAGCCACACAACTTTCTACGAAGGTTGAGCAGTCAAATTCTTTGAGATTAACCACTAATTTTTCTTCATCTTTACTTTCAAGCGTATAAGCTTTGTATGGTCTGTTCAGAAAACCTTTGGCGATATTCAGTGTGTATTCGTGCATATTACTGCCTTGCGCTTGCTGAATTTTCTTTTGATAAATTTCTTCATCAGATAATGGCTGTTGAAAGCTACTTCCCAGTACCAATACTGATGAAAACACAAAAACCTTGCAAGGTTTTATCAAGCTTGCAAGGTTTTGATTTAAGCTACTAAAATTAATTTTTCTCATGTATTATTTAATCGTTATCATCAACTCGCAGAGTGAACAATCCACCCAAAATCATTAATACTCCCCCCAGAGTAACGATATGTATTGGTTCTAATTGTACAAGTTTCATGAATTTTGGTAAACCCAAACTGGCAATTACTTGTGGAATTACAATGAAAAAATTGAAAACTCCCATGTAATATCCCATTTTATTGGCTGGTAAACTACCAGAAAGCATGGCATAAGGCATGGCTAAAATACTTGCCCATGCCAAACCTATTCCTATAAAAGAGGGTAATAAGGCATACTTGGACGTAACAAACATGATGGAGATAAGTCCCAAGCCACCAGCAGTTAAGCAAATTAAATGTGTTAGTTTTCTTCCGAATACTTTTGCCAAACTTGGTAAAAATAAGGCAAAAACCATTGAAACGCCATTGTAAACCAAGAAACAAATCCCGACAAAGTTAGCGCCTTCATTGTAGATTTCCGAACTGGTATCACTTGTTCCAAAAATATTTTTTGTTACTGCATTGGTCGTGAAAATCCACATACAGAACAAAGAAAACCACGAAAAGAACTGAACAACAGCCAATTGCTTCATTACTTTTGGCATTTTAAACAATCCATTCACTGTTTCTTTTACTCCGTGCATGAAATTCATTTCATCTTTTTCTCTTTGAAATTCTTCCATGTCTTCTGGTGGATACTCTTCTGTTTTTAGAATTGTCCAAAGAATACAAGCAAAATAAGCAAAAGCTCCGATGTAAAATGACCATCTAACAGTATCTGGAACAATTCCTTCTGGAGCGGTATTTTGTACACCAAAATAATCTAAAATAGAGGGAAGCCCAGAGGCAATCATTGCTCCAACACCAATAAAAAAGGTTTGTACCGAAAAACCAGTAGTTCTTTGCTCTTTTGGAAGCATATCGCCAACAAAAGCTCTAAACGGTTCCATAGAAACATTGATAGAAGCGTCCATCATCCAAAGTATAGCACCAGCCATCCAAAGTACAGATGATTGTGGCATGGCAATCAACGCAATAGTTGCTAAAATGGCTCCTGCAAAAAAGAATGGTCGGCGGCGCCCCCATTTTGGATGCCAAGTACGGTCGCTCATGTAGCCAATAATTGGCTGAACTAATAATCCTGTGAGCGGAGCAGCTACCCAAAGAATAGGAATTTCATCTGGATTAGCTCCTAAAGTTGAAAAAATACGGCTTGTATTTGCATTTTGCAGGGCAAAACCAAATTGAATACCCATAAATCCTATGCTCATGTTGATGATTTGACCAAGGCTAAGGCGGGGTTTGTTTTCTTTTGTCATAAAATGGTTAATGATGTAATTAATCCCTCAAATTAATAAAATATTAAAGATATATTCTATTTTTTCTGAGAAATTTCATAAATAAGCACTGAATTTGGTTGAATTGTTACAGGAATTGTTTGATTAGCATTTTGACTAAACTGTTCTTTCTGATTGAATTTTCCTTTGAAAGTTGATTCTTTACTAGGATTTAAACCCATCGAAGTCCAAGCTCCTTCTGGAATCACTAAATCAAATGTTTTACTTTGGAAATGGTCGAAATTACAAACGAATAAAAGTTTTTGTTTTCCTGCATAACGGAGGTAACTATACACTTTTTTGCGGTCGTAATTACCTTGTTGAATATATTGTAAATCGAAGAAAGAACCTGTTTTGACGGCTTCTGAAGTATTCACAAACTTGATTAAATCACCATAGAATTTTCTTAAATCCTTTTGTTCTTCTGTCAAAAGTTTGCCATCAAATTTGCCATTGTTCATCCAATTTTGATGCGATTTTACACCCCAGAAATCAAACATAGAAGTACGGTCGTCAGCAGTATTAAAACCTTCTGGTTCTTTGGCAGATTCCCCTAATTCTTGTCCGAAGTAAATCATAATTGGACCCGTATGAAGAGTAGCCGTTACAACCATTGCTGGCACAGCCGAGAAAGGATAACCTTTAGCGAATGCAGGAGTATTAATTCTTACTTCATCATGATTTTCTAAAAACCTCAACATGTGTTCTGAAATATCACCAGATTCATGTTGCCAAACTCTTGTAATACTTTCTACGCTGGCATCATGTTTATTTTCTACCAAATGACGAAGTCCATCATACAAACCAACTTTATCATATAAGTAATCAAAACCTCCAATTTTGATGTAATTGTGATATTCGTTCGGGTTATAAATTTCTGCAATGAAAATAATATCTGGATAGCTTTTCTTTACTTCTGCAATCGCATATTGCCAGAATTCATAAGGAACCATTTCAGCCATATCGCAACGGAAGCCATCTGTTCCTTTTGCTGCCCAATATTTCAAAATGTCAACCATTTTCAACCAAGTATTTGGAATTGGGTCGAAATGTTTTTGTCTGCCATTTTGAATGTCTACTCCGTAATTGAGTTTTACCGTTTCAAACCAATCATCAATGGTTGGATGAGAAGAGAAAACATCATTACCTGAAACTTTCGCTGGACTTTCTAAGTATGGAAAATCTGCTTTTACAGGAGAATTTACTCCTGCTGGAATTTGAAATTGCGTATTTGGTAAATAATAAAAATTATTTTGTGGGTCGAAAGATTTTGTAGTATCATCCGTTTCTGCAAAATCTTTTACTCCTTTCGGTTTCATGTCAGAATGATATACTCTTGCCACATGATTAGGCACAAAATCCATGATTAATTTCAAATCATTTTGATGAATTCTATCAACCATTGCCGAAAACTCCTCCATTCTTTTTTTAGGCTTTTCAGCAAAAAATGGATTTACATCATAATAATCTTTAATGGCAAATGGCGAACCACTTCTACCTTTTACTACATCAGGATGATCTTTTGGAATACCATAAGCTGTCAAATCTTCCATCGTGGCATGTTCAATCAAACCTGTCATGTACAAATGTGAATAACCAAAATCCTTGAGTTTTTTCAAGGCTAAATCATTAATATCAGAAAATTTAGTAACGCCATTTTCAGCTGCCGAACCATTAAATTTGTTCGTAGCATTCTTGTTTCCCCAAAGGTGAAACATCATTTGTAAGATTACTAATTTGTCGTTTTTGCTATTTGTCATATTTTTCGGGACTATTTTTTTGCTGGTTTTCGGGACTATATTTTTGAATTTACTATAATTCTCGGTTTTGACAATAGCATTTTGTTTTGGACTTGCTAATGCAGGATTGTTCGTCTGTGCATTTATGCCAAAAAAGGCAAAAATGAAGCCTAATAAAGTTGCGACTTTGATTGTATTTTGAGACATTTTTAGAATAAAATTTGGGTATTAGGACAGATTAGCACAGATTCGTTTCTTTTAGCTTTATTTTATCTTTGCATAAAATTGCTTACAATTTATGATTTTATTATTAGGAAATTCTTGAAATTATTTGAAAAATTGCATCAACGATACTCTTTTAAACTAAGAATTCTGAATAAAAAAATCAAATTTTGTCTGTATTTCTTCGGATTGATTGTATATCCATTAACCATTTCAAAACACATGAAAAAAACAATTTTCTCCATTATTTTCACTTGCTTGCTGACAAGCCTGTTTGCACAAACGCCAAGTGTTCAGCGTATTAATCCAAGTAATTGGTGGGTTGGTATGAAAAATCCTAAATTACAACTGTTAGTTTATGGAAAGAATATTGCTGGCAGTGATGTAAAAATCAGTTATCAAGGAGTTTCGCTAGAAAAAGTTAATGAAGTTGAAAATCCTAATTACTTATTTCTTGATTTAAATATTGCGCCTAATACACAAGCTGGACAAATGTTAATTGAATTGTCAAAAAACATTAAAGTTCAGAAAGGAAAGAAATCGGTCGTTGATCAAATGGTGAAAATTACGTATCCATTTCAACTAAAAGTACGTGACCAAAAGCCCCAAGAAATCAATTCAAAAGATTTTATTTACTTGATTCTGCCAGACCGTTTTGCTAACGGAGACCCGAGTAACGATAAATTTGCCGACATGGCAGACCCAGAATCTGACCGAAAAAATCCTTTTTTACGTCACGGCGGAGATTTATTAGGCATACAAAATCATTTGGATTATGTAAAAGAACTAGGGGCAACAACTATTTGGTTGAATCCTGTGGTTGAAAATAACCAACCACAAACCAATGAAGGAGGAGCAATGCGTTCGGCTTATCACGGTTATGGTTTTACAGACCACTATAATGTTGATAAACGTTTGGGCGGAAATGAGGCTTATAGAAAACTAATCGAAGCGGCTCATGCCAAAGGTTTGAAGATTATTCAAGATGCAGTTTACAATCACGTTGGAATTAATCACTGGATTTTGAAAGATTTACCGATGAAAAATTGGTTGAATCAATGGGATACTTATACCAATACTTCTTATCGTGATGAACCAGTTGTTGATATTTTACATGGTTCTGCCGCCGATTTTAAAGTACAACAAAATGGTTGGTTTGTGCCTTTCTTGCCTGATTTGAATCATAAAAATGAATTTGTTGCTAATTTTTTAATTCAACACGCACTTTGGACAGTTGAAAATTTTGGTATTGATGGCTGGAGAATTGATACGTATCAATACAATGATTTGAATTTTATGAATCGTTGCAATGCTGCCTTGGCAGAAGAATATCCAAAAATGTTTATCACAGGTGAAAACTCTGTACAAAGTGCCTACTCACAAGCTTACTTTGCTAAAAATAATTTGAATGTTCCGTTTAAAAGCACTTTACCTTCTGCGAATGATTTTGTGCTTTTCAACGCAATCAACGATGCACTGAACCAAGGTTTTGATTGGGGAAAAGGTTTTAATCGTTTGTATTCAACTTTGGCAATGGATGCTTTGTATGAAGATGCGAATTTGAACATGACTTTTCTGGATAATCATGACATGGATAGATTTTACTCGGTCATTGGCGAAGATTTCAATAAATATAAATTAGGCGTTGGCTTTTTATTAACTACTCGTGGCGTGCCTCATTTATATTATGGTACGGAAAACTTGACGAAAAACTTCAAAAACCCATCTGATGCAGAAGTACGCAAAGATTTTGAAGGTGGTTGGGCAGACGATAAAGTAAACAAATTTTTAGCTTCTGGTAGAACTGAAAAAGAAAACGAAGCTTTTGATTTTGTAAAAAAACTAGCCAATTATAGAAAAACCAGCGAAGCCATCACAACAGGGAAATTAACACAATTTTTACCACAAGACGGAATTTATGTGTACTTTAGATATACAGATAGTCAAACAGTAATGGTAATTATGAGTCAAAGTAAAGATGATAAAAGCCTTGATACACAAAGATTTTCGGAAAGAATGTCAGGTTTTACTTCGGCAAAAAATATTATGACAGATTCATCAGTAGGTGATTTGGAAAGTCTGAAAATCCCAGCAATGTCAATTACAATACTTGAATTACAAAAATAAAATATATCCTTACAAATATAATTGTGAATTAGTGATTGAGTGAGTTGTGATTAAGGTATGTTAAAATTTTTATTTGGTTTATTTCTTAAAAGATATTTTCATGAAAGAAATAACATATTCGAAGTCCGATAATTCACTCAATCACTAACTCACAATTCACTAACTAAAAAAATCCACATGACAAAGATTAAAGCTTGCCTTTTCGATTTAGATGGCGTAATTGTTGATACAGCAGTATATCATTTTCAAGCTTGGAGACGCTTGGCAAACGAATTAGGTTTTGATTTTACCGAACACCAAAATGAACAATTAAAAGGTATTTCAAGAATGGAGTCCTTAGAATTGATTCTCAACTGGGGAAATGTTAGCTTAACAGAAGCGGAAAAAGTGGAATGGGCAACTCGCAAAAATGATTGGTATTTGGATTTAGTGAAGTTGATGACACCTAATGAAGTATTGCCAGGAGTAGCTAAATTCTTAACTGACCTTCGTGAAGCTGGCATTAAAATCGCTTTAGGTTCGGCAAGTAAAAACTCTAAATTGATTTTAGAAAGAATCAATATGTTGGATTATTTTGATGCTATTATTGATGGAAATAACATCACAAAAGGAAAACCTGACCCACAAGTATTTTTAATGGGAGCAGAAGCAACCAATGCTTTACCAAGCGAATGTGTTGTTTTTGAAGATGCAGTAGCAGGCGTTCAAGCTGCGAAAGCAGGTGGAATGAAAGCGATAGGAGTAGGTTCTGCGGATGTTTTAACAGAAGCAGATTTTGTTATTGCTACTTTTGAGGAAATGACTTTAGAAAGGTTAAACTTTTAGTTTTTCAAGAAAAGACAGTTTAGCATAGTAAATTATTTTTGATTTTCTCCCCCTAAATTGCAAGACTAAATAAAAATTATTGTGATTATAATTGTACTATTCTAATTACTTTTCTAAATAATAATGTTGTTTTTACGGAAAAGTCAAGAATAGTTCTTTAATTTACCATTAACCATTTTTACTAATTAAATATTAAGCTGTTGATAATCAGCTGATTTTGAGAAGTAATCTTGAAAAGAAGGAAATCTTTCTTTTATAAACAAACTAAGTGCGTACGACGTAATATGAAAAATTATCTTAAACACGATGAGTGGTGTATCATCGAAGAGGGATTCAACCGTGAGTTCAACGAAATTACTGAATCTGTTTGTTCATTGGGCAACGGCAGAATGGGACAAAGAGGTAATTTTGAAGAAACTTTCACTGGAAAAACACTTCAAGGAAATTATGTAGCAGGCGTATATTACCCCGACAAAACCCGTGTAGGTTGGTGGAAAAACGGCTATCCTGAATACTTTGCAAAAGTGTTGAATGCTGCCAACTGGATTGGCATTAAAGTAGAAATAGAAGAAGAAACTCTTGATTTACATACAGCAGAGGTATCCGATTTCAAACGTGTGCTGAACATGAAAGAAGGTTATTTGCAACGTTCTTTCATTGCTACTTTGGCTTCTGGCAGACAAGTACAAATCAATACCATCCGTTTCAATTCAATTGTTGATGATGAAGCTGGAGCGATTTCTTATTCAATTACTCCGCTCAATTTTGATGGAAAAATTGTTTTGACTCCTTTTATTGATGGCGACATTAAAAATAAGGATGCTAATTACGATGAAAAATTCTGGGATGAAGTACATAAAGAAACGGCTTTTGCCGAAGGTTATGTAGAAATGGTTACCAAGAAAACTGGTTTTCATGTAGTAACTGGTCAGAAATTCCAAATCTTCCAAAATGGTAAAGCTGTTGATTTTAAAAGCCTTCCTCAAAAAGCAGAAAAATACGTTGCAAGCCAAGTTACTTTGTCTGTAAAAGCGAATGAAGCTACCGTTTTAGTTAAATATGCTTGTAATCTTTCTTCAGAAAATCATCCAATAGCAGAATTACTTCCTAAAGCAAAAGCTTATTTGGCTAGTATAGAAGCCAAAGGTTTTGATAAAATGTTGGCTGAACAAGCTGAAAAATGGGCTGCTAAATGGGAAACAAATGATATTGTCATTGAAGGTGATGTAGCTGCTCAACAAGGAATTCGTTTCAATATTTTTCAGATGAACCAAACTTATACTGGTGAAGATGCTCGTTTGAACATTGGACCAAAAGGTTTTACTGGAGAAAAATATGGTGGCTCAACATATTGGGATACCGAAGCGTATTGTATCCCTTTTTATTTAGCTACTGCCGACCAACAAGTTGCTCGTAACTTATTGGTATATCGTTGGAAACAATTAGGAAAAGCCATTGAGAATGCTCAGAAATTGGGTTTCAAAGATGGTGCAGCATTGTATCCGATGGTGACGATGAATGGTGAAGAATGCCATAACGAATGGGAAATTACTTTTGAAGAAATTCACCGTAATGGTGCCATTGCTTATGCTATTTATGATTACGTAAATTATACTGGTGATGAAGCATATCTAGCTGAATACGGTTTTGAAGTACTTCTAGGTATTGCTCGTTTCTGGTCGCAAAGAGTAAACTGGTCGGAAGCAAAAAAACAATATGTAATGCTAGGTGTTACAGGACCAAACGAATACGAAAACAACGTAAATAATAACTGGTACACAAGTTATTTTGCGGTTTGGTGTATGAAATATTTGATTGAAGTAAGCGAAAAAATCAAAGCTTCTAATCCTGAACGTTATAATGAATTAGCTAGTCTGACTAACCTTAACGAAACGGATGAATTTGATAGATTAAATCATATCATTCGTAATATGTACTTGGGCGAGGATAAAGAATTGGGTATTTTCTTACAGCAAGACGGTTTCTTAGATAAAGAATTAATCAAAGTAAGTAATCTGCCTGCTCAAGAAAGACCAATTAATCAAAAATGGTCTTGGGATAGAATTTTACGTTCTTGCTTTATCAAACAAGCAGACGTTTTACAAGGAATCTATTTCTTTGAAGATGATTTCGATGCTGAAACTATCAAACGCAATTATGATTTCTATGAACCAATGACGGTGCATGAATCTTCATTAAGTCCATGTGTGCATTCAATCATTGCGGCGAAGTTAGGCGATAAAGCTCGTTCTTACGAATTCTATCAACGTTCTGCTCGTTTAGATTTGGATGATTATAATAATGATACGGAAGATGGTTGTCATATTACTTCAATGGCAGGAACTTGGATGTCGATTGTAAAAGGCTTTGGAGGAATGAGAGTTCGTAATGGACAAGTATATTTAGCGCCATTTGTTCCTGAAAACTGGACTTCATTCTCGTTTAAAATTCGTTTCAAAGGTAATTTATTGAACATCAAAACTTCTGCTCATGAAGTATTGATTGAAAATATATCGGGTGATGATACCACAATTTTTGTACATAACGATGCCGTTGAATTAAAAGCAAAATCAACAGTAAGTATTGAACAAAAAGCTGTTGAAACAGTAGCTTAAACACAAGTAATAATTTGAAAGCCCTCAAGAGATTTTCTTTTGAGGGCTTTTTTGTTTTATTGGCAATAACTAGAAATAGTAATACTAATTTTTCTAGCGTACCGTAAAATAAATTTTTATGCAGAAATTAAGGAGTAATTATTCTTTCAAATAGCCATTAAAGTAATTTTATGGCGCTTAGAATTCATCTTTGGTATTATTTATTTTTAAATTCTAGCAGTACAAAATGTAACCAACTGAGTATAGAAGGGATATTATTAAAAACATGATTAATCATTTTTAAAGAGGAAAATAATGATTATTTACGATACGCCCAAATTTCAAATTGATTACCTTGAAAAAGAAGGAATTTCATTCAATTCATTTGTCAATTGCAATAATGCTGATGATTTTATAGGTATTATTAAAGATTATCGGGTGCATTTCGATAATGTTGGTGGCATTAATAAAGCATTATGGGATAATACCAATCTTACTTTTACAATACCTCCAGATTTACAAAAATGGGTTGATAGTTTTCTGAATATGCCAGATTGGCAAAAGCTAAATCAACTTTATGTTCCTCCTAAACTTGGTTTTGTTATCAGTACCGATACTGCTTCCCATCTTTCAGTAGTTGATGTTTTTGAGAATTCCCAAACGGGCTTTAGACCACATTTTTTTGTGAATAAAGAAGAAGCTGTTGAATGGATGTTTAAGCCTAATAATACACCTAAATCTTTACCAGTACCACCTGAAATTAAAATTTTACATGACGTAATTCCTCATAAAACACGCATAGAGCTTACTATTGATAGTGAAGATTTAAGTGAATATCTTTTTATGCTTAATAAATTGCTTAGAAGTAGAAAACTCACACAAAAGCACACCGAAAACTATTTAAAATTAACAAAAAGAGAAAGAGAAATTTTGGGCTTGATTATTCACGGAATGACTGATAAGCTTATCGCAACCCATCTTTGTCTTTCGTATGAAACGATAAGAACACATAGAAAAAACATTATGACCAAACTTGAGTGTAAGAAAGCATCGCAATTATCTATTTACGCTTACTTTTTGTAGGTTTTTTGGTATAAAATACCACGCATGCGGTATTTTATACCAAAAACAGTGATTCTATATTTGTTGAATAAAACAACTTAGTCATCCAACAAATGCCAATAACGATAGCATACGTTTAGTGCTATGAGTTCTTGGCTTTCTGATGGTTGAGTGAACATTGGTTTTAACATTTTTAGTGTTTTTATATTAAATTATTTAGGCCGAAAATGAAGTAGTTTCTCGTTAAAATACCTAGTTCTGGGTATTTTTTAAGTGTTATTATAAAATTACCTTTATCAAACAAACAGAACAGATAGATTTAGAGCCTTATTAGCTCTTAAACAGCCTACCAATCTTATCGTTTTGAATTAATAAATTGAAGAGTAAACCATGAAAAATCAAAAAGACTCAGAAAAAGAAATCGTGAATGTAGGAGTTGATAAAATTGAAGTTTCAGATATTGTGATGTTACAAGCTACAATTAACTACACTATCATTTATATGAATAATGGGAAACAATACCTTTCTGCTAAAACTATAAAAAGTTACGAGACCCTTTGCAAAAAAGAGAGCTTCCTCCGAATTCATCGCTCATACATCATTAATAGCGAGTATTTAACAGATTATAGTTTTGTCAATAGTTATGTCATTCTAAGCAATACAATGAAAGCCTCAATATCCAGAAGATGCAGGAATCAGTTTAAAATGTACTATGTACAACGAAAGAAAAGAATGGCTACACAAAAATAAGATAGCTTACTTAACTTTTTTTATTGAACAAAGTAATGCTAAATACCATATTTGAAAATTATTTACCGTATAATAAGTTTTAAGAGTTGTTTTTTTAATGTATTGTAAATCATATTGTTATAATTTTTACTATTGCTTCATAATTAGTATTTAACTAAAACTTTTAAGGTCATGAAAAAACTTGTACTAATCTTCGCTTTATTATTTATTAATCTTACCATTTTCTCACAGACTATTCGTAGAGTAAATAATACTCCAGGGCTTAATGATCCTGCAGTTTACGCCACGGCTCAAGACGCTCATGATGCTGCGGTGGCAGGGGATATAATTCAACTAGAACCAAGTAATGATGATAATTATGGAGACTTAAAAGTTTCAAAAAAAATAAGTATTATTGGCATAGGTTACGATTTAGCTAATACTCCAAATACCTTTTTTGATAAAAGAACTCCCAAACTTGGTAATGTATATTTTGAAAATGAAAGTGCTAATAGTTCTATTATGGGAGTAGAGGTTTCTTCTTATATTTATGTTTACGATATGAACATTTCTATTACAAGGTGTAAGATCTATTATGTTTATTTGAATCAATCCAGTACTATATTAAATGGTACTTTCCCTAAAGCGACAAAAGTTAATATTAGTCAAAATTTAATTGCTTCTACTATTTATTGTTCAGGTGAGGACGTAGGTTATAACTGTAATATTTCTAATAATATTTTTAAGGGAGGAGGTTATGTTTATGGATTTAAAAACTCTGTAATTAATAATAATGTATTTGCTACTTCTTCCCCCGTTTTGTATGATGCTAAAGGATGTGTGTTTTCAAACAATATTATAGATGCTAGAAATGCAAGTTCTACTTACAAAGCGATAAATACTGATGTAACTGGAACAACAGTTTCTAATAACTTATGTACAAGTGTTGCAGGTTTGCCAACAGGTGCAGGAAATGTTAATAGTGCTACAGCGGCTTCCGTATTCAAAGTGACTAATCCTTGGGCAGTAAGCCCCTTTGTAGATTCAAATGTAGAACTTTCTGCTACTTCTCCTGCTAAAACAGTTGGTGTGGGGAGTACAGCCATTGGAGCATTTGCTGGAGGGACACCTTACATTCCATCTGGGGTTCCTAATACTCCAGTGATAACTACGTATATTAATACAGGTTCTGGAAATTCTACTACTCCACTAACTGTTACAATAAGCGTTCGTTCTAGCAATTAGGATAAGTAATTATTTTGATAGAATTGGGTGATTTACTTTCATGAGACGGTTTTTAAGGTATAAAAATCGTCTCATGAATTCACTATGTCTATATTTTAAGTAATTGTTTCTCATCGCATCTTTCATTATCACAAAAATTGCTTTATAATATTGCCCACCGATAAACATTTGCTCTTATGAAAACTCGTATTTTCTTAAGTTTAATGTTATTGATTTGCTTTTGCCTTTCAGTAACGCAAGCTCAAAATATAAATAGGGTAGAGTATTTCATTGACCAAGACCCGGGTTTTGGCAAAGGAACTGCTTTAGTAATTAACCCCAATATTGTGGTGTCGGGTACTTATTCCATCCCGCTCTCATCCATGGAAATTCCAAATGGTTTACATCTTTTGGCAGTAAGAGCCAAAGATGTAAATAATAATTGGAGTGTTACATCAATTAGTACTTTTATGAAAGATAATATAACTTCTGCTACTCCATTGAGTTACATTAGTTATGCTGAGTACTTTATCGACAATGACCCTGGATTTGGTAAAGGAACTACTGTTAATTTAGAAAAAAGTAGTCAGATAAATAACTTTAGTTTCACCATACCTCTTGCTCAAGATTTACCTAAGGGAGTACATTATTTAAATTTCAGGGTTAGAGATTTATCCGGGAAATGGAGTGTAGTTGCTATTAAACCTATTTTTAAAGAAGATAGCCCTTTAGAAATGACTTTATCTAATATTGCTAAAGTAGAATATTTTATTGATAAAGACCCCGGTTTTGGCAAAGGGTATGATGTTGCTTTTACCACTGGAACAAATATTAATAACTTGTCGTTTACAGCTAATTTATCGGGTGTTCTTAGTGGGGAACACCAAATGTTTATTCGTGTAAAAGATACTAAAGGAAATTGGAGTTCCGTTGGTCTTAGAAAATTTACGCTCTGTAATGATGCTACTAGTATAAAAATTAATGTTCCATCTTCAACAACTGTTTGTCAAGGACAATCAATACAATTGAGTGTTCCAAGTGGATATAGATATCAATGGCAAAAAAATGGGAACAATATTTATGATGCTATTGCTAATACTTATCAAGTTACTGAATCTGGTCAATATCAAGTTGCTATTGTTAATAACTCATGCTTGTTTACAAGTAATGCTGTTGATATTGTTGTTACTGCATTTCCAGAAAAGCCAAGTCTCCCTGTAAATTCTGTGGGTATTTGCGCTGGAAACTCAATAGTGCTAGATGCAAATGGATGTGATGGGATTTTGACTTGGTATGATGGAAATAATATTGTAAATAAATTGGTATCGCCATCAGTAACAACTAATTATAGAGCTACTTGTACTAAAAATGGATGTACAAGTGAGAAGAGTGATATTCTGAAAGTAACCGTAAATACATTATTATCAGCACCAATAATTTCAAGTTCTTCAAATGACATTTGTCAAGGAACTACTATAACTTTAACTGCTTCAGGATGCAATGGTATTGTGAAATGGAATGATGATTCCGAGGGAAATACATTAACTGTTAAACCTAATAACACAACAACTTATTCAGCTTTTTGTAAAACTAATAATTGTACCAGTACTAATACATCTATTATTATTAAAGTAAAAAATACAACTGCTAATCAAACGGTTATCAATGCTGATAACCAAACGATTTGTAATGGAAGTACAGTTAACTTAAGCAGTAGTGGTTGTACAGGAAGCATTCTTTGGAGTACAGGTGCCATTACTAAAGATATTACGGTAAGTCCATCTGTTAACACAACTTATTCAGTTATTTGTACACAAAATAACTGTATTGGAACCTCTGTTAACGCTGTGAAAATATCAGTAATTCCTTCGATTACAGCCCTAACAATCTCAGCTAAAGATGTATCTATTTGTAAGGGGAAAAGTACAATTTTAAGTGCTGGCTTTTGCTATGGCGTTACGCAATGGAATAATGGAGATATTGGGAGGAGTATTACGGTAAGTCCTACCATTTCTACTACTTATACTGCTGTCTGCTTGAATAATGGTTGTTCAAGTAGCGTAAGTAATGCTATAAAAATAAATGTTTCTGAATGTGAAAATACAGCTATTTCTATTACTGCTATAGAATATTTCATTGACAAAGATCCTGGTTTAGGAAAAGGGACTAATGTAAGTATAACCAATGCCTCTGCAATTACTAAAGATTTTAATGTTTCTTTGCCAAGCACACTTTCAGATGGAATACATACTTTGTCAGTAAGAGCTAAAGATTCAAAAGGAAGCTGGACTTCAGTTGCTATACGACCATTTGTGAAACAAAGTTTGAGCCAAAGCATTTTATCAACCATTACTCAATTAGAATATTTTTATGATAAAGATCCTGGTTATGGCAAGGGAACACAAATTACTGTTGCAAAACAAAATACTATTGATAACCTAAATATTACTTTACCGATTTCTAGTTCTTTAAGTGATGGATTACATTTTTTAACGATTCGGGCAAAAGATAGTAAAAATAGTTGGGGAGTGTCTGCAACCAAGGTTTTTCTGAAAAATGTAATATCAAATGTTGCACTATCAAATTTAACACAATTAGAGTATTTTGTAGATATTGACCCTGGTAATGGAAAAGGTATTGGAATTCCATTTACATCGGGACAGACATTGTCTAATTTTACATTTGATGTAAGTTTAAAGAATTTGAATTTGAGAGATGGAGAACATTTTCTACAATTAAGAGCGAAAGATAATAAAGGAAATTGGAGTAGTGTTGGAACAAAAATATTCCAATCTTCAAATGAACTTGTTTCGATTGGTTCTGTAGCGAATTCGTATTGCAATCAACAAACAGTAAATATCCCATATACTGTAAAAGGGACATTTGAAAGTGATAATGAATTTATTGTACAAGTTTCAAATTCTGATGGTTTGTTTGGTGACTATCCTACAGAAATTGGTCGTTTAAATTCAAAAATTAATGCATCAATTGCTTCTAGTATTCCTAATATTGTTGGAGATAAATATAGAATTCGCATTAAAAGTACTAACCCTGTTCGTTACAGCGACTCCAAATCTATTGTGTTTAAACAAAAACCTAATAGACCAACCATTTCAAATGGTAGTGCAATCGACTTTTGTAAAGGAGGAAACGTAATTCTATCAGCATCAAGTGATGAGGGCAATATTCATTGGTCAAATGGATTAATATCAACGCAAATCAATGCTAGTAAAGTAGGCGAATACTATGCAATTAGCACTTTGAATGGATGTTCGAGTGATATAAGTAATATTATTACAGTTACAAATAATGTTCCGTCTCCACTGGCTCCTCTTATTAGCTCTACAAATGCAGTAATTTGTTCAGGACAAACTGCGATTCTGAGAGCTACTGGTTGTTTAGGAACAGTGATATGGTCGAATGGTACAAGTGGCATAAATATAAATGTTTCTCCTACTATTACAACTAAGTATAAAGCAATATGTAGTGTTCAAAATTGTATTAGTGATTCAAGTTTAGCAACAACAATCACAGTTTTACCAAAACCAACTCAACCAAAGATTACAGTAAGCAATGTTAGTATTTGTGCTGGTGGAAGTTCAGTATTGACTTCAAGTGCCTGTACAGGTGGAGTTTTAAGTTGGACTGGCGGTTTAACAGGCAATTCAATAACTGTTTCTCCAACAGTTACTAAGACTTATAAGGCACTTTGTACAGTGAATGGTTGCAAAAGTGATTCCAGTTTGGCTACGTCGATTACTGTTATTTCAAAACCAACACAACCCAAAATCACAGCGAGCAATGCCACGGTTTGTGCTGGAAGCAGTTCAATATTAACAGCAACCGCATGTACAGGTGGAACTTTAACTTGGACAGGTGGTCTAACTGGAGTATCCATCACAGTTTCCCCAACAGTTACTAAGACTTATAAAGCACTTTGTACAGTGAATGGTTGCAAAAGTGATTCTAGTTTAGCTACGACTATTACAGTTGTACCTAAACCGATTCAACCTATAATCACTGCGAGAAATTCAAGTATTTGTGTTGGAGGCAGTTCAGTATTAACAGCAACAGCTTGTACAAATGGAGTATTGACTTGGACTGGTGGATTAACAGGCAATTCAATAACAATTTCACCGACCGCTACAAAATCTTATAAAGTACTTTGTACAATTAATGGTTGTAAAAGTGATTCTAGTTTAGCGACAACGATTACAATTTTACCTAAACCGATTCAACCTATAATTACTGCAAGCAATTCAAGTATTTGTGTTGGTGGCAGTTCAGTATTAACCTCAAGTGCTTGTGTTGGAGGGACATTGACTTGGACTAGCGGATTAACAGGCAATTCAATTACAGTTTCGCCAACTTCAACAAGAAGCTATAAGGCTCTTTGTACAATTAATGGCTGTAAAAGTGATTCCAGTTTAGCTACAACGATTACGGTTGTACCTAAACCAACACAGCCAAAAATCACTGCGAGTAATTCAAGTATTTGTGTTGGAGGCAGTTCAATTTTAACCTCAACGGCTTGTACAAATGGAGTATTGACTTGGACTGGTGGATTAACAGGTAATTCAATAACAATTTCACCGACTGCTACGAAATCTTATAAAGTACTTTGTACAATTAATGGTTGCAAAAGTGATTCAAGTTTAGCTACGACTATTACGGTTGTTCCTAAACCTACACAACCTAAAATCACGGCAAGTAATTCAAGTATTTGTGTTGGTGGCAGTTCCGTATTAACCTCAACAGCTTGTACAAATGGAGTATTGACTTGGACAGGCGGATTAACTGGCAGTTCAATAACTGTTTCACCAACAGTTACTAAGACTTATAAAGTACTTTGTACAGTTAATGGCTGTAAAAGTGATTCGAGTTTGGCTTCGACAATTACCGTTACTCCAAAACCTACACAACCAAAAATCACTGCGAGTAATTCAAGTATTTGTGTTGGAGGCAGTTCAATTTTAACCTCAACGGCTTGTACAAATGGAACATTGACTTGGACAGGCGGATTAACAGGCAATTCAATTACTGTTTCACCAACCGCAACCAAATCTTATAAAGTACTTTGTACAATTGGTAGTTGTAAAAGTGATTCAAGTTTGGCGACAACTGTTACAGTAACTTCAAAACCGATTCAACCGAAAATCACTGCGATTAATTCAAGTATTTGCGTTGGGGAAAATTCCGTGTTGACTTCAACAGCTTGTGTTGGAGGGACATTGACTTGGACTGATGGATTAACTGGGAGTTCAATTACTATTTCCCCAACAGTTACTAAGACTTATAAAGTACTTTGTACAATTGGTGGCTGTAAAAGTGATTCGAGTTTGGTAACAACAATTACTGTTACTCCAAAACCAACACAACCAAAAATCACTGCGAGTAATTCAAGTATTTGTGTTGGTGGCAGTTCAGTATTAACCTCAACAGCTTGTGTTGGAGGGACATTAACTTGGACTGGCGGATTAACAGGCAATTCAATAACTGTTTCACCGACATCTACGAAATCTTATAAAGTACTTTGTACAATTAATGGCTGTAAAAGTGATTCAAGTTTGGCTACGACGATTACTGTTGTACCTAAACCATCACAACCAAAAATTACTGCAAGTAATTCAAGTATTTGTGTTGGTGGCAGTTCAGTATTAACAGCAACAGCTTGTACAAACGGAACATTAACTTGGACTGGCGGTTTAACAGGCAATTCAATAACTGTTTCTCCAACAGTTACTAAGACTTATAAAGTACTTTGTACAGTTAATGGCTGTAAAAGTGATTCGAGTTTGGCTTCGACAATTACTGTTACGCCAAAACCAACACAACCAAAAATCACTGCGAGTAATTCAAGTATTTGTGTTGGAGGCAGTTCAATTTTAACCTCAACAGCTTGTACAAATGGAATATTGACTTGGACAGGCGGATTAACTGGCAATTCAATAACTGTTTTACCAACAGCTACGAAATCTTATAAAGTACTTTGTACAATTGGTAGCTGTAAAAGTGATTCAAGTTTAGCGACTACTATTAATGTTTTACCAAAACCAACTCAACCTAAAATCACAGCGAGTAATTCAAGTATTTGTGTAGGAGGAAATTCTGTATTAACCTCAACGGCTTGTACTGGAGGAACATTAACTTGGACTGATGGATTAACTGGGAGTTCAATTACTATTTCCCCAACAGTTACTAAGACTCATAAAGTACTTTGTACAATTGGTGGCTGTAAAAGTGATTCGAGTTTGGTAACAACAATTACTGTTACTCCAAAACCTACACAACCTAAAATCACTGCGAGTAATTCAAGTATTTGTGTTGGTGGCAGTTCAGTATTAACCTCAACAGCTTGTGTTGGAGGGACATTGACTTGGACTGATGGATTAACTGGGAGTTCAATTACTATTTCCCCAACAGTTACTAAGACTTATAAAGTACTTTGTACAATTGGTGGCTGTAAAAGTGATTCGAGTTTGGTAACAACAATTACTGTTACTCCAAAACCTACACAACCTAAAATCACTGCGAGTAATTCAAGTATTTGTGTTGGTGGCAGTTCAGTATTAACCTCAACAGCTTGTGTTGGAGGGACATTAACTTGGACTGGCGGATTAACAGGCAATTCAATAACTGTTTCACCGACATCTACGAAATCTTATAAAGTACTTTGTACAATTAATGGCTGTAAAAGTGATTCAAGTTTGGCTACGACGATTACTGTTGTACCTAAACCATCACAACCAAAAATTACTGCAAGTAATTCAAGTATTTGTGTTGGTGGCAGTTCAGTATTAACAGCAACAGCTTGTACAAACGGAACATTAACTTGGACTGGCGGTTTAACAGGCAATTCAATAACTGTTTCACCAACCGCAACCAAATCTTATAAAGTACTTTGTACAATTGGTGGCTGTAAAAGTGATTCGAGTTTAGCGACGATAATTACTGTTATTCCAAAACCAACACAACCCAAAATCACAGCGAGCAATTCAAGTGTTTGTTTAGGAGGAAATTCTGTATTAACCTCAACAGCTTGTACAAATGGAACATTGGCTTGGACTAGCGGATTAACAGGCAATTCAATAACTGTTTCACCAACAACTACGAAATCCTATAAAGTACTTTGTACAATTAATGGCTGTAAAAGTGATTCCAGTTTAGCTACAACGATTACGGTTGTACCTAAACCAACACAGCCAAAAATCACTGCGAGTAATTCAAGTATTTGTGTAGGAGGAAATTCCGTGTTGACTTCAACCGCTTGTGTTGGTGGAATATTGACTTGGACTGGTGGATTAACAGGCAGTTCCATCACCGTTTCACCAACAGCAACCAAATTTTATAAAGTACTTTGTACAATTAATGGCTGTAAAAGTGATTCCAGTTTAGCTACAACGATTACGGTTGTACCTAAACCAACACAGCCAAAAATCACTGCGAGTAATTCAAGTATTTGTGTAGGAGGAAATTCCGTGTTGACTTCAACCGCTTGTGTTGGTGGAATATTGACTTGGACTGGTGGATTAATAGGCAGTTCCATCACCGTTTCACCAACAGCAACCAAATTTTATAAAGTACTTTGTACAATTGGTAGTTGTAAAAGTGATTCAAGTTTGGCGACAGCTGTTACAGTAACTTCAAAACCGATTCAACCGAAAATCACTGCAATTAATTCAAGTATTTGCGTTGGGGGAAATTCCGTTTTGACTTCAACAGCTTGTGTTGGAGGGACATTGACTTGGACTGATGGATTAACTGGCAGTTCAATTACTGTTTCCCCAACTTCAACAAGAAGCTATAGGGTACTTTGTACAATTAATGGCTGTAAAAGTGATTCGAGTTTGGCTACGACTATTACTGTTGTATCTAAACCTACACAACCTAAAATTACTGCAAGCAATTCAAGTATTTGTGTTGGTGGCAGTTCCGTATTAACCTCAACAGCTTGTACAAATGGAACATTAGCTTGGACTGGTGGATTGACTGGCAATTCAATTACTGTTTCACCAACAGCTACGAAATCTTATAAAGCTCTTTGTACTATTAATGGTTGTAAAAGTGATTCAAGTTTATCTACGACTATTACGGTTGTAGCTAAACCGATTCAACCTAAAATCACTGCGAGCAATTCAAGTATTTGTGTAGGAGGAAATTCAGTATTAACCTCAACTGCTTGTACTGGAGGAATATTAACTTGGACTGGTGGATTAACTGGCAGTTCAATTACTGTTTCACCAACAGCAACCAAATCTTATAAAGTACTTTGTACAATTAATGGCTGTAAAAGTGATTCAAGTTTAGCGACGACGATTACTGTTACTCCAAAACCTAATGCTCCTGTAATCTCTTCAAATGTTACTTGTACAAATTCTGTAACCAAACAATGGGATAAAACGCTTAAAGGAAATGGTTCTGAGAATATCAGAGTAATGCTAAATTTACCTGATGGTGGATATATTATAGGTGGAGAGAACTACTCTGATATTACTAGTAGTCTCGATTATTGGCTTGTAAAAACTGATGCCAAAGGTAACAAAGTTTGGGAAAAAACTTTTGGGGGAACAAAAGATGAAAATCTTGCAAGTATGTTAGCCACTGCTGATGGAGGCTATGTATTATTAGGTATTTCAAATTCAGATATTAGTGCTGATAAATCGGAAGCTTCCAGAGGCACAAATGACTACTGGGTAATTAAAGTCAATGCCAATGGTACTAAGGTTTGGGATAAAACTTTTGGCGGAAATGCTCAAGATACTCCCAAAAGTATAGTAGCTACGGCTGACGGTGGTTTTATTTTGGGTGGACAGTCATTATCTGGACTCAGTGGCGATAAAACAGAAGCATCAAAAGGTACTTATGATTATTGGATAGTAAAAATTAATGCCAATGGCTCTAAAGTTTGGGATAAAACTTTTGGTGGAGATAATGAAGAATATCTTTCTAAAATACTAATTATCACTGATGGAGGATATTTATTGGGTGGTTACTCAAGTTCAGGAATAAGTGGCAATAAATCTGAAACTTCTAAAGGAGCAAGTGATTATTGGATAGTAAAAATCAATGCTAATGGCTCTAAAGTTTGGGATAAAACTTTTGGTGGAAATAGTGTTGAATATTTGGGAGATGTAAGTACAACAAGTGATGGGGGCTTTTTATTAGCGGGAGATTCCTATTCAGGTTTGAGCGGTGACAAAACAGAGCCTTCAAAAGGAGATACTGATTATTGGGTAGTAAAGGTTAATGCTAATGGTCTTAAAATTTGGGATAAAACCTTCGGAGGTAATAGTACAGAATATTTTAAAGCCATAGGTAATACAAATGATGGCGGATATATCTTAGCAGGTTACTCTTTTTCAGGAATTAGCGGTGAAAAATCAGAAGTATCTAAAGGTAATTCTGATTATTGGACAGTTAAAATAGATGCCAATGGTGTTAAAGTTTGGGATAAAGCTTTTGGTGGAAATAACCAAGATCTTCTATCAACTATCATTGTAACAAATGATGAAGGATTTTTATTAGGCGGTATTTCTTGGTCAGGGTTGAGTGGGGACAAAACAGATGTAGGTACTCAGTATCAACTTTGTTGGATAGTCAAAGCTTCAGTTTGCAATCCCAACAATATCTCATCCTCGCAAAAGCCAACCCTCACAGCCACAGGCTGTACAGGTACAGTCACTTGGAGTAATGGTGCTACTGGGAATTCTATTACAGTCAGCCCAAGTACTGCTACTACTTATACTGCTACTTGTACGGTTAATGGTTGTGTAAGTACTGTAAGCAATTCCATTACAGTATCTGTTACAGTAACAAAACCAACTACTCCAACCATTACAGTAAGTAATGCTACTATTTGTCCAGGAACAAATGCCACCTTAACTGCTTCTGCTTGTACAGGTGGAACTTTAACTTGGACAGGTGGTTTAACGGGCAATAGTATCACTGTTTCACCAACAGCTACAAAGACTTACAAAGTAGTTTGTTCTCAAAATGGAATTAGTAGTGATTCAAGTGCTGCGGTAACTGTTACTGTAAATCCAAAACCCACACAACCAAAAATCACAGTAAGTAACGCTACAGTTTGTGCTGGCGGAAGTGCTGTGTTGAGTGCAACCGCTTGTTCTGGTGGGACTTTGACTTGGACTGGTGGCTTGACGGGTGCTTCAATCACGGTTTCACCAACGGCTACAAAATCTTATAAAGCTATTTGTGCAATCAATGGCTGTAAAAGTGATTCTTCACTTGCAACAACTGTTAATGTTTTAGCTAAACCGAATGCTCCTACCATTACATCTAAATCGACAACTGTAAGTTCCGTGGTTAAGCAATGGGAGAAAACTTATGGAGGAAACTGGTATGATAATCTAAGCTGCGTTGTTCCTACTCAAGATGGTGGTTATTTATTAGGAGGTAATTCTTCATCAAATATCATCAGTGGTGAAAAGTCTGAAGATATAGTGGGTGGTTGGATTGTAAAAATTAATGCTGACGGCAATAAGATATGGGATAAAGCTTACAAAGACATTTTTTTAGCTTCAAATGGTGTAATTGGTCTAAGAACAATAATCCCCACTTCTGATGGAGGTTTTTTACTTGGTGCAACTTCTATCAACAATACAGGGGCAATAGATTTCTGGCTTATCAAAATAGATGCCATTGGCAATAGAATCTGGGATAGAATTTTTGGCGGAATAGCAGAGGATTACCTTGTTAAAGTAATAAGTACCTCAGATGGAGGATTCTTAATTGGAGGTTCCTCTTTATCAACAGGTACTAATGGATACCTTGATTACTTAGTAGTGAAAGTTGATGTAAATGGAAATAAACAATGGACTAAGTTTTACGGAGGTGCTGGACATGAAACCCTTTCGAGTATCATAAAAACCTCAGATGGTGGTTATTTATTAGTAGGAGATTCTCACTCAAATATTGGTGGAGATAAATCTGAAAATAGTAAAGGTCTTTATTCTTCCGATTATTGGATTGTAAAAATAGATGCAAATGGAACAAAAATGTGGGATAAAACCTTGGGAGGCGATAACTATGATATGGCTCCAGACGTTGTTCAAACTGCAGATGGAGGTTTTCTACTCGGTGGTAGTTCACGTTCAAGTATCAGTGGTGATAAATCCGAAAATTACAGAGGGGATGTAGGATATGATGATTTTTGGATTGTTAAACTTGATAGCAAAGGCACAAAAACTTGGGATAAAACTTTTGGAGGAATTATGAATGACAAACTTATAAAAATTATGACTACTCCAGATGGAGGATTTTTATTAGGTGGTTCTTCTTATTCGGGCATTAGTTTGGATAAATCTGAGGAAACTCAAGGTCATTGGCTTATCAAAATTGATGCTAATGGGAAAAAAGTTTGGGATAAAACTTTTGGAGGAATTGGAACTGATCCTGGTATATATGACATATCTCCAACCTCAGATGGTGGATATATATTCGGAGGTTCATCAAAGTCTTCCAATCGCCAAATGGATTACTGGATTGTAAAAATCAAAGAAAACAAAACTACTACAACCATTTTTAACGCCACAGGCTGTACTGGTACAGTTACTTGGAGTAATGGTTCAACTGGAAATTCTATCACAGTAAGCCCAAGTACTGCTACGACTTATACAGCTACTTGTACCGTGAATGGTTGTGTGAGTTCGGTAAGTAATTCGATTAAAGTAAGTCCTGATTTGACTACGACTAGCACAGGTTCTATGTACGAGGCTGCTAGGTTGGATGCAAATCAGTCAAAGCCTGATACAAGGATTGAGTTTAAGGTTTTCCCAAATCCTGCTACAGATGAACTAAATGTTGAAACAGATTTAGATGGTGAAGCTACTTTCCAGTTGTATAATATGATTGGTCAGCAAGTTTTAGAAAGTACTTTTGTCAAGAAAACGAAGATTCCATTAATCAACCTTAGTAAAGGTTCTTATTTTTACTTGATTCAATATCAAGAATATCGAAAAACTGGAAAGGTTTTGTTAGAATAAATTATTGTTGGTTTAATTTAGGGTAATCCAAATCTGGGTTACCCTAAATTTTAATAGACTTCTGTTAATAATCCTGACTCATTGGGTGAATCATCAATTCATCAATTACAACATGTTTGGGTGCTTCAAGAATATAAGTAATCGTATCAGCCATGTTTTGTGAAGTTAAATATTGAGCTTGATGTGGGTCGCCTTCTTCACGAGTATGGAAATAAGTATCAACCAAGCCAGAATATACTACCGATACTTTGATGCCGTCTTTGCGAACTTCTTTGCGCAATGCCATCGAGAAAGCATCTTGGGCATATTTTGAAGAGCAGTACAATGAACCACCATCAAAAACTCGTTTGGCAACATCTGATGCAATGTTGATGATGTGTCCTTCGCCAGCAGATTTCATGAATGGAATGGCTTCACGACAAAACAAGAAAGTGCCTTTTACATTGGTTTCATAAATTGAATCCCATTCTTCAGTACTGATGTCGCTAGCTTGTTTGAAAATTCCGAAGCCAGCATTGTTAATCAAAGCATCAATTTTACCAAATACTTCTATTGTTGCAGAAATACATGCTTTTACGAAAACGTCATCGCCTACAGAACCTACGAATATTTCAGCTTTAGCTCCTTTGGCTTCGATTTCACTTTTTAAACTAACAAGTTCGGCTTCGCTTCTGGCTACAAGACTAAGATTTACGCCTTTATTTGCTAATAATAAAGCCAAAGCTCTACCAATACCTTTGCTTGCTCCAGTGACTAAAATGGTTTTATTTTGAAGTGACATATTTTATATTTGTTTATAAAAATTAGTTAAAAGGAATTTCCTCTACATCATAAAATTAATAGAAGCGAAAAATCTTCTTGTCCTTATCAAATAGAATATTTCAGAATAAGCAAAATTATTTTTGAAAGAGCGTTATTAATTATCTTCGATTAAGAACTTTTTTAATGATTCTTTCTGCTGCGATTCTACCTGTTTCAGCACCGCCATTCATAAAACCACCAAACTCTTTACTACAGTGTTCTCCTGCAAATAGTAAATTTCCTAATGGTGTGTCAATATGCTTCAACATCGTAATTCTTTGTCCAGTTTTTAAACATTGATAGCTACCTTTTGAAAAGGGATATTTCGACCAATTAAACTGATTGGTATAACCCGAATAGTTAGCTGTTGCACCTGAAAATGCTTCTTCAATTTTAGGTAAATACGATTCTCCACTTTTACTGGTTACTTCTGCACCATTTTCTCCGCCCAAGAAAATCGTAAAAATAGATTTTCCTTGGTTTTGATTTTGTAGCAAGAAACTATCCCAACCATTTTGTAAATCATCTGCATAAAAAGCACCATTGTAGCCATGCTTACGCCAAACTCTTTCTTTGAATTCCAGAAAACATTTCGCATTGGTACCATAACCTAATCCTTGAATACAGTTTAGTTTTTCTTTACTCATTCCAGATAAAGTATTAATTCCTTCTATATTTTTCAGAATAGTGAATGGAAAGGTCATAATCACAAAATCAGCAAATACTTCTTCTGATTGATTACTAAACTTCAATAAAAATCCTTTGTTTTTGTTGCGAATATGTTGAAGAGCGTGATTGTAATGTATTTTGTTAGGGAATTTTTTCGCAATTTTTTCACAGATTTGATGATTTCCTCCTTTTAGTTTGAAACGCTCGTCGCTTTTTCCAAAAATATCAAAAGTACCTTGTTCTTGCTCGCCAATTAATTCAATGAAGTTGAGCGAAGATTGTACTTCTGTTTCCAACCCATATTCTCCTGTATAAGCCAAAGAAAGTCCCTTTAAAAACCAAGCATCAGTTTCTAAAGATGAAAGGTATTCTTTGAGTGAAGTATAGTCCAAATCAAAATAGTTTTTACCTTGAGCTTTGGCATCGGTCGCTATTTTTTGTCTGATGTTCTGAAAAGATTTAATAGCATCTTTGATATGATACTTCTTGCCATCAATAACAAATAAATCAGAGACTAAAGTATCTTTCTGAGTATCAATTTTTTCAATGCCCAACTCATTTGCCAAGCAAAGCATATCTTCATGATTGCAATCAATAAATTCAGCACCAAGCTCAGTGGTGGCGTTATTTCCGTTGAGTTTATCGGTGTAAATTCTTCCACCAATTCTTCCAGAAGCTTCATAAATAGAAAAATTGTGCGTGAAGTTATTTTTATGAAGTGTATAACCAGCATTTAGCCCTGCAATTCCAGCACCAATAATAGCAATTTTCAGATGAGCGGGAGGATTGGTTACATGAGGGGAAAAAGCATTATTTGCCAGCAAGATTGAACCAGCGCCCATACTTTGTTTAATGAAATCTCGGCGATTACCTTTTTCTGACTGATGTTCAAACCATTCAGCAATTTCATCTATAGGAGGCATTCCCGCTTTATTTGATAAATCGGCTAATGCACTAAGCTTTTGGATGAGATTCAGTAAATGTGTCTTAGCCATAAAGTTTATGTTTTATGAATGAAACAATGAACGAGAATGGGCTAAAATTAAAACTATTTTATTGTAAAGCCATATTTGTTGGATTTTTTGTGAAATTCAATAGAAAACAAAAAGCGTAGAGAAAACTTTTCAGCCTTTCTACGCTTTTTAATGGGTATTTTACAGATACTTACTTAAACTTCACTAACATCGTTACAATATTTGAAGTCATGCCTGTAGTTCGAGTATAATGTCCATATCGTAATTCTAAACTATTCCATTCTTTGATTCCGAAAACTCCTTTTGCTGGTATAAATCTTACTCCTGAACCAATAAAAGTACTGTTGAAACCAGAGATGTCGTAGTCGCTGGTATAATAAGCGCTGTTAATATCGTTTTGTCCATAAGGATTAAAATACTTCACTGCTGTTTGAGTGTTGTATCGATAAAATGGGCTAAATGAAACATAAGGGCTTAATTTTACAGTTGCTTCTAAATTCATTGTATTAGCTTTCATGCCCCAATCATCCAAATAATATCTATAAAATGCTCTCAGGATGGTTCTATCGCCCAAGAAATAACTTAGTCGCATTCCGATTGGTAATTTCATCCTTGTTCCCGGTAATCTTTCTACACTTTCTGAACCATCTTTAAAGTAAATTCGATGAAAAGGAGTACTGAGTAAACCTTCTTGATAAGCTGGTTCGGCTGTTACCAATACTTGTAAGCGTTTATTAATAATTTGTGACAAAGAAAAAGCAAGATTATAAGAATTTCTCGGTCTTGTTTCAATTGGGTCACGGTCGCCATGTGCGCCTGAACCATAATTGGTTGGTCGAAGTTCTGGCGGTAAAATTACCGACCAAGTATCAAAGAAAGCACCACCTTTAATACTGAATTCACGATTGTTGTCTTTTGATGCTTTCGCAAAATTCAAATTGAATCCATAAGATTTATAATCATATTCAGTTGAGTAAGAGAAGCTTAGCCCTTTGGTTGTTCTGTTTGCATCGTTTTTCATACTCCAACTAATAGTAGGATAAAAGTGAGTATCTTTTCTAGATGCTGAAGAAACAGTTAAAGGGTCGATGTTATCAGAAGAAGCAGAAGTATAAAAGTCCACATTCAAATCAATATTGAAAGTATGTAAACGATTTTTCCAATCGTACTTTGTCAATTTTAAATCAATTGAATTGGCGAAATCGGTTAATTTTTCTGTACCAATTCCACCTGTTACTGCGGAATTGTTGCCATCTTGACCATAATAACTTGATACAAAATTTACTTCTTCAATTTTTAGCTTTCTTTTTTCATACGAGGAGGTTTCCTCTGTGGTTTTGTTTTGCGCAAAAGTATTGTTAATCATTGCTGAAATTAATACAGCAACTGATAAGATGATTTTCTTCATTTGATTAAGGATTAAGTGGTTAGTTTTAATGTAAAGAAGCAAGATTGAAGATACAAGAAGTAAGATTTAAGTAGAGATGTTTGAATAAAGGTTGACTCACTAAGATTTTGAATCAATATCTTTTACAGTATTTATCTTGCTTCTTATATCTTTTATCTAAAATCTAACAATCAATTACATCCACAACCACCACCACTTTTTCCACCGTTTGCACCAGATGCACCTTCACGATACATATAAAAACTCTGTTCAAATTTCTCAGACTTTCTTGATGCTAACTCCATCTCAGAATCATTGATTCTACTTTTTTGGTATTCCTTTACAGAAACACAAGATTGGCTTGAAAGTCCTACTAGAACCATAAAAGCCACTATATATGGATATTTTCTTTTATTCATGATTGTGAAGTTTAAATAGCTTCTTTATTTGATGTTAATATTTTTGGAAGTAAAGATTTTATTATGGTCGTCAACAATGATACAAGCAATTCCTTGAATTTGATTAATAAGATTTAAACCTACTTTTACGCCCATCACCATTACTGGTGTTGCCATTGCATCGGCTATTTCTGCATTCGGACTTAAAATCGTAACACTTTTAATGCCTGAAACAGGCAAGCCAGTTTTTGGGTCGATTGTATGCGAATATTTCTTTCCATCAATCACAACAAACTTCTCATAATTGCCAGAAGTCGCTACTGCAACATTACTGATATTCAATGCCGAAAAAGTACTTTGTTGGGCATCTGGGTCGGCAATGCCAATTGTCCACGATTTTCCATTGGGTTGGGTTCCCCATGTTGTTAAATCACCAGCAGCATTCACAATTCCACTTTTTACACCTTTGGCAATCATCAATGCTTTTGCTTTTTCTGCGGCATAACCTTTTCCAATTCCTCCAAAACCGATTCGCATTCCTTTTTCTTTCAAAAAAATACTTGAATCCTGTTGATTTAAGATGACATTTTTATAGTTGATTAATCGAACAGATTGGCGAGCGGTTTCTGCATCTGGAAGTGCTTTCATCGATAAATCAAAGTTCCAGAGACTTTTGTCGATAGAACCATAAGTAATATCAAATGCTCCTTGAGTCAGCTCAGAAATTCTAATTGAACGCTGAATTAACTCAAAAACTTCTTTATCAACTTTTACAGCTTGAATACCAGCATTTTGATTAATCAGATTAGTTTGGCTATCGTCTGAAAAAGTAGTCAATAGCTTTTCAATCCTACTGATTTCATCAATTACTTCTGCTATTCGCTCATTTGCCCAATCTGCATTTTCATCAACAACACTAATTTCAAAGGCATTGCCCATGAGTTTCAGTTTTTTCTTATGAATCAGATGGCTTGAATCACTAACGAGCATGAGTTGACGTTTGGATTTCGTTGATAAAACTTTCTGTGGTTAAAGTATTTGGATAACCATCCCATTCTTTAACTTTTTTGCCGTTGGCATCAATTAGAACCGTCAAAGGAAATTTCCCTTGGTTATTATATTTTTCAGCTAGTTGTTCATTTTGAGCAGTCTGTTTAGCATCTAATTGATTTTTCTTTAATCTTGGAAAATCCGCTCTTACCAAAACCAAATTTTCATTAGCGTATTTTTGAAAAATTTCAGACTCGAAAATGTCTTTTTTCAATTTAATACAAGGAATGCACCAATCAGAACCAGAAAAATTCAAAAGAATATATTTTTTGGATTGATTAGCTTCAGTTTTAGCTTTTTCAAAATCTAATGTCCAATCAGGATTTGAGAAAAACAATAAAAAACAAAGTGATATGATGATAGATTTCATAAGAATTTGATTGAGTTTAACTGTAAACCACAAGGGTTTTGCCATCTGTGGCGGTTTTATAAACGGTGAGTCCTTTGCTTCCGAAGCTATTTTTACCTACACCAGTAAGAGTAAATCTAGCGCCGTGGTCGGTGCAATAATATTCGTTTACATTAAAAATTACTCTCTTTTTGGGTTCATGCGAGCAGGTTTGCGTTGCTGCAACAAATACTCCTGTTGATGCTTGAGCGACCACAATACCACTCTGTGTAATGTAACCTCCTACTTTGTTAAGATTAGTTGCTGTGCTAGAAGATAAATCGATGGTGAGTAAGCGGTTGGTGATAGTACTTAAATCAGTTCCTGTGCTAGGGTTTGTTGTTCCAGTTCCTGTGTCAGTACTTGAACCAGTACCAGCGCTCGTGGGCGAAATTGTTAAGGCAGGTAAAACAGAATCTTCAGCTTTAGTGCAGGCAGTGAGTACAGCCATAAGAGCGGCACCTCTGAAACCAATTGATTTTAGAAATTCATGACGTTTCATAAAGAGATTTAATAATTTATAATGGTTATTGGATCGCATAAGATTGGTTTTCCCAATCTTATATAGAATACAAACTTTTTAACAAGAATATTGCTTGAACTTAGAAAATCTATACAAAAAATGTCAATAAATGATTTATATCATTCTTTACCGCTTCTAAATCATGATTAGTGAATTAAATTAACGAATAGACTAAGCTTGTTTTAAGTAAAACTTGAGGGATTCAACTATATTTGCCATACACTCCATAAAAATCAAGCAGCTTAGCATTATATTTTTAATTGAACCATGAAAAATAACCCTAAAACCTTAACCGCCTGGACAATGTACGACTGGGCAAATTCGGTTCATTCTCTTACCATTACTTCAGCCATTTTTCCGATTTATTATCCAATTGCGGCAATTATGTTGCCTTCAAAAAGTAGAACTTTAGACTTTTTCGGTTTTCAACTTGAAAATACCGTTTTGTATTCTTATGCTGTTTCGATTGGCTTTTTGTTATTAGCTTTTTCTGTGCCACTTGTTTCTGCTATTTCAGATTACACGGGTAAGAAAAAAGTATTCATGAAAATGTATTGTTATTTGGGTGCCATTAGCTGTATGTTAATGTACTTTTTTGAAGAAGGAAGATATTATTTAGGAACTTTTGCTTTTCTATTTTCAATAGTAGGCTGGGGTGGAAGTATCGTTTTTTATAATTCATATTTACCTGAAATTGCTACGGAAGACCAATATGATAGATTATCAGCCAGAGGTTTTACAATGGGATATTTAGGAAGTGTGATTTTGTTGATTCAGAATTTAACAATGGTTTTAAAACCTGAATGGTATGGTGGAATTAGTGGAGGAGAAGCTTCAAGAATTTCGTTTTTAACGGTTGGAATTTGGTGGATTGTTTTTGCCCAATATTCATTTTTCTATTTACCAAAAGATTCTAAAGTACAAAAACAGGAGGGAAGCTGGATTTTCAACGGTTTTAAAGAATTAAAGAAAGTATTTAATGAATTAGAAAACCTGAATATCACGAAGCGTTTTTTAACTTCTTTCTTTTTCTACAATATGGGAGCGCAAACTGTTATGTATTTAGGTGCATTGTTTGGAAGTGAAGAATTGAAATTGCCTTCTGATGCACTGATTGTAACTGTTTTATTGATTCAGTTGGTTGCCATTGTTGGAGCATATTTGTTTGCGAAAATCTCGGAAAAAGTCGGCAATACAAAATCACTTTCCATCATTGTAATCAGTTGGGTGTTTATTTGTATTGCGGCTTATTTTGTAACGACTCGCAATGAATTTTACTTTTTAGCGACTGGTATCGGTTTTGTAATGGGTGGAATTCAGTCGCTTTCTCGTTCTACTTATGCGAAATTGATTCCTGAAGAAACACATGATACTGCTTCATACTTTAGTTTTTACGATGTTTGCGACCGACTTTCTACCGTTATCGGTACGTTTATGTTTGGTTTGGTGAATCAATTAACTGGAAGTATGCGTATGAGCGTACTTTTCTTGACGGTTTTCTTTATTATCGGTTTAGTAATTTTATCAAGAGTACCTTCTCAGAAGATTTATAGATAGGCTTTTTAGGTATGAGTTATGAATTAGTACTGTACGAAGGATTAAATTAGTATTTAAAATGTCTGTTTAACCAATGATTTGGTGTAGTTGCAACCCTTGTGGTTGCCTCGTCTGAAACGGCAACAGCAAGACTTGTCGCTACAAATTGCCCTTTAAAAACTGATTTAATCCTTTTTATTTGTTCTTATTCAAAGAAAATTGGAAAATTTTAAACCTTTGTACAGTACTGATTATTAATGAAAAATTTGACAGAGAAGTATTAATTTCACTAAATCTGGCTTTGAACAAAGGCTTATAAAAATTGTTTGAATAGGTAATAACTCATAATTATTAATTCATAATTAGATAAAAAGTCTTTTTTCTGACTTTTCAACAAACTATTTCATCGCATTTTTACGTAGTTAAATTGAATTACATTTAAACACAAAAAAGGAAATGAAAATCGTCTTAATAACATTAATTACTTGTATGGCTGTACTGACAAACTGTACTGCTCAAGATGAAAATGCGGGTGTCACTCATCATAAATTTACTGTTGTGAAAACAGATGCTGAATGGCTGAAGATTTTGACACCTGAGCAATTTAAAGTAACCAGAAGAAAAAGTACAGAGTTGGCTTGTTCAGGAGCGTATTGGAAAAACCATGAAAAAGGAATTTATAAATGTGTTTGTTGCAAGCTTCCACTTTTTGATTCCCAAACAAAATTTGAATCCGGAACAGGTTGGCCTTCTTTTTACAAAGCCATTCATAAAGATGCTATTTTGGAAGTAGCCGATAATAGCTTTGGGATGGAAAGAGTAGAAATAATGTGTAGCCGTTGTGGAGCACATTTAGGACACGTTTTTGAAGACGGTCCTGCGCCAACTGGCTTACGCTATTGTTTAAATTCTTTGGCTTTGGATTTTGAAAAAGATGAGAAAATGAGTAAAAAGTAGTTTTTAGTTTTCAGCAATGAGCTTTTAGATTTTTATGAAAAGAGGGCAATTTGATTAATCAGATTGCCCTCTTTTTTGTTTTCACATCTCTGATATAATGGAGGATTAAAACGATACTCACGAGGATTAATTTTATTCAGTGGAGTATTAAAACGATACTCACGAGCATTGATTTTATTCAGTGAAGCATTAAAACGATACTCACGAGCATTGATTTTATTCAATGGAGCATTAAAACGATGTTCACGAGCATTGATTTTATTCAATCGAGCATGAAAACGATGTTCACGAGCATTGATTTTATTCAATCGAGCATGAAAACGATACTCACAAGTATTAATTTAATGGAAAATTAAAATGAAACTTGAGGTGAGACAGAGTGAAGAATTTGAGCAATGAATATACTTCAATATTAGATTAATTTGTAGAGATTTATGTAGGTAATTTATTGAAAAAAGGGACGTCTGAATTGTCAAACGTCCCTTTTTAAATAATCTTAATTCTCTCTAACAGCTCTTTTTAAAACATATTTAAAAGCAGTTCCTGTTAATATATAACCTGAAGTAGTAGCAGTTGAAAATACTTTATAATTTACCTTCATCAGTCCGCTTGCACCCAAATCTTGTGCTTGCGCTACCATTCTAGCTAAAATTGCTTCTTTTTCCTGTTGGTCATTTCCACGTTTTAACATTGTGCCTTTATATTCTTGCTTGGCTGTTAATGGAAATTCTTCCGAAATGGTTAATTTTTCCATTTCTTCAAAACTTTCTTTAGGCTGTTCATCTCCCTGCAATACATCAATTGCATATTTATCAGGAACTTTAAAACCTAAACCTGTATGTTGATCATAACCACCACTTTGGTAGTTTGGGCTATAGTAAGAAGTAGGTTGAAAGGTTTTGGTTGGCTGACAATTTGTTAAGAAAAATGACAAACAAACAAAACCTACCGCTGTCTTAGTCCACTTAGATACTTTCCGAATCATAAATTAAAACCTTTTCCCAAAGATGTTTACAATCATCTATAAACTTTAGATGAAGGGGATGTACTTGATATTCGTCGTGTCCAGCCGCATCATCAAAAACAGTAAGCTCGCAGAAATCATAACTACGGTCGATTACTGGGCGATCTGTAGCAGCAGGAGGACCTACACTAAACGTTTTAATACTTTCGATATTGCCAAGAGTTTTTACTCCTTCTACAAATTTCTGACGGTCAGCTTCTGACAAGTCTTTCTTTAACCAAAAATTTACTACGTGAACAAACATGATTGATTTTAATTTTGAGTAAAAATAAGATTTAGTAAACCTAAAATGAATAATTACAAATTGTCTTTTTCAATAATAACAGCCATTCTTTCACCTAATTCATCAGATGCTTTCATTAATGGCAAACGTACATCTGAACCACTAATTCCTTTTAGCTCAAGAATTTTTTTCACGCCAACTGGATTACCTTCTTCATATAAAAGAGGGTCAATGGCTAAGAAATGTCCTAACAAATTACGAGCAGTCGAAAAATCTCCATCTAAAGCAGCATGGATCATTTTAGTGAATTTTGCAGGAACAGCGTTCGCAATAACTGACATTACTCCAACACCACCACAAGCAATGATTGGTACAGCCTGAACATCATCTCCAGAGATTAATAAGAAATCTTCAGGCTTATCTTTATAAATTTCCATACACTGTTCGATGATGCAAGAAGCTTCTTTTACACCGATAATGTTTGGATGTTCTGCTAATTTCAAAGTAGTTGCTGCCGACATATTAATGCCCGAACGTCCCGGAATATTATACATAATTACTGGTACTGGCGAAGCATCAGCAATGGCAGAATAATGAGCAATAACGCCACGAGCTCCTGGCTTGTTATAATAAGGACATACCGAAAGAATTGCATCAATACCTGTAAAATCGGTAGCTTGAATCGCTTTGATTACTTCTGGCGTATTGTTTCCGCCAAGTCCATAAACGATTGGTAAATTCTTTGAATTATTTTCCTTGATGAATTCTAAAATCGCAATTTTTTCTTTGGTACTTGTCGTGGCAGATTCACCAGTTGTTCCTTGAACTACCAAGTAATCAACGCCACCGTCGCTTACGTGCTGTACTAATCTTTTTAACCCTTCATAATCAATACTTCCATCTTCAAACATTGGGGTTACTAAAGCTGGAGCTACGCCGTGGAATTTTGGTCTCATTTTTGGAAATTTTACGATTATGCAATCGTCTATATTTAAAAAACTATTGGTCTGTGTGGTAATTTGAAAATTTGAAAGTGTGGTAATTTGAAAATGAAAGATTTTTTATCAATAAATAGTCAATGAATTAATAAAAAAACTCATAGCTCATCGCTCACATCTCAAAGCTTACCCTTCCAATATCCTTAAAAAATCATCTTCTGAAATAATTTGAACACCCAATTTTTGGGCTTTTTGCAATTTTGAAGGACCAGCTTCTGAGCCTGCAACTAGAAAGTTTAACTTTCCAGAAACACCACTCAATACTTTTCCACCATTTGCTTCAATTTTTATCTTCAAATCATCACGTTCGAAATTTTGAAAAGTTCCCGAAATTACGAAAGTTTTTCCTTCTAAACTGTTCCCTTCTACAACAATTTCGGTGGTTTCATGGATAAATTGCAACTTAGCGTCTTTCAAACGAGCAATATAAGCTTGATTATCCTCATCTTGAAAGAAAGCGACAACACTTTGCGCAATTCTATCGCCAATTTCTGGTACTTGTAACAAGTCTTCATAACTTGCTTTCGCAATGGCGTCGATATTATTAAAATATGAAGCTAATTTTTCAGCAACTGTAGCACCAACAAAGCGTATTCCGATACCAAATAATACTTGTTTGAATGGAATCTCTTTTGATTTTTCAACACCAGCAAGAATATTATTGATTGATTTGTCTTTAAAACCTTCCAGATTGGCTAGTTTCTCTTTCGTCAAATCATACAAATCGGCTGGGCTTTTTATGATACCTTTTTGATAGAATAAATCAATTGATTCAGTTCCTAAATTTTCAATGTTCAACGCTTTTCGTTGAATGAAATGTTCAATTTTTCCTTTAATCTGTGGCGGACAACCTTTATCATTTGGACAATAATGATTGGCTTCGCCTTCTTTTCTAATTAGAGGCGTGTCACATTCTGGACAAATAGTAGGAAATTGTACTTTTTCAAAATTCGAACTTCTTTTACTAGCATCAACACCTGTGATTTTTGGAATAATTTCTCCGCCTTTTTCTACAAAAACAGTATCGCCAATGTGTAAATCCAAGCGTTCAATTTCATTAGCATTATGAATACTGGCACGTTTTACAACTGTTCCAGCTAATAAAACAGGCTTTAAATTAGCGACAGGCGTAACGTTTCCTGTTCTGCCAACTTGATAACTTACTGTTTCTAAGGAAGTTGATGCTGATTCTGATTTGTATTTATAAGCAATTGCCCAGCGTGGAGATTTAGCTGTATAGCCTAATACTTCTCTTTGAGCAAAAGAATTTATTTTGATAACAATACCGTCAGTATTCAGAGGTAAATCATGACGAGCTTTGTCCCAACGTTCGATAAATGCAAATACTTCTTGAATATTATTGCATTTTTCCCATGTAGGCGAAACGTTGAAACCTGCTTTTTTCATCCAATGCAGACTTTCTTCATGACTTTCAAAAACTTCATCATACGATAAAAACTGGTAGAGGTAGCAATCCATTTTTCTTTTGGCTACTACCGATGAATCTTGCATTTTAAAAGTACCTGAAGCCGCATTTCTAGGATTTGCCAATAAAGCTTCACCAATGTCTTCACGTTCTTTATTCAACGATTCAAAAGAAGTTAAAGGCATAAAACCTTCGCCACGTACTTCAAAAACAGCAGGTAAGTTTTCAGCATTGATACTCAAAGGCAAAGTACGAATGGTTTTAATATTTGCCGTAATATCATCGCCACGCACACCATCTCCACGAGTTACACCTCGCACCAATTTGCCATTTTCATACCAAATAGAAAGTGCCACACCGTCGAATTTTAATTCGCAAATATATTCGTAAGGCTCATTGTTGAGTCCTTTTCTTACTCTTTCATCAAAATCAGCTAATTCACCTTCGTTATAAGTATTTCCTAAGGAAAGCATTGGAAAACGGTGATTTACTGCTTCAAATTCCTTTGAAACTGCACCACCAACACGATGAGTTGGAGAATCAGCTCTGACAAAATCAGGGAATTCTTTCTCTAATTGCTGTAATTGTTCAAGAAGTTTATCGAATTCAAAATCAGATACTTCTGAATCAGCAGTGATATAATATCGATGGTTCAGTTCATTCAACCGATCGGTCAATTGGTTGATTTGTTCCTGTGGGTTCATTCCAATAAGCTTTAAAAATTTACCGAATTTACCGCCAAAATATAAGTAATCTTAAAATTTTCGGCTAAAATTCTCTTTTTGTCTATCAAAGTTTTTTAACCTTTTTACTTTTGCCTTTGTGCCTAAGTATAATATGTGGTAATTTTGCAAGGATACTTTAAATGAGTGTCGAGCCAAAAACAAAAATTAATTTAAAGAAAAAGACGGGCGTTTGATTGAAATCTTTGAAAATACATCAACGTTTCGCTATTAATTCATGAATAATATCCTTATTGCTCCTTCTTTGCTTGCAGCAGACTTCGCAAATCTTCAGAGAGATATTGAAATGGTAAATGCCTCTGATGCTGATTGGTTTCATATTGATGTAATGGACGGTCACTTTGTGCCTAACATTTCTTTTGGAATGCCCGTAATCGAAGCCATCAATCGCCATGCTAAAAAACCGCTTGATGTTCATTTGATGATAGAAAAACCTGAACGTTATTTAGCTGAATTTAAAAAATTAGGAGCTACTAATATTACAGTTCACTATGAGGCTTGTACGCATTTACATCGTACAATTCAGCAAATCAAAGATTTAGGCTGTTTGGCAGGAGTAGTGTTAAATCCAGCTACGCCAGTTTCTGTATTGGAAGAAATCTTGCCAGATTGCGAAATGGTATTGTTGATGTCGGTGAATCCGGGTTATGGTGGACAAAAATTTATTGAATCTACGTATGATAAAGTTCGTAAACTTCGTAGCATGATTCAGGAAAAAGGATTGAATACTTTAATTGAAATTGATGGTGGTGTTAACCAAGAAACTGGACAGAAATTAGTAAATGCTGGAGCAGATATTTTGATTGCAGGAAGTTATGTTTTTGGTGCGAAAGACCCAATCGAGACAATTGCTAATCTTAAAAAAATCAAATAATACTTTACTTTGAGTCGCAAATTTTAGGAAGAATAATAAAAAAAGACAATTTTCGTTTAATTTTATCAGTAAAAACTAATCGCTTCATTAAACTATTGATAATGAGAATATTCGCTTTTTTATTATTCTTTCTCATTTCCTATATTGCTACTGCACAAAAAACATTTTGGGCAAGTAAGGTAGTTGCTTTTTCTTCTGAGTATTCAGATGCGAAAACAACTAAAGAAAACAGAGCCACACAAGCTTTAGGAAAACCGAGTAAATTACCAATGGTGGGTACTTCTCCTTGTGCTTGGCAACCACTTACACAAGATAATCCTCAAGAAGAGTTTTTAATCGTAAGTTTTGATACACTTATGCCCATTCAGCAAGTTGCTATTGCCGAAAATTATGGGCAAGGTTGTATTGTTCGTGTTGAAGCTTTTGATGAACAGGATAATTTAAAATTGCTATGGACTAATAAAACAGCTCCCAGTTTTGAAATGGGTAAAATGTTAAATTTAGTTCTTACAAAACCTACAACTTACAAAGTTAGAAGTATAAAATTAGTGCTGAACACTGCTAGAGTAAAAGGTTGGAATCAAATTGATGCCATCGGTATTTCTCAATCTACTACACCAATTAAAGCTTCGGTAAATCTGGCTAAAAATCTTCCTCAGCAAATCATTAAAGAAAATCTTGGACAAAATGTGAATTCTCTTTACCGAGAAATTGCACCCGTGATTTCTCCAGATGGAAAAACATTGTATTTCACTCGTTGGGAACATCCAGAAAATCTTGGTAAAGATAAAAATCAAGATGTTTGGTATTCGGAATTACAAAAGGATAATAAATGGGGAGTGGCACGTTCGATGCCCGCACCCATAAACAATACTGAACATAATGCGCTTTGTGCGATTTCTCCAGATGGAAAAACTATTTTATTAAATAATGTTTATTTGAAAGATGGAGGAATGGCAAATGGTGTTTCAATTGCTAAAAAAGGAGAGAAAGGATGGAATTTCCCAGAGGCATTGTCAATCAAAAACTTTAAAAATAAGTCTGAATTCTCTGAATATAGTTTTTCTGCGAATGGAAGAGTACTCATTCTGACTGGTCAGTTTAAAGAAACACAAGGTGGGAAAGATATTTACTTGTCTTTTTTACAAGCTGATGGAAAATGGTCTGAACCTGTAAATGCAGGAAAAACAATCAATACTGCTGATGATGAAAGTTCTCCATTTTTGGCGGCTGACGGCACAACTTTATACTTTTCGTCTTACGGTTTTAGTGGTTATGGTAGTAGCGATATTTTTGTGACTCGCCGTTTAGATGATACTTGGTTGAAATGGTCGGAACCCGAAAATGTAGGTTCCAGCATTAATACTTCTGAATGGGATGGCTATTTTTCAATTTCAGCTTTAAGTGATTTTGCTTATTATAGTTCTAGGGAAAATGCTATTGGACAAGAAGATATTTTCAAATTCAAAGTGCCAGAATCTATCAAGCCCAATGCGGTAGTTCAATTGACGGGAAGTGTATTTAATATCGTTACGAACAAACCTGTTAAAGCAAAAATCACGCTTCAAACAATGAATACTGCTGATACAGTATGTGTTACTTTTGATCCAGAAACGGGTGATTATAAATTGATGCTTCCTGCACAGAAAACTTACAATATTTTAGTTTCACAAAAAGGCTTTTTGTCATTTTCTGAAACTTTAGATTTTTCTAAAGAAAATACTTTTAAAGAACTCAAGAAAAATATTTATTTAGTTCCGATAGAACCTGGGCAGAGAATGACACTAAATAGTGTGTTTTTTGAACAAAGTAAATATGATATTTTGCCGAATTCATATCCTGAACTTGATAGAATTGTAGCAGTAATGAAAGAAAATGCTACGATGGAAATCATGTTGGAAGGACATACCGATAATCAAGGCGATTGGAATGCCAATTTAACTTTATCAAAACAAAGAGTAGAAGAAGTAAAGAAATATTTAGCAAGTAAGGGCGTTGATATGAAGCGAATTCAAACACAAGGTTATGGTTCTACCAGACCCGTTTCAAGTAATAATTCGGAAGAAAAAAGGAAATTTAATAGAAGAGTAGAGTTTATGATTATTAAAAACTAAGCTACTTTACTTGATATAAAGTATGAAATCTCTTTTCATTAGCATCACTAATGGGAAGAGATTTTGTATTTTATTGAGTAATTAAAAGATTTTTTACAGATTAGTCTTTCATTAATCTATTTAATTTCTGCAAATTGGTATTGTTTTTGTTTTAGAAAAGGAATAAATAGCTTTTAAATGAAAAGTAAATCATTAGCCATACTTTTATTACTATATTCCTTTTCATTCAGTATTACTGCTCAACAAGTATTCTGGGCAAGTAAAGTATTGGAATTTTCTTCCGAAAACATCGTTCCTTTCCAACCATCTGCCAATAGAGCTAATCAAATACTTGGCAAACCTAATGTGTTACCTCAATTTGTTGCGAGTGGTTTAGCTTGGCAGCCAGCTTTTAAAACATTAGATAGTGAAGAGTTTATCAAAGTAAGTTTTGATACCACCATTGCGATTCAGCAAATAAGTATAGCGAAAAATTTCGGAGAAGCAACAATCGAAAAAGTAATTGCTTTTGATTCTTTAATGCAAGCTCATGTACTTTTTCAACAAATAGATACTTTGCAAGCTCCTGAAAAAGGAGAAATGTTCAATATTATTTTACCAAAGAAAACCTCTTTTAGCGTTTTTGGAATAGGTATATATATCAATAAACGAAAATACAGCGAGTTAATTCAGTTGGATGCCATCGGTATTTCAACACTTGAAAATCCAGTGCAAGCCAATATTCATGTTGCTCAAGATGCGCCGATAGAAGTAATCCGAGAAAATCTTGGTAAAGGAGTAAATTCAAGACATCAAGAATTTGCCCCAGTAATTTCTAGCGATGGTAATACTTTGTATTTTACTAGAAACTATGTAAGTCTTTTTGGCAAACAAAAAGATCAGGATGTTTGGTTTAGTAAACTTAATGAAAGTAAAGAATGGACTAAAGCCAAAAATATTGGAGTGCCCATCAATACCAAAGATAAAAATGCTGTTTTTGCGATTTCTACTGATGGAACAGAAATGTTATTGATGAATAAATACCACAAAAATGGGAGATTGTCGTCTGGAATTTCTCGTTCTTTTAAAAATGGAGGAGCTTGGACTTTCCCTGAAGAAGTAAAAATAGATAATTATTATAATCAAAGTCCGAATGCTGAGTTTACTTTATCGGCTGATGGAAACATTATGATTATGTCTATTCAACGAAAAAATGCTGTTGGGAAAAGAGATTTGTATGTTTCTTTCAAAAAAAGTAATAGTACTTGGACAGAGCCCAAAAGTCTAGGAAAAACAGTTAATAGCATTGAACACGAAATGACGCCTTTCATAGCGGCAGATACCAAAACATTATATTTTTCTACCCGTGGTTTTCCGGGTTTTGGTGATAACGACATTTTTAAAAGTCAGCGTTTAGATGATACTTGGACAAATTGGTCAGAGCCTGAAAACCTTGGAGAAGCCATTAATACTCCTTATTGGGATGGATATTTTACTTTACCCGCTTCAGGAGAATTTGCTTACGTATGTTCTTTTAATGAGAATAATAAGGAAGATATTTTTAAATTGACTTTACCAAAAAAAGTCCAACCAGAGCCTGTAGCAATTATTTCAGGAAATGTTTTGAGTACTACTGATAAACAAAGCATCGCTTCTACAATTATGATGATTCCAAGAAATGCTACTTTAAAATCAGAACAAAGAACGTATGAACCAGTAAATGGAAACTTTAAATTTATTCTGCCTTTACATGAAGTGGTAGATTTTGTGCCTGTGGCAAAAGGTTACTTAGGTATCAGTGAAACAATTGATTTGACGAATGTAAAAAGCTATAGAGAAATAAATAAAGACTTGTACTTATTGCCATTAGAAATAGGAAATAAAGGCATTTTGAATAGTTTGACTTTTCAGCAAGGTGATGCAAAATTACAGGCTTCAGCGATGAGAGATTTAGACAGAATTATTCAAGTGATGAATGAATTCCCTGATTTAGAAATTCTATTTGAAGGACATACCGACAATCAGGGAGATTTTCAGTTGAATCTTCAATTATCTGAGGACAGAGTAAATGCTGTAAAAAAATACATTACTAGTCAAGGAATTGCACCAAATAGAATTACGACAAAAGGCTGGGGGCAAACTCGCCCAGTAGCCAGCAATGCTACCGAAGAACGGCGTCGTCTTAATAGGAGAGTAGAGTTTACAATCACTAAGAAATAGCCTATTTCTTTGGGTAAGGTTTAAAAAGGAGCTACTTTTGCATTTAACTAACTTTAGTTTTTATTAACGACCTTTATTCATTAGCCTTCTGTATTTATTGAGCTTCAACAAACTTAATATGTCTCAAGAAAAAAAAGAAACCTATTTTTCGCAATTAGATGGAGTACGCTTTTTAGCAGTAGCTTTGGTGTTGGTAGATCATTGGCTGACTGAGCGAAACCCATTTCCTTTAGGTCATCTTGGTGTAACAATGTTTTTTGTTTTGAGTGGATTTTTGATAACAAGAATTTTGATTCAAAGTAAATTGAAAGATGACCAGTTTGGAAGAAGTCATTGGTTTTCTGTAAAACAGTTTATCATTCGCCGAAGCATCAGGATTTTCCCCATTTACTTTTTGTCTATTTTTGCATTATATTATTTTGATGTTCCGCCCGTTCGTGAAACCCTCGTTTGGTGTCTTACTTACAGCACTAATTTATACATTGCTATCAATCAGCATTGGATGGGTACAATCGACCACCTTTGGTCTTTAGCTGTTGAGGAACAATATTATTTAGTTTTTCCTTATCTAATTCTTTTTCTTCCTACTCGCAATTATCTGAAATTGCTATGGATAATGATAGCCATTTCAATTGGGTTTAGACTTTACTTTTATTTTCAAGGAAGTCCTTGGTTAATTCAATATGTACTCATGCCCACAGCACTTGATTGTTTTGGTTTAGGAGGTTTAATGGCATATTATTTTACTTTTAAGAAGGAAGAAGTTTTCGAGAAAATTGCAAATGGAAGGTTTGTCATATTGAGTTTTATCGTTTATGCTATTTGTGTGACTCTAACTCAAATCCAGCAAAAAGAAACACATCAGATTTATAATTTTGGAAACCTTGTTGCAGAAAGATTTCTTGCGGCTGTTTTCTGTTTTTTCCTGATTGCTAAAGCTGTTGCAGGCTATTCTGGTTATGTAAAATGGTTTTTTGAAAACCCCGTTTGTCAATATTTAGGACGTATAAGCTATGGAATTTATTTATACCATAATTTTGTCTATAATTATTATCATACACCACAGACGAGTATTGTATTGAGAGGCTTGCATAAAATTCAAAGGATTGCTCCTTACTTTACCCTTAATTTAGGCTTTGAATTACTATATTTTCTGATGCTTACCGTAATTCTTGCAAGTTTGTCTTGGTATTGTGTAGAGAAACCAATCAATTATTTGAAAAAGTATTTTACTTATTAATTCATCAAAAAAAGCTTATTAATAATAAAGTATTAAACTAAAATCGGTTTTGTGCCTAGCTTTAGATATTTTTGTGGTTTGAAAGCTAAGCCTTATTGATATACTAAGTAAGAGCTGTGAATTGTAAGTGATGAGTTGGAATTTTAAAGTGCTGATTTATACTATATAATTCACAATACGACATCAACATCCTACTTAATGCTTTTTAGCTTTTTTTATTTTTAAATTCTTAATCTAGCTTTACCCCCAACAACTGAATGAGTATCAAATTAGCGATTGTCATGCCTGCTTACAATGAACAGGATTGTATGGCTGAAGTAGTAAAAATCTGGTCGGATCTTTTAGACAGTGAATTTGCAACAGAAAATACTCGTCTTATTGTAGTGAATGACGGTTCCAAAGATAATACTGGTGAAATTTTAGATGAATTAAAACCTATTTATCCTAAACTTGTTGTTGTTCATCAACCCAATGGAGGACATGGTAATGCCGTAGTTCATGCCTATCGTAAAGCTGTTGAATTAGGTGCTGAATATATTTTTCAAACAGATTCTGATGATCAATTTATTCCTGAAGATGTAAAATTAATTTGGGAGAAGCGCCATCAATCTAAATTCATATTAGGTCATAGACAAGTACGACATGATGACCCGTTCAGATTATTGATTACTAGAATTTTAAGATATAGTATGTTTTTTGTTTATGGTACTTTTATCATGGACTCAAATATTCCTTTTAGATTAATTGAAGGTAATTTCCTGAAGAAATTGTTAGCTCAATTACCAAATCCAGTGCCATTTGCTCCAAATATTTTTCTAGCAATTATGGCTAAAAAGGCTGGACAAGAATTATTCAATATTCCAATTGTTCACAAAGAAAGAGCTACTGGCGAAGTTTCAATCCGTAAAATGAAATTACTTAAAGTTTGTTGGCAATCGTTCAATGAATTATTAGATTTCCGTCTTACTCTTAATACTAAAATTAAAAACTTGAAATAGAACACCAGAGAAATTATGAAACAATACGATTTTGTGATAGTTGGTGCTGGATTGTTTGGTGCTGTTTTTGCGCATGAGGCTAATAAAAGAGGCAAAAAATGTCTTGTAATTGATAAAAGAACTCACCTTGGCGGTAATATTTATTGTGAAGAAATAGAAGGTATCAATGTACATAAATATGGTGCGCATATTTTTCATACCAACGATAAAGCCATTTGGGATTATGTAAATTCATTCGTTGAATTTAATCGTTATACCAACTCTCCATTGGCTAATTTTGAAGGTGAATTGTACAATCTACCTTTCAATATGAATACCTTTTATCAATTATGGAAAGTAAAAACACCTCAAGAGGCTCAAGATAAAATCAATGAGCAAGTAGCTGCTTCGGGCATTACTGACCCGCAAAATCTTGAAGAACAAGCAATTTCTTTAGTTGGTACAGATATTTACTATAAATTAATTAAAGGTTATACTGAAAAACAGTGGGGAAGAAAAGCGACTGAACTTCCTGCATTCATTATCAAAAGGCTGCCACTTAGGTTCACTTTTGATAATAATTACTTTAACGATAAATACCAAGGTATTCCGATTGGTGGTTATAATAAATTGACAGAAGGTTTATTGGATGGAATAGAAGTAAAAACGTCAACAGATTTTTTTGCAAACCGGGAAGCATTTCAAGCAATTGCTGATAAAATTGTGTTTACGGGGCATATCGACGAGTATTATGATTATTGTTTTGGGAAATTAGAGTACAGAAGTTTACGTTTTGAAAATGAAGTACTCGACCAAGAGAATTATCAAGGAAATGCCGTTGTCAACTACACCGAAGCACATATTCCTTTTACGAGAATCATTGAACACAAGCACTTTGAATTTGGTAAACAGCCTAAAACCGTAGTCACGAAAGAATATCCATGCGAATGGAATTCTGGAATGGAAGCGTATTATCCAATTAACGATGATAAAAATACGGAAATGTTCAAGCGGTATCGTACCTTGGCTTCTGAAGAAAAAGAAGTGATTTTTGGTGGTCGCTTGGCGGAATATAAGTATTATGATATGCACCAAGTGGTGGCTTCCGCTTTAGTGAGAGCGAAATCAATTTTTGGATAATTCTTTGTCCATAAAAATGTTAAAACTATGAAAAATAAGGCAATACTTTTCCTTGCAATAGCCATTTTAGGAATAGCTACTTATCTTTTTTTTCAAAAGAAAAACCCTTATCTAAGTACATTAAAACGTTTTGTTCCTGATAATACTTTGTTATTATTGGAAACAAATGAGATGAGGGATAACACAGAATCTCATGTTTTTGCTCAGATTCCTTTACTTTCTAGAGTTAAAAATCAATTTTATTTATTGCAAAAAATTGGACTTTCCAAAGAAGAGATTCAAGATTTAATTAAAGATAAAACCTTATATTTCGCCTTATTACCCGAAGCAAAAGAAGATTTAAATTACATTACTTATCTACCACTCAATCAAAATGATTCTGCTTTGGTGAGTAAAATCAAAAGACTTCAAGAAAATATTTCTGGTAGCAGAATAATCTATCATACCACTCGTGGACAAAGAATTGCTGAAGTAATAGATAATTCTACCAAATCGATTTTGTCTTTTTTTATTCAGAACGATATTATCATTTTTAGCTCTTCAAGTATTTTAATAGAAGAGGCAATTTTACCGAGTGAAAATTCATGGATTAATGAAATTTCAGCTACACTTACTCCGCAAACTGATTCAACAATCACTGCAACTCATTTCAACAAACAAGCGATTGCTAGATTTATCAATAAAATTTCAGTTGATAAAAGTAAAATTGCCAAGCAGTTTGTCAATTTACTCTCCGATAATTTTACGGGTTTTCAGGCAGATGAATCTGTTGTTAAGGCGTTTGGCTTGCTGAAAGATGCCCATATTTTTGAAGGACAAAGTCCCAAAAAGCTGGAAAATTTAAGTATGATTCCTAATACTTCTTCTTTTTTACTGCACATTCCTTTTGATAATACTGCCAAACTTGAAGAAAGTCTCCAACAATATTTCTCTAAAAATAAGGAGTTAAATGTTTTAAGAAATACAGTAAAAGCTGCTTTCAAGTTGAATTTTAGTGATATTTATCAAAATCTTGAAGGCGAAATTCTTTTAACAGGTTTTGACGAAGGCGATGAAACTTTCAACGGCAAAGCATTAATTTTAAGAAATAAATTACTCTTCGATATTTTAAAAAAGACTTCTATGGAAGTTTCTAAAGAAAAAAATGCCAATGTTGTAAGTGTTGAATATGGCGGTTATACTATTAAATCTTTAGGAATTAGAGAATTTCCGACGATGCTTTTTGGCGAATATTTTGCTGGATTTGAAGAATGTTATTTTACTGAATATAAAAACTATTTAATCATCACAAATAGTTTGTCGGCAATGCAAAGCTATTTATTGGCAATAAGTAAAGGAGATGTTTGGAGTAATTCTGCCAAAAATCAAGCATTGGCTAAAAAGGCTAAAGCTTCAAATTTAGCCTTAATTTCAGAAACGAATCGTGCTTTATTAGGCTTTAAAAAATCTTTAGTGAATGCTTGGGCAAATAAATTTACGGAGAATGAAAGCCAGTTGAACCGTATTACATTAAGTATTTTTGAAATACTTCAAGGCAAAACTGAACTTAGGTTGTTTAAGAATATCTCTTTGGTAGAATCTTCAAAGAAGTATTCAAATAAATGGATAAAACTGGTAAGTATTCAGGTTGATTCTTCTTCAAAACCTTTTTACTTTACCAATCCTTCAACCAAAAAACAAGAAACTTTTGTCCAAGGAACTGATAATCAAATTCACTATGTGAAAGCTGGTAAAAAAGTTTGGTCGTATCAATTATCGGGAAGAATTGTGGGTGAGATTAAAAATGTTAAAATTTTACCAAATAATCAGCAACAATTGTTGATAGCAAGTGCCAATAAAGTTTATATTCTTAGCAAGAATACTCAAGGATTTGAGGTGAAAACGATTCCAAATAACACGGGATTAGCCATTCATGATTTTATTATTTTTGATGCTGAGAATGATAAAAAGCAAAATCTGACACTTTTTTCTTCTAATTCAGCTTCCTTCAAAATTGATAAAACGTCGCTAACTTTAAGTGTACATTTTAAGCCAAAAAATGGTGCTCCACACATTTTACCGATTACAACTGTCATCATCAAAGGAGTTGAATATGCAATTTTGCTAAATAAAAAGGGAAAACTGACTTTACAAGATGCGAGTGGAAATGTGGCAAATGGTTTCCCGATTACACTAAATCGTACTTTTAATGACCCTGCTTTATTGGAAGGTTCAAATGAAAGAATTCATATCAAATTACTTAGTGAAAATGGTGAATTATTTTCTGTGAACTTATCAGGTAAAATCGTTGAAAAGAAACAATTATTACGTCCAAATTTTGAAAGCAAATTTTTCCTTTGTGCCGACCAACGCAATACTGATTGGGTAATTATGCGAAGTGATGGCAAGGATGTGACAGTAATTGATAAATCAGAAAGAGAAATGTTTACGATTAAAGAGGAAACATTTGGCGTAAAACGTTTGAAATATTATAATTTGGGAGTTGGGGGTAAGTATTTTGCTTTGACGAACAGTTATACTACTTATCGCTTTTTCGATGAAAATGGAAGTTATGTTGGCGGAATGCCAATAATTTCAACCTATCATCCAGTGCTTACTTATTCAGAATCGTATCAAAAATTAATCATTGACATCACAACGCCTGCTGCTTTAGAAAATTGGTCGGTGAAACTTCGTTAATATGCTTTTTAATTCTATTCATTTTTTAATCTTCTTTATCATTGTTACGCTTGGCTATTGGTCTTTGGGTTGGAATGGTCGCTGGCGATTATTACTTTTTGCAAGTTGCTATTTCTACATGGTTTTTATGCCAATCTATATTTTAATACTGTTTTTTACGATTGTCATTGATTATTTTGCTGGAATTTATATAGAACAATCAAAAGGTTCGAACAGAAAATTATTGTTGATAGTTAGTTTAATATCAAATATTGGTATTCTTGGGATTTTCAAATATTATAACTTCTTCAATACCAATATCTCTCATCTTTTGCATCTGATTGATGTTAGAAACCCAGCTCCATACCTCAAGATTTTACTACCAATTGGGCTTTCTTTCCATACTTTTCAGGCGATGAGTTATACTATTGAAGTATATCGTGGAAATCAAAAAGCAGAACGCCATTTTGGGATTTATGCACTTTATGTGATGTTTTACCCGCAATTGGTTGCTGGACCTATCGAAAGACCACAAAATGTTATTCATCAATTTTATGAAAAACATCAATTCAATTGGGAGAAAGCCAAAAGTGGATTGATGATGATGGCCTGGGGTTTATTTAAGAAAGTAGTGATTGCTGATAGATTGGCGATGGTTGTCGATTCGGCTTATAATAATCCTTCCGAAAAAAACGGATTGTCGCTTTTAGTGGCTACTTTTTTCTATACTTTTCAGATTTACTGTGACTTTTCTGGTTATTCAGAAATCGCTTTAGGTTCGGCTAGAGTAATGGGTTTTGAATTGATGGAAAATTTTAAAAGTCCTTATTTTTCAAAATCAATTTCTGAATTTTGGCGTAGATGGCACATTTCACTTTCTACGTGGTTTCGTGACTATTTGTACATTCCTTTGGGTGGAAATAGAGTATCAGAATGGCGAAGATATTTTAACCAATTTATCGTTTTCATGGTCAGTGGTTTGTGGCATGGCGCTCAGTGGACGTTCGTAATTTGGGGTTCATTGCATGGTTTTTACTTGATTGTTGCTGCCGCTAGAAATAAGTATTTTCCAAAATTGACTTTACCCGACAATACTTTAGGAAAAGCGATTAATCTTATTTCAACTTTTATTTTAGTGATGTTGGCTTGGGTATTTTTCAGAGCGAAAGATACCAGAGATGCTTTGTTGATTTTAAGAAAAATATCATTCTTTTCAATCAACGATTCGCTAGAATCACCACTGAATAATATCGAAATACTATTTTCATTGGGATTGATAGGATTATTACTTTGGAAAGAATTAAAATGTTTTTATATCAATACCGAAAGTAATGTTAGATTTTACAGTTTAATCTCTTTGGTAATGATTTTAGTGTATTTCTTTGGAGTATTCAACACAAATAATTTTATCTATTTTCAATTTTAAATAGGCTTTCAGAAATCGGATTTCAGCTTTCGGATGTCTGATTTTGGATTTCAGACTTCTGATGATATAAGAAATAAAACTAAAATCTGACATCCAAAAACCAATAATTTGGACTGAATATCTCCAAATGTTTAAGACCAAAATCAGAAATCCTAAATCCGACATCACATAGTTTTATGTTAAAAAGTGCATTAAAATATACAGTTTTACTTCTTGCCATTTTCTTATGGTTGCAAGCTTACTTTCCTGTTATTTACTTCAATTCCAAATTATTTCCTGACGATTATCGTTTTGGAGATTTGTACCGCCTTTCATATTTACCTCAGTTTAAAGAGAGTACTACCGCTTGTTATGAAGAAGTAAAATCGTTAAAGAATGATACTTCTAATGTCAATTTGTACATCATTGGGGATAGTTTTGCAGAAGAGGCGAGAGTCAATAAAACCGATTTTAATGCCAGTAAATATCTTTATACACACTGGGCAAACGATGCCTATATTCAATTAGATGGTACAAAAAGGAATATTCTGATTTTAGAATCGGTAGAAAGAGCAGCCAAAGAACACCTTTCTGAAGATGTGGATAATTTTAGCATTGAAAAACCAGTAATTAATACAGAAAACCCAAACCTTACTTTTCGTAAAAAGATTGTTCAAGGATGGGAAAAAATCAGTCCAGTATTATTTCCACCCGGAACAGAAGAACGACTAGAACATACGCTTTTCAATTACGATTTTTTTCTATGGTTTAGAGAATTAAAAGCGAAAATGAATTTAATTTTATTTGATAGAATTGAGCCAAAAGTGATTCTTTCAAAAGATAAAAAGCATTTATATTACATGGAGGAAGCCGACAGCACGCATGGACGTTCAGCTTTTTTCCCAGTTACCGATGCACTGATTGATACTTTTGTTACTCATGCAAATAGGAGTAGAGAAAAGTATTTAAAAGCAGGCTTTGATGAAGTTTACCTGTCAATTATTCCGAATAAAGTAAGTGTACAATCGCCAGATTTAGGAAAATATAATCATTTAATTGAGCGAATTCAAACTCATCCAGCCTTAGAAGTGCCGATAATTGATACTTATGATATTTTCAAGAAGACACCAGAAAAGTATTACTTAAAAAGCGATACACATTGGAATTGTACTGGAAGAAATGTTTGGTTAAATATTATTAATCAGCAGATTATCGCTAAAAATAGTCAGAAAAAATAAAGAGTCAAACTTTCGTCTGACTCCCATTTAGCGGTTATATAAAGTGGTTATAGCGATTACAATAAAGTAATAAAGCTCTTGATAACGGCTCCTAATCGAACGGCATCAAATATACGCTGTTCGCTAGCACCATGTGATTTTACTGAGGCTTCGTGTGAAGTAACACACATTTCACAACCATTAATCGCTGAAATGACTAAGCTCAATAATTCAAAGAATTCTTTGCCAAGCACAGGATTCATCATGATTGACATCCTAACGCCCGCAGGAATATTGTTATAAGATTCCTTATCCATAAAATGGCGGAAACGGTACAATACATTGTTTGCATTCATCAAAGACACACAAGAAGCAACTTCTAACAGTTCTTTTTCTTCAGCACCTTTACTTTTTGCAAGCTCTTCCAATGCGCTAACCAAAGTACTTGATTTCTCGTTGATAGCTACAGATAAAGCTAACAAGATTGCTTCTTTTTCTTTCAAAGTTTGCGCTTTCAAAGCATTAGAAACATTGATTTTAAGATCTTTGATATAACGGTGGTCGGCTGCATTTAAGCGATCAAGGAATAGACTTTCAAATGTTGAAGGAAGATTTACTTCTGCCAACAAATTATTTTTAGTTTCACTAACTGTTCCGAACATGATTTTTATTTGGGGAGATGAAAATTAAGAGGCTTTATTTAATCAATAAAGCCTCTTAATCAGGAAATTAAACTGATAAAGTTTCTTCGCCTTGTTTCCAGTTACAAGGACAAAGTTCGTCTGTTTGAAGTGCATCCAAAACTCTTAATACTTCGTCAACGTTACGACCAACTGATAAATCGTTAGCACATACCCAACGGATAATTCCTTGTGGGTCAACAATATAAGTAACACGGTAAGCGATTTTTTCGTTTGCTTCTAAAATACCCAATTCTTCAGCTAAAGATTTAGAAGTATCAGCTAACATTGGGAATTTTAATCCACGAAGATCATCGTGATTGTTTCTCCAAGCTAAGTGAACAAATTCAGAGTCAGTAGAAGCACCGATTAAGATAGCATCACGGTCAGAGAAATCATCATATTTTGCATTGAAAGCAGCAATTTCTGTAGGACAAACAAAAGTAAAATCTTTTGGCCACCAGAACATTACTAACCATTTGTCAGCATTTTTGTGGTCTTCAGAAGTAATATCATAAAATTCTTTGCCTTTTTCAAGAGATACTACTGCTGTTTTTTGGAATTTTGGAAATGTTGAACCTAATGATAACATGATTTTGTTGTTTTCTGTTTAAATTAAATATTGAAATTGTACAATTTTTATTTCTTTTTGAATGAAATTAAGTATTACTGTATTTGAAAAGTAATATTTATTTTTCTTTTACAAAGTTGCTCACTAATCTCTTTGTAAACAAATTGATAATATTGATATTTACATAGAGATTCTTTATAACTTCTTTTAAAAACATGACTATTACCCAATTAGAATATGTAATTGCCGTTGAAAATCATAGAAACTTTGTACAAGCAGCGGACAGTTGTTTTGTGACTCAACCTACTTTGAGTATGCAAATCCAAAAACTAGAGGATGAACTTGGCGTAAAAATCTTTGATAGAAGTCGCCAGCCAGTAGTAACCACTCAAATTGGTTTAGAAATTATTCAACAGGCACGCATTACTATTGCTGAATTTTATAAAATTAAAGATGCCGTAAATTCAGGGAAACATGATGTAACTGGTGAAGTTCGTTTGGGCGTTATTCCTACGATTGCACCGTATTTATTACCACTTTTTCTGGCTAGCTTTCTCGAAAAATATCCAAATGTTGAGCTGAAAATTAAGGAGTTAACGACAGATAGAATTGTTCATGGTTTAAAAAATGATGATTTTGATTTGGGCTTGATTGCTACGCCACTTCAACAACCCAATATTGTGGAATATCCTATTTTTTATGAAGAATTAGTGTTGTATGTCTCTAAAGAAAATGCGATTTATCAGAAAAAATATGCACTTTCAGAAGACATTAATCCTAAAGAATTATGGCTTTTAGAAGAAGGGCATTGTTTGCGCTCGCAAATTGAGAATCTTTGTGAATTAAAACGAAAATCTATTGGGAGAAATCAATTTGAATATCAGGCTGGAAGTTTAGAAACACTTCGAAAAATGGTTGAAAGAAACCAAGGGATTACGATTTTACCTGAATTAGCCACGATGGATTTTGACGAAGATAGATTAAACTTAATTCGTCATTTTAAATCGCCAGCTCCTGTGAGAGAAGTAAGTTTAGTCGCTCACAAAAATTTTGCAAAAATGGGTATTTTAAAAGCGTTAAAAGAAAGTATCCTTGAAGCAATTCCTAAAGAATTAACAGTTGAAAAGAAAAGAAATATAATTGAAGTTGCTTAGATTTACGACTCAAAGACTTTAGGATTTGAGGACTTTAAGATTACTTTTAAGTAGTAAGGTACTTATTTGAATTTCACAAATCATGATACTTTGGTCATTAATTTGCTACTTTTAGTTTTAAATCTCTATGAATTAATCGTGTAAACTATCAATCTAGAAATCCTTTAATCTTAAAGTCCTTTAGTCTCAAAATCCTAAAGTCTCAAAAAAATCAATAAACTAAAAACAATGAAATTTATCATCACATTATGCTTGTGTATCCAAAGTTTTTTTGGAGTATCACAGCTATTCCAACCTAAAAAAGCTTACACTCGTCAAGACACACTTCGTGGAAGTATTACACCAGAAAGAGCTTGGTGGAATCTACAGTATTATCATCTTAGCGTTAAAATTCAACCGAATGATAGCACTATTTCTGGTAATAATTTGATTACTTATAAAGTATTGAAGCCAGCCCAAACAATACAAATTGACTTGCAAAATCCTATGCAAATCACGAAAGTTGAGCAAGATGGACAATCGTTAAATTATAAAAGAGATGGCAATGCTTTTTTTGTTGAGTTACAAAAGAAACAAGTAGTAGGCAAAACAGAGTCTATCAAAGTATTTTATGAAGGAAAGCCAAGAATCGCCCGTCGCCCGCCTTGGGATGGAGGTTTTTCTTGGAAAAAAGATTCAGAAGGGAATTGGTTTATCACTACTTCTTGCCAAGGTTTGGGAGCAAGTGTTTGGTGGCCTTGTAAAGACCACATGTACGATGAAGCCGACAGTATGCTCATTTCGATTACTGTTCCTAAAAAATTGCAAGATATTTCAAACGGCAGATTATTGAGAGTAATTGATAATCCAGATGATACTCGTACTTTCGATTGGTTTGTTTCAAATCCAATCAATAATTATGGCGTTAATATTAACATTGGTAATTATGTACATTTTTCAGAAAAGTATAAAGGTTTAAAAGGCGATTTAGATTGCAATTATTATGTGTTGCCAGAGGATTTAGAAAAGGCTAAAGTGCAGTTCAAACAAGTACCAATGATGTTGAAAGCCTTCGAACATTGGTTTGGTCCTTATCCATTTTATGAAGATGGTTATAAGTTAGTACAAGTATCGTATTTGGGAATGGAACATCAAAGCTCTGTTACTTATGGCAACAAATTTGCCAATGGTTATTTAGGAAGAGATTTATCCGGAACAGGTTGGGGTTTGAAATGGGATTTTATTATTGTTCATGAGTCAGGTCATGAGTGGTTTGCTAATAATATTACCGACAAAGACATTGCCGATATGTGGATTCATGAAAGTTTCACCAATTATTCTGAAAGTCTTTTTACGGAGTATCATTTTGGAAAAGAAGCAGGAGCAGCTTATGTGAGAGGTTGTAGAAAACTTATTGGCAATCAAGAACCAATTATTGGTGATTATGAAGTGAATGAAAGTGGTTCTGGAGATATGTATTACAAAGGTGGAAATATGTTACATACTATTCGTCAGATTATTGATAATGATGAAAAATGGAGACAAATTTTAGTCGGACTCAATAAGGTTTTTTATCATCAAACCGTTGATACGAAACAAATAGAGAATTACATCAGCAAAAAAGCAGGAATTAATTTAAGTAAAGTATTCGACCAATATCTCAGAAATACTAAAATTCCTACATTAGAATATAAAGTAGAAAATGGAGGAATTACTTATCGTTGGACGACCTGTATCGATGGTTTCAGTATGCCAATAAAGATTGAAAATGCCAAAGGGAAATATCAATTCATTCAACCAAGTACAGAATGGAAAAGCCTTAAAGGTGTCACAGAACTAAAGATTGATGAAAACTTTTATGTAAATGTGAAAAAAGATTAAAATAAAAATCCCGTCCAATTTCTTGGGCGGGATTTTTATTTACTCAAAACTTTTCTGCTTTCTAACCTTTTTAATAAACATTCTTTTTAAAGAATTGGTAAACCTTTCGTCAGTAGGATACTTTCTGTTTGGTGTCATATTATTAAAAATAATAGCAACTACAAAGAGTATTAATGAGCCACTGAGAACAGGAGTTAGAACATAAAAATAGCCCAAGCTTTTAATTTGTTCTGAACCAATTACAGCAAGTAAAGCTGTTGCACCGCCGGGAGGATGTAAGGTTTTGGTTACTTGCATCAAAACAATTGATAATGAAACTGCCAAAGGGGCTGTTAACCAAAGGATGTTAGGTAGTAATTGATTAATCGTAACACCAATAATTGCAGAAATAAAAGGTCCGCCGATAAGGTTTCTTGGTTGTGCCAATGGACTTTGAATTGCTCCAAAAATTAATACACTAGATGCACCAAAAGAACCAATTAGAAAGATGTTGTCGTGAGCTGTTAGTTGAAAAGTTTGTAAGAATGAAATGAGACCAATTCCGAGAAAAGCACCAAGAAATGACCAAAAGTTTTCTTGGTAATCTACTAAGGTTTCTCTGTAAATAATGTACCTTGAAATTCTTAAATTTCGTTTTAATTTTTGTCTAACCATTCGTCTGCTCTTAATTTTTAGCCTAAGAAAGCTGATTTAGTTAATTGTCTTATGAGTTTTGTTTCTTTAATTGATTCAAAATTAGTACAAAATTTAATATTTGTGAGTATTTGTACTTAATGTTACACAGAATAAAGTATGTTTAAATATTGATTAGTTGAATTGGTCTCTGTCAGCTTTTAAAAACTATTTTTGTTTACACTAAACTCTCCTGACTATAATGATTGGGTTTGATATTTAGAAGCAAATACATAACTGACTACAAAATTTGCCATAGTTTAAAGCTGTGATATTCCATTAAGAAAACTTTATCGAAACTTGGATCTATATTAATTTCGTAGAGAGAGCCGTCATATTCTAATTTATCACCAATCACGATTAACAACCACTGTATTTCACATTTTGACTTCTTTTTATAATCAGTTACTTTAGTTATTTTCCTACGAATTGCTTCTTCCAACTTGGATTTTTCTAGTGTTTCAATGTAGTAACTGGGACTGTAGTGGAATGAGGTTTCATTAAATATCTCATATCTAATATCTTGAATATAAGTAGGCTTAAAATCTAATGTTTCTTTACTAATATAGTTGAAAATATAATTAGAAATTTCTTCAATTTTTTTTGGTTGTTCTGACTTAGTAAAATTAAGACTGTTATTGACAAATTGGAAATTAACTATGTATTTCAAATCTGGATGTTTTGAAATAAAATGTTGGGCAGCTTTATCCAATAACGATTGAATAGATTCTTCGATTTCTTTACCACTATTCATAAGTCTCTCATGTTCAAGTCCAATGAAATAATTTCCACAAGATATTATGAAATCGGGGCTTTCCCTTTGACAAATTAATGAATATTGATTACCGAATTCTTTCTCATTAAGAAGAGAAAGAAAAGTTTTAACATGGCTGAGTTCAACAGAATGTTTTTTTAGGAGATTATCACTTTTTATGGTTGGAGAGATTTTCTTTATTTTTTCTCTTCTAGCAATAAAATCACTAATGTGTTTCTTTAATTCTTCCATATTGATTGTTTTCATATTTATCTATTTAAAGTTTAATACAATTTTTGTACTTTGGTAAAGATACATTTATCTATGATAGTTTTGGACAAACCAAAAGAGCCTTTATTCGTGAAGAATAAAGGCTCTTTTGATAAATAATCTAACAGATTTTAATTTCCTACTACAAACACTGCATTTCCAAATAACAATTTACCATTTTGCCAGAAACCTCTGAAAATTGGGTCATTTGCTAAGTAAACGATTTGCCCACGACCTAAATCTTGTGTTCCAAAAATCAATGAGTTTTTAAGTTTATCTTGTGCTTTTGCACCAGCATAACCCGCTACTAAATCTTTGGTTTTGGTTACGCCAACATTCCAGCCATCAGCAAGGTATTGGAAGTCTGTCGTTTCAAGCACCAAACTATAATATGTTTTATCATATCCAAAAGCTAAAGGATGCGTATTATCCATCGAAAGTTTGTAAATACTTCCAGGTGTTTCTTCTGAAACTGATTCTCTTTCAGCATTGGCATAAACTTTTAATTTAGGCGCTTCATTTTCCTTTTCTTTATCTTTTTTCTTGTCTTCTTCTTTATGCTTTAATTCAAATCCATCTTTGCCAGCCAAAGCATTTAAAGCACCTTGAACTGCTATTAATTTACCACCAGCACGAACCCAGTCTTTTACTTTTGCAAGGGTTTTATCATCTAAAATTTTATTGTATCTGCCATCTACTAAAATCAATACATCAAATTTTGATAAATCAACTGTTCCTAAAGTATTCTCGCCAATGATGGTAGTAGGATATTCAATTTGCTTATCAAAGAAATGCCAAGTACCGCCAAAAGAAGTTGGAGAAACACCATCGCCTGAAACAATTGCTACTTTCGGAGCATCTAAATAAGCTACATTGTCTGAACCAAAATCAGAACCTTTGGTTGACATACCCGTTGAAACGGAATAAAGATTTACTTGTAGTCTTTCTGCTTCTGCACGTACAATTTTATCAAATGAATCGCCTAAACGCTCATTGCCTGAACGAGTAATTACAAGTGTACCTTCATTGTAAGTTTGATTTTCAATTTCGAAAGCTTTAGCTGCTGAACGTACTTTAATGCCTTTTTTCAGTAATGAAGCCAATAATTTCAATTCACTGAAAGCTTGCCATTTTACCAAATAAGCATAAGGTTTTTCAACTTTAGCAGAGGCTGGAGTAAACTGTGGTTTTGGTGCTGGCGTGATTTTATCTTTTACCGCAAAAGCACTTAAACCATAAGCATAAGGTAACGACCATGAAGTAATATCATACGTCACAGAATCTTCTACCATCGTTTTAGGTTCTAGCAAAATCTTCAAGAAAGTAGAACGTGGTTGGAAAAGGTTAATCACAATATCGTCTGGGTCGATGCTAAAACCTACATTTTTATCATCTTGATAACTATAACCTGCGGCTACTAAGCCTTTTCCTGCAATACCATATTGGAAATTTTCACGGTCAAGGAAATTTAAAAATTCACGGGTTCTACTTTCATTGCCTTTTGTTTTGAAAACGAACGATTTGTATTGTCCAACTGGACTTTTCTGCGCATTTTCAAAGAACTTAATAAATTCTGTTACTGCTTTATCTGCATTGGCAGAAACAGCTTCCAAACAAGCAAATGAAGTACTGAAATGGTGGTCAATTCTTTGTTTTAGCGTAAGTGTATCGCCATCTCTTTTAGTGATTCCTAAACCACCTCTTCCGCCACCGCCTTGCTCGTATGTCATACCGAAAGCACCGTTGTAAGTCGGATAAGTATCGCCATAAGAAGGATAAAGTAAATCAAAACGTTCTTTAGAGAAATATAACCAACCATTTTTATCGAAATCACGTTTGTTGTAATCGCCAAGAATTTTCTGGAATTCTCTTTGCCAGCCAGTAATATCTTCATGATATGGTTTAGCAGAAGGAGCGAAGTAATATGGATTTTCTACACCTTGCTCATGAAAATCTGCATGAAGATGAGGCATCCATTGACGATACATCGCTAATCTTTCTTGTGATTCTTTTTGTGTTTGCCAAGCCCAGTCACGGTTCAAATCAAATAAATAATGGTTGAAACGTCCACCTGGCCAAGGTTCGCTGTGTTCAATTGCAGCAGGATTGGGATTATAAACCGCACCCACTTTTTGATTATAAAAGTTTACATAACGGTCATATCCATCTGGATTAATACTTGGGTCAAGTATCACAACCGTATTCGCCAAAATAGCTTTTGAACGCTCGTTAGAAGCATTCATTAATTCATATAAAGTAAATGGAGAAGTACTTGTTCCGCAAGATTCATTTCCGTGAACATTGTAACTCAACCAAGCAATAGCAGGTTGTTTTTTAGTAGGTTTTCCTTCTAATAAACCAATTGATTTTAAATTATTCGTTCTGATTTCCTCTAATTGAGCAAAATTTTCTGGCGAAGCCAAGATGGCAATCATCAACGGGCGCCCTTCATTGGTTGAACCGTATTGAATTAATTTTACTTGGTTTGGATTCTGACGAGCCACATATTCGTAATAACTCACTACTTGGTGATGTCTAAGGAAACGTTCGCCTTTTTTGAAGTTAAGGAACTCTTCGGGAGATTGTAGCTTACTTTGTGCTGATGCACAGATACTTAACAGCAAAAATGCGTGAAGTAATAGATTTTTGAGCATGATTTTAAGGTTTGATGAATGGATTCAAACCAAAAATAGAAAGAAAAAGCTTCCTAAAAAATCAAATATCCTTTTTTTCGCAACAAGATTTATGTGGTACAGGGTCATGACCACTACCGCCCCAAGGATGGCAAGAAGCAAAACGTTTCATTCCTAAACGAAAGCCTTTCCAAAATCCCCAAATCTGAATAGCTTCTATCATATACTGCGAACAAGTAGGAGTATAGCGACAAGCATTCGGAAAATATGGCGAAATAATTCCTTGATATACTCGTACTAAAATGATAAGAATTTTACTGGGAAGATTGGTCATTGTTGTATTCTTTTCTCAAAGGTAACAAGCTCATTTAAAATAATAATCAGCGATTTGAAAATCATTAAAATGTTGATTTGATTACTTCTTAAATTTATGAAGAAGAATTATAAATAAGTTTTAAATTGCTTTAGTATCCAAAACAAATCAAAACTTATTACTATGAAAAAAAGAACATTTTTAAAAACAACATCAATGTTGGTGGGTGGCGTCGTACTTTCACGATTTGTTGCTTGCCAAACAAAACCCAAAACGAATTTGAAAAACTGGGCAGAAAATTTAGAATACAGTGCTGAAAACGTTTATTATCCTAAAACAGTTGAAGAAGTACAAGAAATTGTAAAGAAATGCGATAGCCTAAAAGCATTAGGTTCTCGCCATTCATTCAATACAATTGCTGATAGTGAAGAAAATCAAATTTCACTGAGAGATTTTAATAAAGTAGTTTCGCTTGATAAAAAAGCCAATACTGTAATGGTAGAAGGAGGGATTAAATACGGAGAATTAGCCCCTTATTTAGAAGAAAACGGCTATGCACTTCATAATTTAGCATCCTTACCACATATTTCTGTGGTGGGTGCTTGTGCTACTGCTACACATGGTTCTGGTGTGAAAAATGGAAATTTATCAACTGCTGTTGTTGCTTTTGAATTTGTCAATGCAGCTGGTGAGCTGGTAAATTTATCCAAAGAAAAAGACGGCGAAAAATTCAATGGAGCTGTTGTTGGTTTGGGTGCTTTTGGTGTGGTGACTAAAATTACTTTGGCACTTCAACCTAGTTTCAAAATGAAGCAAGTGGTTTATCGAAATTTGCCTATGAGCGCCCTAGAAAAGAATTTTGAGACCATCATGTCTAGCGGTTATAGCGTTAGTTTATTTACTGATTGGAAAAATAAAAATATCAACGAAGTTTGGGTGAAAAGTAAAGTGGAAGAAGGTGATACTACTGAAATACCAACTGAATTATTTGGAGCGAAATTAGCCACTCAAAATCTTCACCCAATAGAAGAAATCTCTGCTGAAAACTGTACCGAACAATTAGGCATTCCGAGTGTTTGGTATGAAAGGATGCCACATTTTAAAATGGGCTTTACACCAAGTGCTGGTAAAGAATTGCAATCAGAATACTTTGTTCCTATCGAACACGCTTACGAGGCTATGATGGCGATTGAAAAACTGCATGAAAAAGTTAGTCCGCATATTTTTATTTCAGAAATCCGTGCGATTCAAGCAGATGATTTTTGGATGAGTCCTTGTTATAAAAAAACTTGTGTTGCTTTGCACACTACTTGGAAACAAGAAGTAGAAACGGTCATGAGTATTCTCCCGCTTTTTGAGGAAGCCTTAGCACCATTTAATGCTCGTCCGCACTGGGCAAAACTTTTTACGATGGAAGCATCAGTTTTGCATAGTAGCATCGAAAAACTGAATGACTTTAAAACTTTGGTAAAAGAATACGACCCAGATGGTAAATTCCAAAATGAATTCTTGAAGAAAAATATTTTTTCATAAGTGATTTTACGATAAAGCTGTTTAAACTTTCCTGATTTTACTATTAGCTGGTGAATTAATTCACCAGCTAATAGTAAAATCCATTATCTCAAAAGCTTGTTCCAATAAAAAAGCTTCCAATCCATTCAACCCCGAAAAGATTACTTTTGGGGTTTTGTTTTTTATGCTTATTCAATCCTCAATACACTTTATTCTCATTTTCTTTCATCGCTACAAAACCAAAAGAGAACTACTCACGTATATCTGCTAAAATTTCCACATAAAACTATTAGCGATATGCACACAAATAAACTTAAACTGTTTTTAACAGCCTCCGCCTTTGTTGTAGGGTTTGGACTGTCTTCTTGCAAAGACGATGAAGTAACCATGCCAACAGTTATCAAACCAGACCAAACTTTCTATGTACTAGCAGATGGTAAACAGTTGATGAAAATCAATACCATGAACGCTGAAATGGCAAGTAGTACGACTACCATCACTGGTTTGATGACAAACGATGCCTTATTATCCATCGATTTCAGACCAGCTACTGGCGAATTGTATGGAGTAAGTGCGATGAATAGAATTTATGTTATCAATCAAGAAACTGGAGTGGCTAGAGTAATAGGCACAACTGCTTTAAACCCAATTGTGAATGGTTCTGCCGTTGCTTTGGACTTTAATCCAACGGTTGATAGAATCAGATTAGTAACTAACACGGGTCAAAACTTACGTTTACATCCAGAAACGGGTGCGGTGGCAGCGACTGATGGAAGTATCAATGGCGGAGCAAGTCCAGTCATTGAATCGGTTGCATATACCAATAATTTTGCGGGAGCAAGCTCAACTGTTTTGTATGATATTGATGCCAAATCGGATAAACTATACAAACAAGACCCACCTAACAACGGAACTTTAGTAGAGGTTGGAAATCTAGGTATTGATATTACTGCTTCGGCGGGTTTTGATATTAATCCTGCTGGTGATGTTGCCCTGACAGCGGTGATGGTTTCAGGAAAATGGGAATTGCATCAAGTAGATATTACGACTGGTAAATTAACAAAATTAGGAAATTTACCTGCTGGCAACATCAATGGTTTGGCGATTCCAACGGCACCAGTTGCTTATGCGGTTGATGAAAGTAATAATTTATTAATCTTTAATTACTTGAATATTGGCACACCAGTTTCTAAAGCGATTACTGGTTTACAAATGGGTGAAACCGTTTTAGGCATAGATTTTCGTCCTGCAACGGGTCAATTATTTGCTTTGGGTAGTTCTAGTAGATTATATGTATTGAATACTTCGTCGGGTGTGGCAGCAGTGGTCGGTTCAGCACCATTTGCTACTACTTTAACAGGTACTTCTTTTGGTTTTGACTTTAATCCAACCGTTGATAGAATTCGTTGTATCAGTAATACTGGTCAGAATCTACGTTTACATCCTGAAACAGGTGTTATTGCTGCCGTAGATGGTGCTTTGAATCCGGGAATGCCTTCGGTTACGGCTTCGGCTTATACCAATAATTTTGCAGGAGCAACCTCAACAATTCTGTTCAATATTGATAGCATGACTGATAAATTATACAAGCAAGATCCACCAAATAATGGAACTTTGGTAGAAGTTGGGGCTTTAGGTATTAATGTTGAAACGGTTGGAGGTTTTGACATTAGTAGCCGAGGAGGTATGGCTTATGCAGCCTTGAAAGTAGGAGAGAAGTCTGCGATTTATACTATCAATATCACAACAGGTGCTGCTACGAAATTAGCTGATTTGCCCAATACCGTTCGTGCTTTTACAGTGGGCACGGGATTTTAATAGTTGATTTAATTCCTTATTTGCTAAAACCCAAGAAGAAATTTCTTCTTGGGTTTTTTGTTTTGTTCACAACCGCCTAAATCTATTTGCGGTTTTCTTCATATTTATACGGGAAATTGCGTGAAAAAGATGCGCCAACCTATCTCTGAGATAGGATGTCCTATCTTTTTCACGCAAAAAACCGCAAAAAAGACAGCTTGACCTATCTCAGAGATAGCTCGTTCTATCAATAGGATAGGTTTTCCTATCTCAGAGATGAGTTGATGGATGTTTTAGATGGATTTGCCTGTCTTTGGGATGGAATGGTGGGGGAGTTCTATGAATTGCTCCGACTAGAGTATTCCCCTGAAATTTTTATTAATTCAGTTTGAAACTGAATTTGAAAAAGGCTCTTGACTCAGTTTTGGAGAGATTAGTCTTTGATTAGTTGTTGATTTTCGGGAGTGTTAATGTTACTGAGTTTTTATATGATTTACCTTTAATGAATAAAAAATTAATCTATCAATTTTCCAAAAATTGTATATTTGTTTAAAAATACACACAAATGGCAGAGTTTGTAGAGAAGTATATCAATCCCTTTACCGATTATGGTTTTAAGAAATTGTTTGGCGAAGAGTTGAACAAGGATTTGTTATTGGATTTTCTGAACGAATTATTAAAAGAATAACAAGGACAAATCAAGGAACTAACTTACCTAAAAACCGAACATTTAGGTTTGACTGAACTAGATAGAAAAGCAATTTTTGATTTGTAAACAAGCTAAAAGAGCAGATTGGAATTATGAATTAAAAGCTGTTTATACCATCGCAATTCTTGATTTTGTATTTGAAGCCGATAAAAATGAACCTGATAAGTTTAGGTACGATGTAAAGTTAAAAGACATAGAAACCAATAAAATATTCTATGATAAGTTGACTTTCATTTACTTAGAAATGCCAAAGTTCAAGAAAACAATAGAGCAGTTAGAAACAAGGTTTGATAAGTGGCTTTATGTAATAAGTAATCTGAACAAATTGGATAGAATCCCTGATAGTTTAAGAGAACAAATCTTTGAGAAAGTGTTTGAAACAGCAGAAATAGCCAAATTCACGCCTGCTCAAATATTGTCTTATGAAGATAGTTTGAAATATTACAGAGATTTAAAAAATTCATTAGATACTGCGAGAGAAGAAGGCGAAACAGAAGGAATATTGAAAGGAAAATTAGAAGGCAAAATAGAAGGGAAGATAGAAGTTGCCCAAAATATGCTTGCTATGGGAATGCCGATGGAGACGATTATTCAAGTAACTGGTCTTTCAGAAGAGGAGATTAAGCGTTTGGCATAGCTTATACTGTGACAACTTTTTAAAAGTTGCCACAGTTTCTCAAAAAGTTGACAAAGCTAAAAAAAACTACTCTACATCAACATTTTGTAAGCCACCTTTCAAGGCAATACTTTTTCCATTCCAAACAAATCTTCCTGAAAGGTTAGGAGGAATGCTTACTTCTCCAGAAATACCTGTTTTCCCTTTGCGTTTTAGCTTTACTGTAATTTCTCCAGATGGATGTGGTACTTTTCCTGATACGTTTTCTAAATCGCCTAAGGCTGGTTGAATACGTACTTCTTCAAAGCCCGGAGCATCTGGCATAATCCCACAAATGGTCGATAAAAAATCATAATTGGGTGATGCCGACCAAGCGTGACAGTCTGAACGAGTAGGGTCTGTTTGTTCTGCAAAAGTACTTAAACCAATATTTAACATATCTCGCCAAGGTGATAATGTACTGTAATATAGGGAAGCATTTCCCGATTTCTTCAAGGCTTGTGTTAGATAAAAACGGAAGTAAAATGTGGCTTGGGTCAGACTTTGGTCATTCAAAATCTTATCCATAACTGCTTTTTCGTTGGCTCTTGGTACGGCATTGGCAAGTATCGCAAAAATATTAGCATGCTGACTAAATGCCTTTTTGTCGGGAGTGTCGGCTACTTCGTTTTTACTTTCATCCAAACATTGTTCGTAACTAGATTTTGAGAGTAAATCTGCCAAAGTACGGTAATAAATAGCTTTATCTTTGTCGCCATAAGTTTCAAAAATAGCGGCAGCTTGTCGCAAAGTATAAGCGTATTGGAAAGTAATGATAGACGAATTTCCATCCGTTGCACCGTCAGGAACACCACCAATGTCTGAGATTGGATTCCATTTCCAAGGCTTTGCCCAATCTACAAAAGACCACCATCTCATTGCACCCAACATATTTTTTTGTGGGTCAATTTTTCTTTCGTACCAACCTAATACTTTTTCAATATTGGGTAGAAGTGATTTAACAAAAGCATCATCTTTGCGGTGCATCCAATAATCGTAAGTCATAGAAACCCAAAACAAAGAGAAAGTAGGAATGATTTGAAGCGTATTGCAAGGGTAACGACTTTGCGTTAAGCCTTCAGAAGTCATTGAATTATCATAATCTGTCAAGGCTTTGCGCATCAAGCGGTCATCACCCGAAACATATAATGAAATTAATGCCTGAATTCTGGTATCGCCAGTATATTGTAACTGTTCGTAATAAGGGCAATCGAAATAACTTTCGCCTGCACATAAACGAGCCGTTTGCCAGCCTACTTTCCAAATATTTTGTAAACTTGGGTCGTTACTTGAGAAATTGCCTTTTTCTTCAAAAGGATATCCCGTCTTGATACCATAAAAATCATTGATTGTTAAAGCTTCTTCCTTGGTTTCAATCGTGATTTCTATGTAGCGATAAGTTCTAAACCAAAGCGGTCTGAAACCTCTTTTAGCTTGTCCATCTGGACGAAATATATCTTGAATGCCAATAATATGTTTTCCTTCAATCTCATTTCTATTACCTTTTACCCATTTGTCATCAATCAACGCTTCGGCATAGATAAAGCTAATTTTCGCATCTTTCCCTCCGCTGACAATTATTTCTGGATATGCTACTGTTTCAAAAGTTTGGTCGAGTAAAATAGTAGTTTTACTATTGGCAGGAATGGTTAAAGTACCTTTTCCTTTTAACCAATTATCATTGATTGTTAAAGCTTTAGAATTTTCATATCGTCTGATGCTATTGATATTTTGATGAATTTCTTCCATTTGCGGAATTGTTCTAGGCACTAAATACCATTCAGCTCCTGTACCTGTTCCTGAAATATAACCATGTTCTAAAGTACGTGCATTTGTCCACTGACTATCATCAAATGATGGTTTTTCCCAGTCGGTAGGAAATTTACTAGCTTCTACTTCTTCGCCAGCGCCTACCACAATATAAGTACGAAGTTTCCTGCCATCTACTGGCAAAGGTTTATAAGCTTGATTTTGAAGCACTTTCCATGTTTTGTTGGTATTTACAAGGCTTTCCAGTTCTGTATTCCCTTGCATAATAAAGCCCGTTTTATTACTCATCTGAGCAGCAGGCATATATTCTCCAAAATTCCAAACGACGGCAGCAATGGTGTTTTTACCTTGATTCAAATACTTTGCAATATCATAAGTTTCAAAATTCCAGTGCATTAAATCGCTCCGAGCTGGTCCAGTTCCGATAAAATTTCCATTAACTAAAAGTCTGTAACGATTATCACCAGAAACATTGATGATAAACTGTTCAGGCTTTTGAGCTAATTCAAAATTTTTACGGAAATGAAATACTCCAAAATCTTTCAGATTTACATTTTGTGGAGCAATCCAATCAGCTTGCCAACGCTGTGTTAAAACCTTTTGACTTGCCTGTTGTGCTGAAAGTGGAAGAGAGAAAATTAAAGAAAGGAGCAAGGCTTGAAGTACTTTCATTGTTGTTTTTGATTGATTGTGGATAATAAAACGAAAATACAGATTTAGCTCAGTATTTCTTACATGTTCTCACCTGCTGAGGAATAAATAGCAAAAATCCTTGATTGTCAAAAGACAAATAATTTTACAAGTCTTGCTATGAGCGATAAAAAAAGCTTTTATAACTCATGAAATATAGTATTTTTGAGTTATAAAAATAAAACTTATCGCTCATGCGTTGGATTTGGCAAGATAAAAATTGGGCTCATTTTGAATATGACCCATCAAAGCTACTCATTTATGAGTTAGCATTTGAGCGTAATATAGGCAAAATATGGGGAGTAATTCAGCATATTGAAGCCGAAGGATTAGAAAATTTAAAGGTCGAAATTTTATCACAAGAAGCTGTTTCTACGTCAAGTATTGAGGGAGAAATATTAAATAGAGAATCTGTTCAAAGCTCTATTAGAAAGCACTTAGGCTTGAAAAGTGATTTTCGACAAGTACCGCCTAATGCTGCTGGGGTAGCTGAAATGATGGTGGATTTGTATGTAAATTATGACAAAACGCTCAACCATGAAATGCTTTTTGAATGGCATAAAATGTTAATGAATGGGAGACGTGATATAGAAACTATTGGTAGCTATCGGACACATGAAGAACCGATGCAAATTGTTTCAGGAAATTTATCTGCTCCACGAGTGTTTTATGAAGCACCGCCTTCTGGACAAGTAAAGACTGAAATGGATACTTTCTTGAATTGGTATCAGGAGAATTTAACTAATAATCAAAAAGTTTCAACCTTGATTTTTGCAGGGATTACGCATTTATATTTTGAAATAATTCACCCTTTTGAAGATGGAAATGGACGTATCGGCAGAGCTTTGGTAGATAAAGCGATTTCGCAACGAATGGGTAAGCCAGCACTTACTTCGTTTGCTAAAGTAATCGATTCACAAAAGAAAGCCTATTACCAAGCGATACAATCCTGTAATCATCAATTGAACATAGATGCTTATTTAACTTATTTTGCAGAATTGACGTTGCAAGCACAAGATTATACCATACGAATGGTTAGTTTTCTGATTTTTAAAACAAAGTTTTTTAATCAGTATAAAGACGTGTTGAATGAAAGACAAACGAAAGTTATATTAAGGATATTTGAAGCAGGAATTGAAGGATTCAAAGGTGGATTAAGTGCCAGTAATTATAAAACTATTTCTGGTGCATCCAACGCAACTGTTACTCGTGATTTACAAGAATTAGTAAATATGAAAGCGCTTACTAAGACTGGAACATTGAAGAGTACACGATATTGGTTGAATCAATGATAGGGTAAGTTTGGAAAGTATTAAAAAATAAAGGCTCTTTCTATCATCAGAAAGAGCCTTTATTAGCATTAAGAAATACTACTTTGTACCATATTTCTCAGCATATTTTTTGTACAAACGTTTTTGTTTGTCGTCCAAATCTACCTTGCGACCTTGGATGAAAGCTTGTTCTACTTTCGCAGTACGCATATCCAATACATCACCAGCAGAAACTATCAAAGTAGCGTGTTTGCCTACTTCTAAAGTACCAACATATTTATCAATACCTAAGATTTTTGCATTGTTGGCAGTGATTAATTTTAAAGCATCTTCTTTATCCATTCCGTGACCAGCAACCGTTCCTGCTACGAAAGGTAAATTACGAGTTCTCCAGTTTAAGCCAATATAAGCTAAGCCAACTAAAACACCTTTTTGCTGTAATAATTGTGGCAATTTGTAAGGTAAATCAGTATCGTCATCAACTTTGTTTGGCAAACGGTGCGTTGTGCCAACGATAACTGGAACATTGTTTTCTTTCAAGAAATCAGCTGCTAATAATGATTCTTCACCACCAATGATTACGATTTTCTTTACTCCTTTGGCTTTAGCAAATTGAACAGCTTCGATGATTTCTTTTCCATAATCAGCAGAAATGTAAAGATTTTTTGAACCATCAAAAAGTCCTTTCATGGCTTCCAATTTCACATTAATTACCGCTGGATTTTTTACTTGCGAATATGCAATGGCATCATCAAAAGTTTTGTCTATTTCTCTTAATAATTCATCTCTTTTATCATTTCTTTTAGTCGTTGCTGTGAAAGAAGCAAAATCAAATTCACGTTTGAAATAGCCAATCCAATTGATATGAACGCCATCGTCTTTTTTCAATACTGCATCTTCCCAGTTCCAACCATCCAATTGCATGATTGATGACATACCAGTGATAATATCACCTTGTGGAGTAGCTTGCGTCAACAAAATACCGTTACTTCTTACTGTTGGAATCAATTCTGAATCTGTATTATAAGCAATCAAAGCACGAACGTGTGGGTTGAATGGTCCAATTTCAGCTTGGTCGTCAGTAGCACGAACAGCTTCAATTTCAACCATACCTAATTGGTTAGCGGGTGAAATTAAACCCGGATAAACGCTTTTGCCAGCTACATCAATTACTTCTGTATTCGCTTTGTTGAAAGTAGTATTTGCATCACCAACAGCGGTAATAATTCCTTTGTCAAAAACGATTACTCCGTTCTGAATTACTTTTCCTGAGGCAGTATGAATTGTTGCACCCGTCAAAGCAATGGCTTTGGTTTGTGGTGAGCCTGCTGCCTGATTTTGAGCAAACATTGTATTCGCCAGCAATAGGAATACAAGGCTGTATATGTATTTTATGTTTTTCATTGTATGTTCTTTTGAAAAAATGTTTTAAGTCAGTCTATGAGTTCATGAGTTTAAAGTTGATGAGTAAATGTAATGCGATAAATTATTCATTCGCCATTCACTCAATCACAACTATTAATCATGGTCATGACCTTCAGATTGAGATACACCAGTTTCTTTATAAGCACCAGTTTCCTCAGTTAGGTCACCTTCAGAATTACAAACGAATAATCTTGGTCTTCTAACTTCTGGTTTTACCGTAGCAGCACCGCCCGCTTTAGCATTCAACATTTTTTGAGTAATACGATTACGTTCAGCAGCAATTTTTAAACGTAATTCTTTGTCTTTCTCAAGGTCGAAATAAGTAGCACCGTCTATAATTACTTTTTCAGGTTTAGCGTAAACTGAAAGCGGATTATTATTCCATAACACTACGTCTGCATCTTTTCCAACTTTGATACTTCCCAAACGATTATCTAAATGCAACATTTTTGCTGGATTTAAAGTAACCATTTTCCAAGCTTGTTCTTCTGTCATACCGCCATACATTACTGTTTTGGCAGCTTCTTGGTTCAAACGACGAGCCATTTCTGCATCATCAGAGTTGATAGAAGTATTTACGCCAACTTTCGTCATCAATGCTGCATTGAATGGAATCGCTTCTTTTACTTCCATTTTATAAGCCCACCAGTCAGAGAAAGTAGAAGCATTTGCGCCGTGCTCTTTCATTTTATCCGCTACTTTATAACCTTCCAAAATGTGCGTGAAAGTATTTACTTTAAAGCCCAATGAATCGGCAACTTTCAATAACATATTGATTTCAGATTGAACATAAGAGTGACAAGTAATGAATCTTTTCTTGTTCAAAATTTCTACTAAAGCATCCAATTCTAAATCACGTTTTACTGGTGCTAATGCAGGATTTGCCGCCGCTTCTTTTGTTGCTTTTTCATATTCTTTTGCTCTTAAGAAAGCATCCATCATGATTTGCTCAACACCCATTCTAGTTTGTGGAAAACGGATTCTAGCACGGTCACCCCAGTTAGCTTGTTTTACGTTTTCACCCAAAGCGAATTTGATAAAACCATCTGCATTTGGAATTTTTAATGCATCTGGAGCTTCGCCCCATTTCAATTTGATGATGGCTGATTGTCCACCGATTGAGTTTGCCGAGCCGTGTAATAATTGCGAAGAAGTAACACCACCCGCTAATTGACGATAAATGTTAACGTCTTCTGAATTCACAACGTCTTCCATTCTTACTTCAGAAGTAACAGATTGTGTACCTTCGTTTACTGATAACAAAGCAATGTGTGAGTGTTCATCAAAAATACCGTTGGTTAAATGTTTACCGGTTCCGTCGATTACTTTTGCACCGCTTTCCGAAAGATTTTTACCTACTTTCGCAATTTTACCATTTTGTAAAAGCACGTCAGTATTAGCGATGATACCATCTTTTTCGTTTGTCCAAACCGTCGCATTTTTTACTAAAATCGTTTCAACTTTTGGCTTTTCTTCTGTTCCGTAGCTAGTGAAAGGATATGATAATTTTCCGATTTCTGGAATTACTTTTTTCGCAGTGTCAACTTTGGCAGGTGTTTCTTTCATCGCTTCTTTGAAAGTAGCAGTGAAAACAATCGCTTGTCCGTTGGCATCTAAACCATCACCTTTAAAATTCTTTCCATCAAAGTATGTACTGATACGAGTATCGCCTTTGTCTTTTTTAGGATCAAGTTTAAAGCTTAGAGTAAAGTTTTCGCCAATTCTAGTCACTTTAGGACTTACTTTGATAGAATCTGTTACCACAATTTGAAAATCTGGTTTTTCAACTTTACCAGTAACATTCAATTTCAAGCCAGTTTTGCTACCAACAGTCAAATCATAATTTGCACGAACATCAACAACGTTCATGTTTGAAATCACATAACGTTTTCCTTTTACCCAGTTTTCAAAAATTACGTTTCCATCTTTGAAAAGATTATCAGAAGTAATCAAGAAATTCGCTAACATTCCCACTTTTAATGAACCTACTAAATTATCAACTTTCATTAATTGTGCTGGCGTAGAAGTAATGGCTGCTAAAGCAATTTTTTCATCTAAACCATATTCAATCGCTTTACGAAGATTTGCCATAAAATCTGCTTTCGATTTTAAGTTAGCACTTGTAAAAGCGAAATTCACACCTGCTTTTGATAATAAAGAAGCATTGGCTGGTGCCATTTCCCAATGTTTCATTTCTGCTAAAGAAACTACAGAAGCATCGTAAGGATCTTCAACATCTGGTGTAGTTGGGAAATTCAAAGGTAAAATTAAAGTAGCACCTGTTGCTTTTACTTCATCAAGACGTTGGTACTCATCGCCCATGCCTTTGATGATATATTGAACGCCAAATTCTTTAGCGATTTTGTTAGCACGAAGAATTCCTAATTTATCACCCACTTCAAATACTTGTGGAATACCTTGGTTGGCATTAAAAGCATCTAATGAAATATTAAACTCAACTTTGTTTTTTGATTTTTTGAACCAATCTGCATCATAATAAGTCTGGCGAATTAATGCCACAGAACCCATCATAGAATTTGGATAGTCTTGCGTAGATGTTCCTTTTGAAAAAGAGTAATGAGCAGAGACTTTACTTTTCAATAAAGCATCTTGGTCACGACCATCGCCCAATGCCAATAAAGTAGAAGTACCTCTCACGATTCCGTCTTGCACGTGGCTAATTGCAGCGCCAAATCCAGCTTTACGAAATTCATCTGCAGCAGTTGGGTTGATAGTGAAAAGACTTGCCGCATCTACTTCTGGTAAAATTGCTTGGTTCCAGTTGTAAGCACCTTTTTTCTTAGACTCAAATTGTGGGTCGGCTCTGAAACCTCTTCCACCTTCACTTTTATTTTCGGGTAAACCATAATTTGAATAAGCTTCTACTAAAGAAGGATAAATTCTTTTTCCTTTTAAATCAGTAACGGTAGTTCCTGTAGGAATGCTGATGCCTTTGCCAACTGCTTCAATGACTGAACCACGAATTAATAATGTTGCACCTTCAAGCGTAGTGTTGGCATCCACAACAATCGTTGCATTGGTGAAAGCATAAAGATTAGGTCTTTCGTCCTGAACGCCATTGCGAGGGGAAAATTGGGTTTGCGCATGAACTATTGACCCCAACAGTAATATGTTAATAAGGGTAATAAAAAGTTTTTTCATGTTTTGTTGATTTTTGTGAGTGTGATAAATAATAAGGTCTAAAAATAGAGTCAAAATTAGAAATATCCTATTTCACTTTTATTTTTTCGCTCAAAGAAGCCATTGTAATGATTACTGGTTTGTAAAAGTGATAATTCATAAAGAGTTTCTTTCAGAAATTAACTGATTAGTACTCTTTTTTAAAAAAGTTTTGCTGTAAACGTTTCCGTAAACGTTTACGGAAAAATATTCAAAAAAAACCTTGAAAAGTGATATTTATTTGATATATCTTTAAGAGAAAATTATACAGATACTCTTATTTTATCTATGATAACTACAAAAAAAATAATCGACGAGGTTGCATTATGGAATGAATTTAGAGCAGGAGACCATGCTGCTTTTTCTTCAATTTATCATAACTATGTTAGTTTATTGTACAATTACAGTACAAGTATTACCGCAGATAGAGAATTGATTAAAGATTGCTTGCACGACTTATTTGTAGAATTGTGGAAAAATCATCGGAATTTAGGTGAAACAACTTCTATTCGTTATTACTTGATGGCTTCTATCAAAAGAAAATTGGTACGTCATTTAGAAACTCAACAACGCCATTTCCAGCATCAAGAGGCATATTATCTTGAAAATCCTGATTTTATTACTTCGCACGAAAACCGTTTGGTTGCTTTTGAAGAGGAACAATCTTTTAGTGATACTTTGACGGAATCATTCAAGTATTTGACAAAACGTCAGCGTGAAGCAATTTCACTGAAGTTTTTTCATGATATGGATACTGACCAGATTTCTAGTAAGATGAGTATTAACCCGCAGTCGGTTTATAACCTTATTTTTGGAGCATTAAAAATTTTAAAAGAACATATTTCCTTAGAAAGACTCACAATTGCATGATATAAATTTACTTTTTGTATTCAGAGCCAAAATCACCCGATTTTGGCTCTTTTTTTTGTCTAAATATTAGATTAGTACATTTTTTAAAAAATATATTAATAAATGAGTAGAAACTGTATTTGACCCGTCTTTTGCTGATAATTACAAGTTTTACTTAAAATATTTATAAAATTGTTTGAGCAGCGATTCACAAAGTACAAAGATTTTATGTCTGAAGATTTTATGTCAGACAGTTGCTTTATTGAATGGGTAAAATCAGAAAATCAGTTAGTCGAAAATAATTTTTGGCAAGCATTTTTGAAAAAATACCCTGAAAAGCAAGAAGAAATCGAAATAGCAAAATTTATTCTAAACAGTCATGAAAAGAATATTTTGCCTGAAAATGAAGTAGAATCACTCTGGAGACGTATCAATTTAACCATTTCAATAATTTAACTATCACAATTAAATCAATCAAAAACACATGGGTATGAAATCTCTACTTAAATTAAAAAGTAATGTAGGTTGGGCAATTTGTTTGTTGCTTTTATCTATCACATTCACTGGTTTTGGTCAGGATCGATCAGTAACTGGTAAAATCACTTCTGCCGACGACGGGCAAGGTATTCCGGGTGTTACGGTTGCTGTAAAAGGAACAAACAGAGGAACTACTACAGATGCAAATGGTAGCTACAAAATTGCGGTAGGTACAAATTCAACTTTGATTTTCTCTGCAATCGGTTTCAATACGCAAGAAGTAGCAGTTAGTAATCGCTCAATTATTGATATCAAACTTTCTACTGACATTAAATCAATTGATGAGGTAGTAGTAGTTGGTTATGGTACGCAAAAGAAAAGCCAATTAACTGGTGCTATTTCACAAGTGTCTGCTAAACAAATTTCTGAAATGCCAATTACCAACTTAGGTCAGGCATTACAAGGAAGAACTGCTGGGGTTGACGTTTCCCAATCAGGTTCAAAACCAGGAACAACGCCAAAAATCTTGATTCGTGGTCGTCGTTCATTCAACGCTGGAAATGACCCTTTGTATGTAGTAGATGGTATTCCATTATCTGCTGGTTATGAAGATATGAACCCAAATGATATTCAATCAATTGAAGTATTGAAAGATGCAACTGCAACCGCTATTTATGGTGCTAGAGGTGCAAATGGTGTGGTTTTGGTAACGACAAAAAGAGGTGGTGTTAAAGGTAAAACTACTGTAACGTATGATATGTACGTTGGTCAGTCGGAAGCTTTAAATAAAATGACTCTTTTCAATGGTCCTGAATTTGCTGAATATGTAAGAGAAGCTTATCGTTCAACAGGTATTTATAAAAATGCTGCTGGTGTCATTGTACCAACTGGGCAATCAGATCCTGACGTCGACTCGAAAATAGCCGTATTGGGTGGAGATATTAACGTTAAGGAAGGTATCGCTCAAGGAAGAAGTACAGATTACCAAGATTTAATTCTTAAAAAAGGTTTCCAACAAAACCATACAATTGGTATTCAAGGTGGTAACGATAGAACTCAATTCTATATTTCTGCTGGTTATTTCTTGGATAAAGGGATTACTGAAGGTTTGGATTATACAAGAACAACATTACGTGCTAACATTGACCATGAAATTAACAAATGGTTGAAAATTGGCTTGTCGTCTTACATGATGTTCAGTGATAGAAATGGTGAAAACTTGAACCCTTACAGTTTCACAATTCAACAAAACCCATTAGGTGCTGCTTACAAAGCTGATGGAAGTATCAACTTTACTCCAACAAACGATGCTTTATTGACAAACCCTTTGGCTGAAATTGTTCCGGGTGCTCAGGTAGATAATACAAAAAAATACAGAATTTTCAACAGTATTTATACAGAAGTGAAAATCATGGATGGTTTGAAATACCGTGTTAATTTTGGACCAGATTTTACATTATCTCGTTGGGGTAGATTCATTGGAGCACAAACTAACGCTAGAAAAGGTGGTGATGCACAAGCAAGTAACGAAAACCGTTTTGGATTCAACTGGACGCTTGAGAATATCTTGAACTATTCAAAATCTTATGGAAAACATAATTTGAATGTTACTTTACTTCAGTCTATTCAAAAAGATCGTTTTGAAATTTATGGTGCAAACGTACAAGGTGTTCCTGCTGAAACACAACAATTCTATAACTTAGGTAATGCAAGTACTGTAGTAGGTGTGGGTAGTAGTTTAGTTGATTGGACGATTAACTCTTACATGGGGCGTGTCAATTATGATTACAACGATAAATATTTAGTGACTGTTACAATGCGCCGTGATGGTTCTAGCCGTTTTGGTTTGAACTCTAAATATGGTAATTTCCCAGGAATTGCTTTAGGTTGGAATATGAGTAATGAGGATTTCATGAAAGATATTCAGTGGTTAGATTTACTTAAAGTAAGAGCAGGCTATGGTGCAGTAGGTAACCAAGGGGTGTCTCCATATCAAACTCAAGGTTTGTTAAGCAGAACATCTTATGCTTGGGATAATTCAGGTGCTTTCGGATATCGTCCAAATACAATTGGTAACCCAGATTTAAGATGGGAAAGTTCGGCTACTACTAACGTAGGTTTTGATTTTAGTTTCTGGAAAGGTAAAGTACAAGGTTCTTTGGAATTATACCAAACAAACACAACCGATTTATTATTATCTGACCAATTACCGGGTTCAATCGGTTTTGGAGCTGTAACACGTAACGTGGGTGAAACTAGAAACAGAGGTATTGAATTAGGGCTTACAACTGTGAATATCAATACTGGAAGCGGTTTTAAATGGACAACTGATTTCCAATTTACTAGAAATAAAGAGGCAATCGTTTCGCTTTATAATGGTGCAATAGATGATATTGGTAACAAATGGTTCATTGGTCAACCATTGAACTCATTCTTTGACTACAAAAAAGCAGGTATCTGGCAAATAAGCGAAGCTGAACAAGCTGCTAAATATTATCCGGGTGACAAAGGAAATGCTTTGGGTGCAGGTGTTGGTCAAATCAAAGTGCAAGATACTGATGGTAATGGTGTAATTAACGCATCAGATAGAGTACTTCTTGGTTCTGATGTTCCAGACTTTTCAGCAGGTTTAACTAACCGCTTTACTTATAAGAATTTCGACTTATCGTTCTTCTTCTTTGGTCGCTTCGGACAAATGATTGTAAGTGGTTTCCACCAAAACAACAACGCTTTGGCTGGTCGTTACCAACAAATCAAAGTAGATTACTGGACGCCAAATAACCCAGGTGCGGAGTATCCTCGTCCATTCAGCACACAAGAGTTCCCTCAATATAACACTACTTTAATGTACTTCGACGGTTCATTTATCAAGTTAAGAAACATCAACTTTGGTTATACTTTCAAAGATGGCGTTGCGAAGAAATTAGGCATGGAATCATTGAGACTTTTCTCTAGTATTCAACAACCATTTATTTGGTCGAAATTTATTTCGAAATACAATGGTGTTGACCCAGAAACATCTGGAACTTCAGTAAACAACGGTATTACACCAGCAACAAAAGTGTTTACTGTAGGTATCAACGCTAAATTTTAAGCAAAAAGATGAGGTACAAAAAGTGCCTAGAAACTGTAGCTAAAAAAGTATCAAACATTAAATGAAAAAAAAGATGAATATCAAATATAAAATATTTAAACATGCAAGAATCTTAGGTATTGCCACTTTAATGCTAACTGGGCAATCGTGTTCTGATTTATTGGATGAAAAAGTGATTTCAGGTATTGGTAACGATTATATCAATACTCCTAAAGGTTTTGAAGATGCAGTAAATGCGGCTTATTCAACACTCAGATATTATTATGGTACACAGCAAGGCTTAACCATGACTGAGTACGGTACTGATATTTACGCAACTGGTGCAGATGGTGGTTATAAAGGTTTCCACTTTTATGATACACAGCTTAACCCAACGGTTGACTATCTAGCTAATACTTGGGATGAGCTTTATCGTGGTGTTAACACTTGTAATGCAATTATTGGAAGAGCACCAGCTGCAACAGTAACTGATGCTATTAAAAAAGTAAGAGTAGCTGAAGCTAAGTTTTTGAGAGGACATTACTACTTTATTTTGTTCCAACAGTGGGGTGGTGTTGACTTGAGATTGACAGAAACCTTGAGCCCGACTAAAGTAACAAAAAGAGCAACAGAGGCTGAAATGTATAATGCAATTATTAAAGATTTAACAGAAGCAATTGCAGATTTACCAAATTCGTCAACTCAGTACGGAAGAGCTACTAAGCCTGCGGCTGAAATGGCATTAGCCAAAGTTTATTTAGCAAAAGCATATTCTTCACAAAAAGCTGCTGACGATTTTTCTAAAGCTGCTACTTTGTGTACTAGCGTAGTAAATAATTATGGCTTTAAATTGTTAGATGATTTTGCAAGTGTATTTGATGAAAATAATCAGAAAAATTCTGAAATCGTTTTTGCTGTACAATATACTTCAGATCTTTTAACAAATTTAACAAACAATACAGGTTCAGTAAATGGTGGTAACAACCTACATTTATTCTATGGTATGCAGTATGACGTACAAGCAGGTATGCAACGTGATATCGTGAATGGTCGTCCATTTAAGCGTTTACGTCCTACTACTTATTGTACCGATGTAGTGTTTGGTGAAAGAGTAAACGATTCACGCTATAAGAAAACGTTTAAAGATACTTGGTATTCGAACAAACCGGGAACGTACAATACTGCATTTGATGATTCTAAGACGAGTGTAACTTTTGCATCAGGCGATACAGCAATTTTTATTCCGGGATATGAAATGTCTAAAGCAGATAGAGCTAAGAAGAAATACCAAGTTTTAGTACCAAGTAAATACTCTGAAGCTTTATTCCCAACTTTGCGTAAGTTTTTCGATACAAAACGTCCTGATATGACTTATGAATCTGGTAGCCGTGATTACTTTGTTTTCAGATTAGCGGATACTTATTTGATGTTGGCTGAAGCGCAGTTAGGAGCAGGTAATAAACAAGCTGCAACAGATGCAATCAATATGGTGCGTCGTCGTGCTGCTTGGCCTGGAAAACAAAGTGCTATGGAAGTAACATCTAACGATATGACTTTTGATTTGGTTGTAGAAGAAAGAGCTAGAGAGTTAGTAGGAGAGCAAACTCGTTGGATGGATTTGAAACGTTGGGGTAATCTTGTTGAGCGTGTTCAAAAATACAATCCACAAGCTGCTGCAAACGTGAAAGCTTCAAACTTGGTTCGTCCAATTCCTCAAACTCAAATTGACCGTTCAGAGGGTGGAAATGCAGGTTTTTCTCAGAATCCTGGCTATTAATTTTTGAATTGAATCTACGTAAAAAAACCTGATGTGAAAGCATCAGGTTTTTTTATTGATTTCAGCGATTGAAAGTATATTACTCCTAACTCAATCTATCTTTGAAACTTTCATAACCAAAAGATTTTACCAAATCAAAAGTATCATCTTCTCGCCAAATGCCAATTGAAGGTAAATTTACACCATTAAAGGTTGTCGTTTTTACCATCGTATAATGTATCATATCATCAAAAACGATTGAATCTCCAATTTTTAAAGGCTCATCAAATGAGTAATCTCCATAAAAATCACCCGCCAAACAAGTCATCCCACCAAAACGATAAGTATGTTTCCCCGCTACTGGCTCTTGATGCGCACCTAAAATTTTTGGTTTATAAGGCATTTCTAAAGTATCAGGCATGTGAGCAGCAAAACTTACATCTAAAATTGCCACATTAATCCCTTGAGAATCAATAATATCAAGGACTGTAGAAGTTAAGTAACCTGTTCTCCAACCCACCGCTGAACCCGGCTCTAAAATAATTTTCAGATTCGGAAATCTACTTTTTAATCCTTTTAATACTGAAATTAAATGTTCAGGCTCGTAGTCAGCACGAGTAATCAAATGTCCTCCACCTAAATTCAGCCATTTAGCTTGTTTTAATAAATCGCCGAAACGCTCTTCGATTGCTTTCAAAGTACGCTCCAAAGTATAAGAATCGTTTTCGCATAAAGTATGCGAATGCAATCCTTCAATACCTTCTGGTAAAGTATCTCCTAACTGATTACGAGTAATTCCCAATCGAGAACCCGCAATACATGGATTATACATATCTGTTTCTACTTCTGAATATTGAGGATTGATACGAAGTCCGCAACTAATACCGTTTGCGATTGATTTTTCTTTGAATTTTTCAAATTGATTCAAAGAGTTAAAAGAAATATGTGATGAGTAAGAAAGTAATTCATCAAATTCTTTATCCAAATAAGCAGGTGAATATACATGAGCTTTAGAACCCATTTCTTCAAAAGCTAAACGGGCTTCATGCAGAGAACTTGAGGTTGCCCCAGCCAAATACTGACGAACCATTGGAAAAGTAGAGAACATCGAAAAGCCTTTTAAAGCACAGATGATTTCGATGCCAGCTTGCTGCTGAACATATTGTAATAGCTCTAAATTTTTACGTAATAACCTATCTTCTAATACATAACAAGGAGAAGGTATTTGTGAGAAATCAATCATATTAAATTGAAATTGATTATCAGGAAAGTAATTTACTTGCCGTTGATTGTATAATTCTTAATTATTAAAATTGCCCGCATTTTTCAACACGGGCAATGGATTTTATCATTTTGATGTAATTATAAATTCTTTCAAAAACTTGAGGATTACTAATACTCATGCGGAAGTGTTCCGTTGATTTCTTCGTTCCAAGGCAAACCATGAATATTCAACATCGCCATGAATGGATCTGGATTTAATTCTTCACAATTCCAAACGCCTGGTTTCATCCATTCTCCTGTAATCATCATCATTGCCCCAATCATTGCTGGTACACCTGTTGTATAACTTACGCCTTGTGCTTGTACTTCTTTCCAACAATCTTGGTGTTTACAGTTGTTCCAAACGTAATATGTTTTTTCAACACCATCTTTGATACCTTTGATTTGGCAACCGATTGAAGTTTCGCCAGTGTAGTTTTCTCCTAAAGAACCCGGTTCTGGAAGTACAGCTTTTAAAAATTCAAGTGGTACAATATCAACTCCTTGGAATTTAATTGGAGCAATTGAAGTCATACCAACATTTTCCAATACTTGTAAGTGAGTAATATATTGTTGACCGAAAGTCATCCAGAATCTAGCACGCTTCAATGTAGGGAAGTTTTTAACCAACGATTCTAATTCTTCGTGATATAACACATAAGATTCTTTTGGTCCAATTCCTGGATATTCAATTGGTTTATGGATTGACATAGCGTCAATCTCAACCCATTCGCCATTTTCCCAATAACGACCTTTTTGAGTAATCTCACGAATGTTGATTTCAGGGTTGAAGTTGGTAGCAAAAGCTTTTCCGTGGTCACCAGCATTACAGTCTATAATATCCAAATAGTGCATTTCATCGAAATGGTGTTTATTGGCATAAGCTGTATAAACTTGGGTAACACCTGGATCGAATCCGCAACCTAATAAAGCCATCAACCCTGCTTCTTTAAAGCGTTCTTGATAAGCCCATTGCCATGAATATTCAAATTTAGCAACATCTTTAGGCTCATAATTAGCAGTATCCATATAATGTACTCCTGTTTCCAAACAAGCATCCATAATGGTTAAATCTTGATATGGAAGAGCCACATTGATAACCATAAAAGGTTTTACTTGATTAATCAAAGCAACCAATTCTGGCACATTATCAGCATCTACTTGCGCAGTTTCTACTTTGGTTGGTAAACCTATTTTAGCACATTCTTCAGCAATAGCATCACATTTACGTTTTGTACGGCTTGCTAAAACTACTTCAGAAAATACTTCTGGATTCATGGCACATTTCTTTACTACTACATTTCCTACGCCACCTGCACCAATAATTAAAACTTTCTTACCCATTATTTTTTGATGTTATCTGTTAGATGTTATTCGTAAATACGTTAATGTACTCACGCCAAACAAGAATATATCTGCAAAATTAGTTAAAGCTGAGAAATTATAGGAGATATATAGATTAAATTTGTATTGAGTCATTGCATTTGTATGAATTGCCCTGTAACATTTAAATGTTAATGTTTGGTAAAAAGGGTTGTTTCTAACTAAAAAAGTTTATTTTTGTTAAGAATAGCCTATGTTAGGATTAAAAGTTTTGTACGTGTAAGTTTTTATTTTCTTGATTTTTGTGATTAGAAATTTTAACCTCCTCTACAATATGCTTCCAAATATCAGCATCCTCTTTACTAAATTTAATTATTTTGTCATTAAATATTTGCAAAATAAATACTGGTATGTAGTTATTTGCGTACTGATTTTTCTAGTTTTTTCTTTTATATATTTTCCAGAAATTATCAGGAAAAGGATTAGTAATGATTGGACAAGTATTGACATTTCGGTGCAACAATTTGTTAATAATAAAATAGAAAAACCTTTACAACCCACTTTGGATTTTCCTCCTGAAGACCATTTTCGAAAGCGAGATCTTAGAATTACTCCATATTTGTTGGCAAATGTATTTAGTTTAAATTCTCTTCGATTATTTTATCTTCAGATTTTATTGCTTCCTGTATTTATTTGGTTTTCAATCAAAATAATTAATCGAGTCTCCAAAAATGCAGCCATAAGTTTCTGGGGAACCATTGCGCTACTGTTTTCTTATGTTGGGAATTCGTTTAATTATGATACGCTTTTTTACGATTCTTACGCCTACCTTGGTTTGGTGATTGCCCTGTATTTTTATAAAAGTTCAATAAGTATTGTATTTTTATTAGCAAGCTATTTTGTTGATGAAAGAAGTATCGCTCCCTCTTTGATTATTCCCTTATTTGCTGGATTGACTACTTTTTCTTTGGCTCAAACAACACAAGATTTCAAAACTACTTTCTATAAATTATTTAGCCACAACAAATCATTTTGGACAGTTTTTATCAGTGTGTTGATTTATATTTTTATCAGAATTCTATTTTACAAAAATTATCATTTAGATACGCCCATCGGAAAAGATAGTGGTGTTTCATTAGGATTAGGCTTTATCCATCGCACAAAAATTCCCTTTGCTATTTTCTCTTCATTAAAATTAAATTTATTACTTATTTTATCTACGTCTTTTTACTTAATCAAAAAGAAATATTACATAGTAGCACTTTGGTTTATTGGAATTTTTGTGGCTTGTTTTTTAGTAGGAACAGCCGTGGAAGATGTTACAAGAAGTTTGTCTTATACTTTTTTACTTGTTTTTGTGGTCTATTTATTGGTCGGACAAACGAATGAAAAAGTGAGTAGGTTTATTTATTTCATTGCTTTGGTAAATATTTTAACGCCAACTTATTCATTATTGTCTAGTTTGTATAGAATAGAAGCTTTCAGTTGGTTTGTTCATTTTTCACAGAAATATTAATTCATTAAATACACTTTATTTTCTTTCTTATTTCCATGAATCAAACCAATACCGTTTTTATTACTGCTTTGAGTATCATTTTGGTCGGATATTTTTTGAAGCGCCAAAATATTGTTTCTGAAAAAGAAGGAAAAATTATTTCTAAATTATTAATGCACACTACTTTTCCAGCGTTGATGTTTTTAACGATGAAACGTGTGCATTTTGAATTTAACCTCTTGTTATTACCTGTTATTTCTTTTTGTTTTTCATTGCTTACAATGTTTACTGCTGCAAAATTATTCAAAAATCAATCGCAGAAAATGAAGGCAATTTTGATTATGGGAAGCGGAGGTTTTAATCTTGGGCTTTTTGCTTATCCGTTGATTGAAGGCATTTGGGGACAAGCTGGAATGGTATATGCTGCCATGTTTGATTTTGGAAATTCTTTTGCCGTTTTTGGCTTAGTATATGGCACAGGGGTATTTATGTCGGATAAAAATGAAGGTGTAAGTATTTCACAAAATGCCCAAAAAGCTATCTTGAAAATATTTACTTTATTGCCTTTTCAAGCCATACTTTTGGGTGTTTTTGTAAACTTAGTAAAAATAGAAATTCCCACGATTGTGATTGATGTAATAGACGTGATGGCAAGAGGAAATAAAGTGATTGTATTATTAATCATGGGAATTTATTTGAATATTTCTACTTCTGGAGAGATACTCAAAAAGGTTTCTAAAGTACTTTTAATTCGTTACTTCTGGGGATTTTTGTTAGGTTTTGCTTTCTTTTATTTTCTGCCTGTAGAGCAATTGTACAGAAATGTGTTGTTAATTGTGCTCATTATACCAGTTGGAATGACGATTTTACCTTTTTCTGACGAGCTAAATTATGATACCAAAATCGCAGGAATGTTGGTAAACGTTTCAATGCTGATAAGTTTTGCAATGATGTGGGCTTTGGTGATTGGGTTGAATTTAGCTTAAAACGGCCTACTTGCCTTGGCAAAACAACTCATCCAATATTTACTGTAAAGATTATCTTCTCTGATACCTTTTGAAGAGGAGGAGTGAATAAACATTACTTCTGTTTTGCTTCTCAATTCTGTGATTAGTCCAGCGTGATTAATATTACTTACGTTTCCTTTATTGGTTACGAAAAAAACCCAATCACCAGGGCGAAGGTCATCAATTGATATTTCTTTACCAAAATCTGATTGCTGATAGGAAATTCTAGGAATTTTAAAACCAAATTGATTATAAACACAAAATAACAAACCTGAACAATCCATCCCATTTCTATCTGTTCCCCCAGCTCGATAAGGAACACCTGTATAGCTTCTTGCGGTTGAAATTAGATTGTTGATTGTTTTAGCATTATAAGTTTTAGATGTATTTGTTTCAGGCACTGATTTTGGACGAGTAACCACAACGTTATTATCTTCTTTTTTACGAAATAATTTACAAGAATCTAACAATACAACTACACCAATTAGTACAGAAAAACGATAAAAAGTATTCAAATGGTTTTGTTTCATAAGGAATCAATAATATAAATTTGTTAAAGCTGAATTGTTCCGTTTTGAGCATTTTTTAACATTTTTACGGTAACATAAAGTTGACCAGTATGGCGTTGCGTATGTTCTGCAGCATGAAAAAGTAAGCCTAAAACATTTGTTGGTATTCGTTTTCTTCCAATTCCTCTTGCTTCCAACAATGTTTTTTCGTCTATATTTTTTAACTGTGTCAATGCCTTGTTCACTTGATTGTTAAAACGTGTAAGTAATGACTTTACGTTTACATTGTATTGATTTTTTACTGATTCTAATTGTAATAAATCTAATTGTTCTTCGCTCAACATTTGGTCGTTGGCATAAGTAAAAAGTCTATCTAACACACCTGCTAAATGCTGTAAATGAAAAGCCACAGAAGCACAACCCGCAGGAGACTCCCAAAGTAATTCTTCAGGAAAATCAATCATCATCAGATTTACTTCTTCACGAGCCTGCAAAATTGCATGAGCCACAGGTTGTAATAATGGAGCCAATCCAGCAATTGGTCCACGCATCCATACTTCTAGGTTGTTCATTTTTTGGGGGATTTTTGAAAGAGTAGCAAGATGCAAGATTAAAGATACAAGATGCAAAAGTCAGGATTAATAAAAGCGAGTTAAGTAAGTCGTTTTTATTATTTTTCCAACATCTCTTTTTCTTGCTTCTTCTGTCTTGAATCTTGCTTCTTAAAACCAAATACTAAACTGCCTTCATACTCAAAGCAATTCTTTTTCTGGCGATATCAACTTCCATTACTCTAACTTGTACTTGTTGTTGTAATTTCACAACCTGATTTGGGTCGGAAACGTATTGGTTGGCTAATTGGGAAATATGAACCAAACCATCTTGTTTTACGCCAACATCCACAAAACAACCAAAAGCAGTAATGTTCGTAACGATACCTGGAAGTACCATTCCTTCATATAAATCTTCTACTTTCTTCACATTTGCATCAAATTCAAAAGCTGTTAATTGTTCACGTGGGTCACGAGAAGGCTTTTCTAATTCTTTTAAAATGTCTTGAAGTGTCAGTAAACCAATTTTGTCGTTGGCATAAGCATTCAGATTTAATTGTTTCCTAAGTTCTGCTGAACTCATTAAATCTTTCACAGAACACTTCAAATCCTTTGCCATTTTTTCAACAATTGGATAGGTTTCTGGGTGAACTGCTGAATTATCCAAAGGATTTTCTGCATTATGAATTCTCAAGAAACCAGCACATTGTTCAAATGCTTTTTCACCTAAACGAGCTACTTTTTTAATTTGCTGACGAGATTTAAACTCCCCATTTTCTTGACGATACTTCACAATATTCGCTGCTAAAGATGGTCCCAATCCAGCAACATAACTCAATAAATGTTTTGAAGCGGTGTTCAAATTTACGCCAACGGCATTCACACAACTTTCAACGACTGTATCCAATGTTCCTTTCAGCATCGATTGGTCAACATCGTGTTGATATTGCCCAACGCCAATTGATTTTGGGTCGATTTTTACTAATTCTGCCAAAGGGTCCATCAATCTTCTTCCAATAGAAACTGCTCCACGAACGGTTACATCTTTATCTGGAAATTCTTCACGAGCGATAGGAGAGGCGGAGTAAATGGAAGCGCCTTGTTCTGAAACTACAAATATTTGTGGTACTTTTTTGAAAGCTAATTTCTTGACAAAATCTTCAGTTTCCCTTCCTGCTGTACCATTTCCAATCGCAATAGCATCAATTTGATACTTTTCTGCAATTGTTAAAACAGTATTTTGTGCTTCAATAGACTTGTCGAAAGGATAAATGACTGTATCATGCAATAAATTTCCTTGTGCATCTAATACAACAGTTTTGCAACCAGTACGATAACCGGGGTCGATAGCCAATACTTTTTTCTGACCCAGTGGCGAAGCTAATAATAATTGACGAAGGTTTTGCGCAAAGATTTTAATGGCTTCGGTGTCTGCTTTTTCTTTTGAAAAACCTGCAAATTCATTTTCAATAGAAGGTTTCATCAATCGTTTGTAGCAATCTGTGATTGAATCTTCCACGATTTTTTTTGCATCTGGTAAGCCTTTCAAGAAAATTCTGTCCAATGCACCCAAAGCATTGTCTTCTTCTGGAGAAATACTCACACTTAAAAAACCTTCTTCTTCGCCACGACGCAAAGCCAATAAACGGTGTGAAGGAACTTTTTTCAAGGGTTCGTAGAAATCAAAATAATCTTTGTACTTGATTCCTTCTTCTTCTTTGCCTTTTTTTACTTTGGCATAAACCATTGCTTCACGCTCAAATACTTTTCTAACCGCATTTCTTGCCTCCACATTTTCGTTAATCCATTCTGCAATAATATCTCTTGAACCTTGCAAGGCTTCTTCTACATTTGCTACTTTATCGTTCAAATAAGCTTCGGCTTTTTTTAGCACATTAGCCTCTTTTTGTTCAAAAATCAATTTTGCTAAAGGCTCTAAACCTTTTTCAATTGCAATACTTGCTCTTGTTTTACGCTTTTGTTTGTACGGCAAATAAAGGTCTTCAAGTTCTTGTAAATAATAGGCATTGTTAAGCTTTTCTAACAATTCTGGCGTCATTTTTCCTTGTTCTTCAATGGATTTTATGATGCCTTCTCTGCGTTTATCTGCTTCTTTGAGTTTGCCTAAAAGCTCTTTAATATCAAGAATTTGTACTTCATCTAAACTTCCCGTTGCTTCTTTTCTGTATCGTGCAATGAACGGAACTGTTCCACCTTCCTCTAATAAATTAATTGTATTCTGAACTTGTGTTTGATTTACGCCAACGGTTTTGGCAATAATAGAAAGCTGTGTTTTATTCATGAATTTGTATAAAATATAAACTTGTCGGAACAGTGATTAATACTTATCCAACAAGGTTTGAATCTTGTTTTTGGTCAAATAATAGTTGATTTGAAAGCTTTTTTTCGAAATGTTGTTGCGTTTTTTGTGTGCTAAAATACGGATTTGTTTTATTCATTCCTCAACATTTCGATATGTTCGATGCCGTCTTCTAAATAAATTTCACTAACTTGTTGAAAGCCAAAAGATTCATAAAATTGCTTTAAATATAATTGTGCGCCGATTCTGATTGGACTACCCGCAAATATTTCTTCCATCATTTCAATTGACTTGAGCATTAAAGTTTTTCCAAATCCACCGCCACGAGCCAGAGGAGAAGTAACTACTCTACCAATCGAGGCTTCTTCGTATGAAATACCGGGTGCAATTAGGCGAGTATAGGCTACAATTTTTTGGCTACTGGTATCAAAGCCAATAAAATGAAAAGAAATCAAGTCTTTATCATCTAAATCTTGGAAAGGACAATTTTGTTCAACAATAAAAACCTCATTACGAAGTTGTAGAATTTGGTATAATTCGATTGTAGTTAAGTCTCTGAAATGCTTGAGGTACCAGTGAATGTTCATTATGAAATTAGTTTTGATGAGTAATTGATACAATCGTGAATATACAAAGTTTATTATCTTTGTAAAACTCAAACTTTCAAATATGCTAAATAGATTTATCTGGATTTTATTGCTGCTGTTTACTTTCCAAGTAGGGAAGGCACAAAATTCGCTTCCTGAATACGAGTTAGCTTACAAAAAAGCATTAGAATTATATAAAAACCACGAGTACGAAAAAGCTAAAATTGCCTTCAGTAATCTATCCAATAATCAATTAGGAACTGTCTTAGTACCTAATTCTTTCTATTTTTCAGCATTAAGTGCGATTCATTTGAAAGAATATTCTGTAGCGAAAACTACTTTGAAGAATTTAATGGTGACTCACCCCACTTGGACTGATAAAGCTGAAATTAACTTTTTGTTAACCATGTTAGCTTTTGAAGAGAAAAAGTATGTAGAGGCTTTTACGATTGCTCAGAAAATCCCTGCCGATTCCCTACAAAATGATTTGACGGAAATGAAAACATTTTATGTCCGTCAGATTGACAATTCTAAATTAGTCCAAGAATTATCTAAGAAGTTTCCCAACGAAACTATTTTGTCGGATAAAGTGCAACAAAATATCGTCATTAATACTACTTCAGCAGGTGTTACAAAATCAAGAACAACCAAAGGTTATTTGAATTTTGGATTATTATTGCCCGTTGAAGTTGCTAATATGAGTGCTGATAAAATCAGAAGAAATCAGTATGCTTTGGATTTATATCAAGGTATGAAATTGGCAAAAAATCAATTATTGAAAGAAGGAATTACCTTGAATTGTTTTGTTTATGACATGACAAACGAGCCTGATGAAATGCTTGAATTAGTCAATAATCGTTCTTTTCAGATGATGGATTTATTGGTTGGACCACTTTATACCGAAACCAATAAAATTGCAACAGCTTATTGTGATGCTAATCAGATTCCGATTGTGAACCCGATGTCGAACAATCAAAAGATTTTGAATGATTATAATTTGTCTTTTTTAGCACAACCTTCTTTAGTGATGCAAGCTACCAAAGCGGCAGATTTTGTAAGCAGACAAGCATTTATGGGAAGAAATACCGCTATTTATTATTCAGATGTTCAGAACGATTCTATCATGGCGGTAAGCTATCGTGAACAAATGGAAAAGATTGGTTACGAAGTAGTGAAGTTCGAGAAAATTAAATCTTATTCCGAGGACATCATCAGTAAATTACCTGAAAAGAAAATAAGTCATATTTTTATGTCAACCTCTGATAAAAAAGCGGGACTTTCGATGATTACGGCTTTGAATAAAAAAGAAATAATGGCTCCACTTGTTACTACGGCGGAGGCTTTTAATACCTATAATTTGAGTAACGGTACTTTGTCGGGAAGAGAAATTTATTGTATCAATCCAGAATTTATTGATAATGATAAACCAGAAGTAGATAGTTTTCGTAAAGATTATTTAGCAAAGTATGGTGTAATTCCTTCGTATTATGCTTTTCATGGTTATGATTTAGCACTTTTCTGGGGAAGGTTATTTGGCAAAAATGGTTATAACATTCGTAAAGGCTTGGATACTCCAGCTACTTATAACAATACTTATTCTTTAATGGGTTTTAATTATTTCAAATCACAAGACAATCAAATTTGTCCAATTACTACTTTAGATAATTTTAAGTTTGTATTGGCGAAGTAGGTTTTTTAGAAACAAGATACAAGAAACAAGATTGAAGAAACAAGATTCAAGAAGTAAGAGGAAAGAAGTGAGATATTAGATACAGGAGGTAAGATGCAAGAAACAAGATTTGAGAATTGATGAAATAAAAAGCTATAAAGTAAGATTTATCAATCATAATTTGATTATTAATCTCTAATACATAATCTAAAAATTATGTCTTTTCTCTTAAATCCTGTTTCTTTTCTCTTGCATCTTGCTTCTCCACAAAAACAAAAACAATGACACAATCAGAACAACTTTTTCAAAAAGCTAAAAACTTTATTCCGGGAGGCGTCAATTCGCCAGTGAGAGCATTTCGTGCGGTAGGAGGAAACCCAATTTTTATAAAATCAGCAAAAGGTGCATACTTACATGATGAAGATGGTAATTCATACATAGAATTAATTAATTCGTGGGGGCCAATGATTTTAGGTCATGCCCATGAATTAGTAGAAAAAGCCGTTTCAGATGCGATTCAAAGCGGTTTTTCGTTCGGAGCGCCAACACGTAGAGAAGTAGAAATGGCAGAATTGATTTGCTCAATGGTTCCATCAGTTGAAAAAGTACGCATGGTAAACTCAGGAACAGAAGCAACGATGTCGGCAGTAAGAGTTGCCCGTGGTTATACTGGAAAAGATAAGATGATAAAGTTTGAAGGAAACTATCATGGACACGGAGATTCATTCTTGATTGCCGCAGGCTCAGGTGTAATGACTTTTGGGAGTCCCGATTCACCAGGCGTAACAAAAGGCGTAGCCAACGATACTTTAACAGCTCCATATAATAATTTAGCAGCCGTTCAAACCTTAGTAGATGCCAACAAAGGAAATATTGCTTGTATCATTCTTGAACCCGTAGTCGGAAATATGGGTTTGGTAAAACCCGTTGAAGGTTTCTTGGAAGGTTTAAGAGCAATTTGTGATAAAGAAGGAATCATTTTGATTTTTGATGAAGTAATGACAGGCTTCCGTTTATCAAAAGGAGGTTTCCAAGAACGTTGTGGCGTTATACCAGACATGACGACGATGGGAAAAATCATCGGCGGAGGAATGCCAGTAGGCGCTTATGGCGGAAAAAAAGAAATCATGGATTGTGTTTCACCAGCAGGACCAGTATATCAAGCAGGAACATTGTCAGGAAACCCAATTGCAATGGCAGCCGGTTTAGCAATGTTGAATCACCTAAACGAAACGCCTTCGGTTTATACCCGTTTGGAAGAAGTAGGTACAAAATTGACCGACGGCATGAAAGCAAACATGAGTAAATTAGGCTTGAATTATACCTTAAATCATGTTGGTTCAATGTTTACGCTATTCTTTACCGACCAAGCCGTAAACAATTTTGAAGATGCGAAAACATCCGACACTGTAGCATTCGGAAAATACTTCCAAGCCATGTTGAAAAGAGGAATTTACTTAGCACCATCGCAATATGAAGCCATGTTCCTTTCAACAGCCTTGACAGATGAACATATAGCAAGCATTTTACAAGCCAATTATGAAAGCTTACAAGAAATCCAGTAGCTCGGATTTCCAATCCGAGAAGATTTTACAATCAAAATACTTGATGAAATGGTCATCTAGTAAACTGAAATAGGCATCTAGTAAGATTAAATGAGCATCTAGTAAACTAAAATACTCATCTTGTTAGATTGAATAGACATCTAGTAAACTAAAATACTCATCTTGTTAGATTGGATAGACATCTAGTAAACTGAAATGGTCATTTAGTAAGATTGAATGAGTATCTAGTAAACTGAAATACTCATCTTGTTAGATTGGATAGACATCTAGTAAACTGAAATGGTCATCTAGTAAGATTGAATAGGCATCTAGTAAAATAATAACTGTAGGTCGGGTTTTCAACCCGACTTACCCCAAAACTTTCTAAACAAGAATTTTTTTGGAAATTCATCCTTGTGAACGACCGCAATGTAACTCTTCATCGGCTTAGAAACCCGATTTACGGTTTTGATTATCAACTCGACCTACAGATTTTATGGAAAATAGCAAAAAAATATTACTCATCGAAGATGATAAAAGGGTTTCTGATAGTCTGAGAAATGGATTAGAGAAAAAGAATTATATCATCGAACCCGCCTACGATGGTTTTATGGGTGCTAGTTTGGCTACTAATAATACGTATGATTTGATTTTGTTAGACGTCAATTTGCCTTTAATGAATGGGTTTGAGGTTTGTAAAATTATTCGTCAAAATAATATTCTTACACCGATTCTGATGCTTACGGCGATGGGAGAGGTAGATGATAAAGTAAAAGGCTTAGAAGAAGGTGCTGACGATTATATGGTTAAACCTTTTGAATTTAGAGAGTTAACCGCTAGAATTCAGGCATTGATTCGACGTGCGAACCAACTGCAAGAGGTGAGTACGGAGATTTTACGAGAAGCCAATTTGGCGATGAATCTAAGAAGTAAAACTGTAAGCCGAGACGAGCAAATTATTGAACTAACAGCCAGAGAATTTGAACTGCTGGAATATATGCTCAGAAATAAAGGTAGAGTATTATCCAAAATGGATATTGTAGAAAATGTTTGGGATTTGAATTTTGATACTAGTACCAACATCGTTGAAGTATATATTAATTACCTTCGTAAAAAGATAGACCGAGAGTTTGAACCTAAACTTATTCATACCAAAACAGGCTTAGGATATGTATTAAAAACCCTGTAATTAGCATCTGCAAAATAAACTACGTTCTTGTATGTATAGTGTTGTATTAAACTTCAAAACTCATCACTCAGAATTCATCACTTTAAATAATACATGCAAATTCGTTATAAAATAGCCATTCAGTTTACCATCATTGTAGCGATTATCTTGCTGATTTTCTCTGCCATAGTTTTTCTTCGGGCAGAAAATCAACGCAAAAAAAACTTTTACGACCGTCTCCAAGCTCGTTCAAATACAACCGCTCGTTTGTTGGTTGATGTCCAAGAATTTACACCCAGATTATTGAAATTAATGGATAGTAATTCGTCTTTGCGTTTATCTGACGAAGAAGTATTTGTCTATAATTTTAGAAATGAACTTTTGTATGCCAATGTAGAAAAGCGAGCAGATTATCTCAATAACCATCTATTGGAAATGGTTCGAAAGGAGGGAAGAGTAACTTTTGAAAGTAATCAAAGACAAGTAATTGGGATATTATTTGAAGGGAAATTCGATCGTTTTGTAGTATTAGCTTCTGCGACTGATAGTGTTGGAATTGAACAAAAAGAGAATCTTATCAAAACCTTGGCAATAGGTTTACTGTCGGGAATACTTATCACAATAGCTTTAGGAGTGTTTTTTGCGAGTCAAGCTCTGAAACCGATACAATCGGTAAATGAAGAAATTTCTAGAATTACGGCACATAATCTTAAAAAGAGATTAGATGAAGGCAATGGTAAAGATGAAATTGCAGCCTTGGCGGTAAATTTTAATAGTATGCTTCATCGACTAGAAATGGCATTTATTCAGCAAAAACAATTTGTGTCACAAGCTTCCCACGAACTCAGAACGCCCTTGGCTGCTTTAAAAACTGAAGTACAAGTAGGCTTGGATGAAGAGTATTCTGCAAAGGAATATCAACAAATCTTAAAGAATATTTTGAATGATACCGAAAGACTTATTCAATTATCCAATGGTTTACTACAATTAGCAAAAGCCACAGATGATGGCGAAAAATTTACTTTTGAAGTACTACGGACGGAAGATATTTTATTGAATGCCCAGAAAACTGTACAACAAATTCATCAAGATTATCGCATTACTTTTGATTTTGAAATCATTCCAGAAGAAGATAACCTTACTTTAATTGAAGGAAATCAGGTTTTGTTAGAAAACCTATTCGTCAATCTGTTGGAAAATGCCTGTAAATACTCTGCCAATCAACAAGCTAATATTTTGCTAAGTTTTGATAAAAAGTATTGTATCGTAAAAATTCAAGATAAAGGAATTGGTATTTCAAAAAGCGATTTGCCCAATATTTTTAATCCTTTTTATCGTGCCAGAAATACCAATAATATCAAAGGTTTTGGCGTGGGTTTATCGGTAGCGAAACATATTATTGAACTTCATAATGGCATCATTCAAGTAAAAAGTAAATTGAATTTAGGAACAGAATTTGTCGTGAAAATTCCTCATCAATGATTTTTATACTTTCTAATCAAATTCTAATGTTAGATTAAGCTCTTCTTAAGATTAAAACGAGACCTTTGACGTACAAACAGTGTTCTTCATATTTGAGATAACGATTTAAGATTTGACATACATGAAATAATGATGGGATTTCTGTTATAACGTAGTAGAATAATTTGATCTGTTAAGGAATCACCGTTAGTTATGCTGACGGTGATTTTTGTAAATAACCATACTAAGAAATATTAACTAAGAAATATTAACCAAATTGATATATACTTAAACCACAACGATGCAAACTTTACTGATTCTTACTTTTGTAATTGGCTATTTGGCAATTGCTTTTGAACACACCATTCACCTCAACAAAACGGCAACTGCATTAATCGCAGGGGTATTATGTTGGACTATCTACATTCTTTTCGACCATGAACCTGCTAAAGTTGGCGAAGAATTATCACATCATTTAGGCAGTGTTTCCGAAATACTTTTCTTTCTTTTAGGGGCGATGACTATCGTGGAATTGATTGATTCTCATTATGGTTTCAAGATTATTACCGATAAAATTACCAGTAAAAACAAAGTCACTTTACTTTGGATTATTAGTTTGATTACCTTTTTCTTGTCGGCCGCTTTAGATAATCTTACAACAGCCATTGTGATGGTTTCTGTGTTGAGAAAACTGATTAGAGATAAAGAAACAAGAATGTTTTTTGCAGGAATTGTCATCATCGCTGCCAATGCAGGTGGGGCGTGGTCACCGATTGGAGATGTTACAACTACAATGCTTTGGATTGGTGGACAAATTACGGCAACTGCCATTATCAAAGGATTGCTGATTCCGAGTTTAGTTTCGCTTTTTGTGCCATTGATTTATCTTTCGTTTACGATGAAAGGAAATATTCAAAGTGTTTCATCATCATCCAAAATTCAATCTGAAGAAAGTATCTTTTTAGCTAGAAAGCATTCTATGATTATGCTGGCTACAGGTTTAGGAATGCTTTTATTCGTGCCAATTTTTAAGACGATTACTCATTTACCTCCTTATATGGGCGTATTGTTGGGTTTAGGAATTGTTTGGGTTGTGTCTGAAATACTTCATCACGGCAGAGATGATGCTGAGAAAAAACCTTTCTCAGTTGCTCATGCACTTAGTAAAATTGACTCTTCAAGTATTTTATTTTTCTTGGGGATTTTGTTAGCGATTGGCTCTTTAGAAGCAACACATTTATTGACAGGTCTTGCTACTTGGATGGATAGTAGCATTGGCAATCAAGATGTGATTGTGTTTGCTATAGGTTTGGCTTCGGCAGTGATTGATAATGTACCTTTAGTGGCGGCATCAATGGGCATGTATGATTTGGCAAATTTCCCAACGGATTCAAAACTTTGGGAATTTATGGCTTATTGTGCAGGAACAGGAGGAAGTATTTTAATCATTGGTTCGGCTTCGGGAGTAGCCGTCATGGGAATGGAAAAGATAGATTTTATGTGGTATTTAAAGAAAATTAGTTTACTGGCTTTTGTGGGTTATTTAGCGGGAGCAATTACTTATTTGATTCTTTTTTAATTGACAATAGAATAGCGAGTTGTGAGTTTTATTCACAACTCGCTATACCATAATTGTGATTGTTGCTACCACAGAATCATTTTCTTGCGTTAAAGCAAAAGATGCTTTATCTTGAAAATTCAATAATAAACGTTTTTGTAAATTCTTCATTCCAACGCCTTCATCACTTGCTATACTTGTAATTTTTCCTGTATTGATTACTTTTAAAGTAAAAACATTCTGACTATAATCTGAAACGATTCGCAATTTTCCCCCTAATTTATTCTTACCAATTCCATGTTTAATGGCATTTTCTACCAATAGTTGTACCGACATCGGAGGAATACTTAAACTAAGGGTTTCTGGTTTAATATCGAAAGAATAATCTAAACGCTTTTCATACCTTATTTTTTCTAAGAAAAGATAATCTCTGACTAAAGTCAATTCCATAGACAAAGGCACCAATTGCTGATTGCCCATACTCAAAGACGTTCTCAGTAATTGAGAAAGCTCTGTTAAAGCTTGACGAGCAAGTTCTGGGTCGAAAATCGTAAGTGCTTTAATACTGTTGATAGCATTAAAAAGAAAATGTGGATTAAGCTGATTTTTCAGGTTTTCAAGTTCGGCAGTTTTCAAGGACATTTCAGCATTTGCCAATTGTAATTCCTTTCTTTGTGCTTTTCTGTTACTTAAAAAAAGATGAAAAAACAGAAACCAAATAATAACGTAGCGAACAGATTCTATAAAGAATTGATAATAATCATAAGGTTCTAAAGCAATGCCCATACTTGGTTTTCGGTAACGTTGAAAACCAAAAAAGTAATCAATCAAGAAAAAACCTAAGCCCAAGAGTAAGGAAGAAACCAAAGGGAAAACAATCATTTGTCCATTTTCACGGTCTTTATTAAGATATGTTTTTGCATAAAAGTGCGTAAAAAGAAGACCTACCAAGAAGTTAATCGTTAAGTAGGAACCCAATTGCATGGGCTGTTCAAAGTATTTTGTTGTCGGTTGTCTAAGAACAAGTGTCGTAAAGAGCCACCAAGAAATTTGCATTATCCAGTAAACTCGGTAGGAGAAAAATTTCATATTAGATGTACAATGTTGAACTGATAGATTATTTCTCAAACATAAAGGTTTTTTCTTAAAAACCAATGTCGATTACCAAGGGTTGAAAGATAAATTGTCCTTGATTTGTTAAGTAAATACCTCTACAGCCTGCCTCAAATTGTTGCGAGAAACGTAAAAGATGGAACTGTGCGGTAAAATCAAAACCAAATGAGGTAAAGTTTCCTTTATCTGAACCTTTGTAGATGACGTTTTTCCCATTTTGAGTTTCTGTCCAATTATAATTGGTTTCACCTTGTCCAAAATCTGCGAAAAAATTAGCTTTTAATCTTTTTAGATAAACTAATCTTCCAAAATTCCAGTCGGGGTCAAACAGCGGTAAACGATATTCTACAGAACCAGTACTAAGGTTTTCAAAAGCACGGTAGCTATAACCTCTAGGAAAAAACGTTGGGCTACCAAAAATATATAATTTATTATTAGGTGAACCATTTGGGTTTTTGAAACCACTTTGGTTTTGCAAAGCAGCTCTCAAACGAATGCTATGATGTTTGAAGAATCCCGGTACATACATACTTCCCTGGATAGATGTCAATCCACCATTCAAATCTCCGCCAAAAGGCATATTTCTTGCGTAAAAACTAATACTTTGTCCCCAGCGTGGTGCAACGTCTCTCAAGGCTCTTTTCAATTGTCTTGAATACACAAAAGTATAAATCATTGAGTTGACATTTCCATTGAAACTTTCTGAAAGATAACGGTCTTGTAAATCATAGCCTGATACTTGTGTAATAGCCGTATTTACACCAATTTCCATAGATTGATAATACTTAGAACGAGTAAAATTAAATGGTAAACTTACTCCCAATACCATTTGTTGTTGATTCCATTTATCCGACCTTAAGCTATCTCTAGGGCTACTTTTGTCTATATAAATATCAGTCTGGCGTTGTCCGTTGGTATAGTTCAAATTGATTTTTGGATACCAAGCTTCAAAACTTAAATCAGCGAAAAATTGTCCAGTTTTTTCGTTGGCATTGTATGAATAACCAGTACTTATGGCAGTAGTACTTAATAAATCTTGAGAAGAAAGACCAACATTAAGATTGTTACTGTTTGAACTAAAAACAGCTCCCCAATTATAAATATTGAAAATATTGGCTTTGCTGTAAGGTTTGGTTTCGTAAACTTGATTGGGAATATTTTTAAGTAAGTTTTCTCCAGCTTCTTGTACCAACATTTGTCCAAAAAACTTAACAGGTTTATTCAGAGATTCATCAAAAGCCAAGAAATTTGAAGGATTAAAGGGCATTTCAACGATACGATTACCGTTTTCAGTAAAATCATTGAAGTAAAGCGTTTTTCCATCGGTTGAAATAGCAGGATTAAAAGCACCAAATTTTCGATTGCTTACTTGAAAACGCTTTTGTGTTTTTGTATCAAATGCAAAAATATTATCAATTCCAGTTACACCTGAATTAAACAAAATGTAATCTCCTACTTTTATTGGATGAGCAATGTTTTCCGCAATTGGTGAAAATAATTGTTTTTCAAAACTGTTTTCAGTATTAATCGTAACAATGCTTTTTTTGCCATCAAGTAATTTTACAACAAGAATTTCATTGTTTTCTGTCCAACGTGGATGTAAGTAAAAAGCATTTTTAGGATTTTGAATTCTTGAAATTTCTTGTCCATTTTCAGCATCTAAAATCACTAAACTACATTTGTTTTCAGGACTATTTTCTATGGCTACAATCTTACTCGCATCGTTTGATAAAGCTGGTGCCGTAAATTTTGTTTTGTGAGTGAGTGTTTTTGTTGTTTCTGTATTGAAATCATAGATTTTGATGACAGAAAAATCTTTTTGTCCCCAACGTACATCAAAATTAAATTCAGACCAAACTACTTTTGAACCTGCAGTAGAGAGTACTCCTGCATTGTTGAAAATACCTAATTCAAGTAATTTCTGTTCATTATTTTCTTTGTCCAATAATACAAATTGTTGAATATCAGCCAAGCCAGATTTTAAGGCAATAATTCTGCCATCAGGAATAATTTGTGGAAATTCGTACTGAGTAAAAAACTTATTTTTAGTAGTTTTTAATGGTGAAACAACCGTTTCTTGAATATCTTTTAATTGTTTTTCCCAAGCTTGTTTGGCATCATCAAAAGCATTTTTGTAAAGTTGTTCTGTTTTTAAACCTGTTACTTTTTTGATATTATTCGAGAAAGAAAAAGGATAAAAAGGCATTTTGTATGTTCCTTCCAAAATTTTATCCCAAGCATCGGCTCCGTATTTGGTTTTCATGTACGACGTCATCAAATAACCATTTACATAATGATTAGGAATGAAATTTTTAAATGAACCACTTACTGCTTTGGCATAACTGTAAGCTCCTTTTGTTAGCAATTGTGTACGCAAAGCCATATCGAAAGTTGGAATTTTCCCTCTTCCCGAATGAGTTAATACAGATTCTGTTCCAACGGCATCACCTTCTGCAAACCAATTTGGAACCGCCAAAGAGTTGACGATGCCCCAACCATTACTTCCAAAAAGAGTGTGCATTAATTTGGTACTTCCTGTTAATGCTTTGTCGTATTGAACGATGTGTCGAAATTCGTGAACTGCCAATAAATCTAACCAATTGTTGGTGCCGAGTAAAGTATAGTCTTGCGGAGGAGTAATGTAAAATTCTGAACGACGAGGAAACAAAGTAACAAAGCCATTTGAAACACTCGTTTGATTTTGGAGAACAATGGAAATCGGACGTGGATTTTTTCCAAGCGTTTTACTGACAGGCTGGTAAACGGTTTCTAAAACGTTGGCGGTTCTTTCGCCTAATGACTGAATATTGCTAGGGAAAATTAAGCGAAAGTGAGGTGTTTTAATCTGCGACCATTTTAGTGAAGCAGGGTTTTGAGATAAATTGACAGCGTTTTCTTGAGCAAAAATTTGGCATCCACCAATCATGATGAATAAAAAAAAGAATACTCTTCTCATAGATTTTACACAGTAAAAATTGGTTAGGAAATGGAAATAGTCGCTCCACGAGAACGACTATTTTTAATTTTTTACTATAAATATGCTTCAAATTTTTGATATAAATCTACAATATAAGCTCTGTTTCCATTTGGATTTTTCAGGCTTTTTGTGAATTCATACCAGAAACCATCACCAATTGAAATAAATTTTCCAACCGTTTTTGGTTCAGTCTTTTGTGCTTTATCAGTGATAAAATCACCAATGAAAATGTGCTGTAATAAATCGCTGGCTTCTTCCCAAGAAAGATTTTTGCTTTCTTCAATACCATTCGTAGTGGTTGAAGCAAGTACTTTTCTGTCGGTATAATGTAAATTCAATTCAAAGGTTGAAGTACTTTTATCTTTTTCAATCTTTTTGAAAACCAATTGAAAAGGAGCTTCTTTTCCATAAGTTTCATAAACAGCTTGCGTAAGTTCTTGAAGTAAATATTCCCAAGCTTCTTGGTTGCTTGGATTTCCCTTTATTTTTTGATTGATTGAAATTTCCAGAAAATTCTGCTCTTCTTCCAAGGCTTTGGTATTGAATTTTTCAGAAGTTTTACCAATCAGATTCAGGATGGGTGCTTCCCAAGCTTTTGATAATTCGCCTGCCCAAGCTAAGTCTTCATTGCCAGTAAAACCTTCTTCCAAGATTTCTTCGTCGGTCAATTCATCTCTGTATGTATAGGCAATCTCAAATTTTGTATCAATAAAGTTTTCTTTAAAATCTAAAGTGAGGAGAATTTGGTGTGAAAAAGGAGGAGGCAAAATGTCTGCCGTCTCGAATTTGATTTCTAATTGTGATAATTTTTCTACTTTCATGCTTTCTATTTTCCTTTAGTCATGTTGACTTCGCTATTTTTCTTACAAATTTAATCTTTTTATTGTGGCTTTTTTATCAATTTTTCCAGTTGGTGTTTCTGAAAAAGCAGAAATAGTAAAAATATTTTTAGGAATTTGATACGTATCCGACACGCTTTTTATGTCTTCAATTAATTTGCGTTTTATTTCATCGTCCAGATTTTCAGATTCAAGTACCAAAATCAATTTTTGTCCAAGGCGTTCATCAGCCATGCCATAAGCAAAAAAACGATTGATATGAAGTGATTCCAGCAAGCTTTCAACGGTATTTTCTACTTTCTCTAACTGAATTTTTACGCCACCGCTATTGATAATATTATCAAAACGTCCTAATAATTTAAACTCATCTTCAGCAATTATTTCAACCAAATCGTTGGTTTGCACTAATTCAAAATTGCTGGCTGCTGCCAAAATATTCAAACAATTACGGTCGTCAATGCCAATTTTTACGCCTGTTAAAACTTTGAAATTTTGAGAAGTATCCTCTCCGTTAATCCTACGAATGGCAATGTGTGAAACCGTTTCTGTCATGCCATAAGTACTATAAACTGGAACTGATAATCCTTGAATTTGTTCAACCAGTTGCTGACTAACTGCCGCTCCGCCAACGATAATGGCTTTCATTTGATTTAAAGTATTCAAAAAATGCGTGTTATTACTTTCTAAAATACTTTGCAATTGTAAAGGAACAAAGGCGACAAAATCAATCTTTTGATTTTCAATATTTAACAATGGATTACTTGAAGGAGGAATAATCAACAGTTTCAGATTCAAAACCATACCTCTTACCAACATCATAATGCCAGCGATATACTCTACATTCAAGCAAACTAAGGCTAAATCTTGTTCTTTCAAACCAAAAGTTTTGCCTGTTAATAAAGCACTCGCTTCCATTTGCTTTCTGCTCAATGAAATGGGTTTAGGTTCACCCGTTGAGCCTGAAGTTTTTAGAATAAAGCTTTCTTGTCCATCTAGCCAAATTTTACAGAAGGCTATTACTTTTTCTTCATAGTCCGAATTGGGCTTCGGTAAATTATCATAATCGTCAATCAACATCATTTCTCAAATAAAAAACACTCCTAAAAATACCAAAGTTAGCATTTTTGAGGAGTGTTCTTAATAAAAGCTTAGTTTTTCTAAGATACTCTTAGCGTGTTCTTAGCACTATCAAAAGAAGTAGAGAATTGTGTGAGTGGACTAGCCGCTGGGCCATTAAGTACTTTGCCTGTTAAATCAAAATTTGAACCATGATTTGAACAATTAAAACGGTTGTTATCTGCTTGAAAATCAACAGTTGTACCTTCGTGTGTACATCTTTTAGCAACTGCGATATAATTTCCAGCTTTAGTTCTAGCAACAATTACATCGCCAGTTACGATTGCCTTCCCATCAGTTTTTAAATCAGCAAAACTTGCACTTGTTAAATCTAAAGTGAAATCAATTGTACCTTTTGAGATTGTATTATTGCCTGTTAAACCAGTTGTTGTTCCACCTGTTCCACCAGTATTACCATTGTTGTTATTGTTTGAAGGTGTTGGGTCTGATGAATTTGCACAACCTGACATACAGTTTTGTAAAATTATCGCTCCAACACTCACTCCAACGAGCGATAAGAATTCCTTGCGTTCCATAGGATTTTGAATTTAGATTAAATGAGAAGATTTACTTTTTTACCCATACGCCAAAAACTTTGGCAGGGTTGCGTTTGTTATGATTATTAAATGATTGAAAAAATAATTAAAAGGTTTTCTGTATAAAATAATAGCCTGAATAAGCTTTTATTTGTAGGAAAAATGTCTTTTTAAGAATCTATTTGATAATGTTTTTAAAGGAATAATCTTTTGATTTTTTATTTTGTAGATTTATTATCTTCATTTTTATGGAAAAGCAATTATATTATCTTTATTTGTTAATTTTGGTAGATACTTGTGAGTGTTATGTTTAGGAAATTTGTTTTTAAGTTAAAGACAAACACTAATCAAAGTTCAAATCATTTCATCATTCAATTAATTAAAAGCTCGTTATGGCAGCATCTGAAGATAAATTTTTAAATCCTATCAATAAAGATAAAGTAGCCGAAAATCCTGGTTTACTTCCTTACGCTCACACGGCTGGTAGCGCCGTTATTAAACCTGAAGATTTAGGTAAATCAAAAGGTCGTTCAGTATTAGCAATGCGTCAACAAACTGATAGACAAATGAATCAGTTGTACGAACAAATGGAAACTTTGGCTCGTCAGGCAAAATTATTAGCCCAACGCAAAGAGATTTCAGAAAGAATTTATGACGCTGCCATTGGTTTTGAACCAATTATTAATGAAACCTACTACATGTACGAGAAAGAAGATGGTACGGATTTACTTTCACTAATTGCACCAAATGAATGGGGGCGTTCGTTTAAATACAGTCGATATTTAGCGAAGTGTTTATTATTGGCAGACCATACTTGGGATGTACAGTATAATGAAGAAGCTTGAAAAGAATAATTGGAGCTTTGTAAATGAGTGATTAATTTTGAAGTCATTTACTTTAAAAAGCACAAACATTATAATATACAATAATATGAAGTGGGAAACCCTTAAAGAATACAAAGAGATTTTATTTACTTTTCATGAAGGAATTGCAAAAATCTCAATCAACCGTCCTCAAGTGCATAATGCTTTTACACCATTGACGGTGAAAGAAATGATTGATGCAATGAACATTTGCCGTGACACAGAAGAAATTGGAGTAATCATTTTGACAGGTGAAGGCGGAAAAGCATTTTGTTCTGGCGGTGACCAATCAGTTCGTGGACATGGAGGTTATGTTGGTGAAGATACAGTGCCAAGATTAAACGTGTTAGATTTACAAAGACAAATTCGTTCGATTCCTAAACCTGTTGTGGCAATGGTAGCTGGCTGGGCAATTGGCGGAGGTCACGTTTTACACGTTGTTTGTGATTTATCAATTGCGGCTGAAAATGCACGTTTCGGACAAACGGGTCCAAATGTTGGTTCTTTTGATGGCGGTTTTGGTGCATCATATTTGGCTAGAGTAGTTGGTCAGAAAAAAGCTCGTGAAATCTGGTTTTTATGCGATCAATACAATGCAGAAGAAGCACTTGATATGGGCTTGGTCAACAAAGTAGTGCCTTTGGATAAATTAGAAGAAACAACTGTAGCTTGGTGTAAAAAGATTTTAGAGAAAAGCCCATTGGCTTTAAGAATGCTGAAATCATCATTCAATGCTGAATTAGACGGACAAGCAGGTATTCAGGAATTGGCAGGTAATGCTACTTTATTATATTACTTGTCTGAAGAAGCAAAAGAAGGCAAGAATGCTTTCTTAGAAAAACGCAAACCAGATTTTAGCAAATTCCCTAAATTTCCTTGATATTAACTTCCGAAAGTTTAAACGCTTTCGGATTTTTTTATTCCATTAATGGAGTAAAAATTAATGAAAAAGAGTAATTTCATTCTCATCAATTAAAAAATTCTCAAAAAATAAAATTTAGAAAAGCATGAATTATTGGCTCGTAAAATCAGAACCTTTCAAATATTCTTGGGATGATTTCGTTAATCAAGGCACAGGCATGTGGGATGGTGTGCGAAATTTTCAGGCACGGAATAATTTAAAGGCCATGAAAGTGGATGATTTGGTTTTGTTCTATCATTCAAATGAAGGCATGGAAGTAGTAGGAATTGCCAAAATTGTAAAAGAGGCTTATCAAGATCCAACTACTGAGGATAAAAATTGGGTAGTTGTAGATCTTGTTCCTGTTGAAAAGCTTCCTAAAACGGTTACTTTAAAGCAAATGAAAGCCGAAGAACGATTGAAGGATTTATCTTTAATCAAACAATCTCGCCTTTCGGTTGCACATATCAAACCTGAAGAGTTTGACATCATCATTGGTCTTGCTCATGAATAAACAAGCTCAAACATTTAATTTTAAAATATGAAAACCGTCGTTAAAAGTATTACTTTTTTTGTATTGATGACATGCTGTTTTCAATTCTCTCAAGCTCAAAGCGTGAAAAGAGTTGAAATCCCTTTGCCTTCAAGCAATTCCGAACTTTTCACCATTCCAATCAATGACCAAGGCGTTTTGGTACTTACTCAGTTAAGTAAAACCAATTTTACACTTACTAGATTTGATACAAATTTAGACCAAATTTGGTCGATAAATGGTACTATTGATGGAAGTTTGGATTATGTAAAACATTGTTATGATGGTAAAAATTTGTACCTACTTTTTAGCCGCTACAGGAGTAATGTTTATGAAGTTGTTAAAGTAAATATTGGGCCGGGTTTTATTGAGAAATACCAAATCATGTCAGTTGATAGAATGGAAGTTTCTGATTTTCAGGCAATCAATGCTTCCATTTTTATTGCAGGAATGGTGAATAATCAACCTGTGATTTTGTTTACAAATCTTGTAGAGCGCAAAACAAAAGTATTGCCAAGTGCTTTGAAGAGCCAAGCAGAGATTCAATCAATGGAATTGGATACCAGTACAGCCATCGTAAATGTTACTTATGCAGTAGGAACAAGAGGTAAAAACTATCAATTGGTTGTAAAATCGTTTGATGAAGACGGCAAGCAGATTTCGCAAGTAGTGATGAATCCAGAAAATGAATTTGCCATGATGAATGGTAAATTGAATCTTGTTTCAGATTCTACAGAAGTAATGTTTGGTACTTATGGACATAAAAATTCAATAGGTTCATCACGTGGACCAACTTCTCAAGGAATTTACTTTTCTAAGTTGCTCGACAATGAAATTACTGATTTAAAATTCCATAGTTTTACTGAATTCAAGAACTTCTTCAATTTTATGGGCGAACGCCAAAAGGAAAAGCAAGAAAAGAAAATTCAGGATAAGAAAGAAAAGGGAGAAGATTTACGTTTAGATTATCGTTTGTTGGTACACGACATCATCAAACAAGACGATAAGTATATCATGGTTGCTGAGGCTTTTTATGCCGATTATCGTTATAATAATTATAGCCCATTTGGTACTTATAATGGTTTTGGTAGTCCATATAGCTCGTTTTATAATCCTTATCGTTGGGGCTATGGTTATTATGGTTTGTATTCGCCATTTAGTTCATATTATAGTCCGTGGGGTTGGGGAAACAGATATTATGGAAACCAACAGACTTTTGATGGTTGGATTTATACACATGCTATTGTAGCCGCTTTTGATGAAAAAGGGAATTTACTTTGGGATAACAGCATCGAAATGAAGGATGTAAAAGAACAAAAGCTAAGTGAAAAAGTAAAAGCATCTGTAAAAGGAGATGAAATTACACTTTCATACAGTAACAAAGGGCAAATTTTCACTAAAATTATCAAAGGCGACAAAGTACTTGAAGATACACAAAGTGCTAAAGTAGCCACTCAGTTAGAAGGAGATAAGGTAAAACAAACAACTTCTGATGCAATTGATTATTGGTATAAAAACTATTTCATTGCTTCTGGTTATCAGCGAATTACGAATGATAATGAAGGCGGAAGAAGAAATGTATTTTACATGAATAAGATTTCATTTTAGTTCAAACAAAGGCTTTTGAGTAACTTGCAGCGGTATCTACGGATACCGCTTTTTTTATGGATGAAAAAATCATTACAGATTTCATAGACATTACATTATGCAACAAGAAATTATTAAACTTGAAACCCCACAAAACTGGAAAGAATACCAATTGATAGATTCTGGAGGTTTTGAGAAATTAGAGAAATTTGGTAAATACATTTTGCGCCGTCCAGAGCCACAAGCTGCTTGGGATAAATCGATGCCAGAAGCAGAGTGGGAGAGAACCGCAAACGCTACTTTTAAAAAAGATAAAGGTTCGCAGGAAAAAGGAGAGTGGATTTTGAAAAAAGGAATGGAAGAGCGTTGGTTTATGCCTTATAAAACGGATGCTTTAGATTTGAATTTTAAGTTAGCACTTTCTTCTTTCAAACATGTTGGTATTTTTCCAGAACAAGCTTCAAATTGGGAATTTATCATGGATAAAGTGAAGAAACTTCCTGTTAAAAACCCGAAAGTACTCAATATATTTGCTTACACGGGAGGTGCTTCAATTGCTGCTAAACAAGCTGGAGCAGATATTACTCATGTTGATTCTATTAAACAAGTAATTTCATGGTCGAGAGAAAACATGGAAGCTAGTAACTTAGAGAATATACGTTGGGTTGTTGAAGATGCGCTTAAATTCGTAAAGCGTGAAGCCAAACGTGGTAATATTTATCAAGGAATTATTTTAGATCCACCCGCTTATGGTCGTGGCCCAGATGGAGAAAAGTGGATTTTAGAAGAACAAATCAATGAATTATTGAAAACTGTAGCACAAATTCTTGATAAAGAAAATTACTTCTTAATCTTGAATATGTACTCGATGGGTTTCTCTTCACTAATTGTTGAAAATTTAGTCAAATGTTCTTTTAGCCAAACTCAAAATCATGAATTTGGTGAATTATATCTACAAGATGATTTCAACAAAAAACTTCCTTTAGGAGTGTTTTACAGATTTGCTAGCGTTTAGTGGGCTAATACTTCGATAGCTTTTAATAGAATTAAAAAAAGCACGAAATAGTACATTTTTTTCATTGGTATGTTTTATTTTTTAGTGGTTAATTATTTGATACAAAAGTAGTTATATTCTATTCGTTTTTCAAAAGAAAATATTTCAAAAAAACAGTTTTTATAGAAAAATAATATTGTAGCAGAATAATTAACCACCAAATTTTTACCAAGCAATTCTATTTATTACGATATACTCTTTCGTAAAATAATGGAAAGATAAATAATGTTAGAATCGTTGCTCCAATCATTCCGCCGATTACCACAATCGCTAAAGGTTTTTGTGATTCAGAACCAATTCCTGAAGAAGTAGCGGCTGGCAACATCCCAAAAATTCCCATCAAAGCAGTCATCATTACTGGTCTTACTCTCGACTGGACTCCTTGCATTATGGATTCATGAAGTGATAATTTTCGATGAAGATTATCCTTAAATACTTCAATCATAATTACGCCATTCTGAATACAAATACCGAAGAGTGCAATAAAGCCAATTCCTGCCGAAATACTAAAATTTGTACCAGTAATTAAAAGTGCTAAAGAACCACCAATGATGGCAAAAGGTACGTTCGTAAACACCAAACCGGCATCTTTCAAACTACCAAACATTAAATAAAGGATAAAGAAAATGGTAAGCATTGAAATTGGAACTACTTGAGCCAAACGTTTTGAGGCTCTTTGTTGATTTTCAAAATCACCTTTCCATTTCATTTCATAACCTTTAGGTAAGGAATGTACTACCTTGTTCACTTCTTTTTGTGCTTCTTCGATAGTACTTCCCATATCACGACCTCGTACTGAGAATTTTACGGCGATAAAACGTTTTGTATCTTCTCTGAAAATCAAACTTGGTCCAGTCAAAGTACGAATGGTGGCAATTTCTTTGATTGGAATTTTTGTTCCGTTCATTGTCGGTACCATCAAGTCGCCAATTTCAGCTTCTGATTTACGATATTCTGGTTGAAAACGAATTCTAATATCAAATTTACGTTCGCCTTCAAATAATTGACTTGCCGTTTGTCCACCAATTGCCATTGACACAACCGCCTCTGCATCTGCGGCTTGAACACCGTATAAGTCCATTTTTTGTTGGTCAAGTTCGATGCGCAATTCTGGCTGTCCTAAGTTTTTGATGATTCCTAAATCTTCAATACCTTCAATTTTTTTCAAAACATCATTTACTTTCTCTGCTTCTTTTTCTAAGTACTCAAAATCTTGACCATAGATTTTTACTGCAATAGAGCCTTTTACACCAGAAACTGCTTCTTCAACATTGTCCATAATTGGCTGAGAAAAACCAAGACTTACTCCTTGGAATACGTCTAATTTCTTTTGCATTTGCTCAATTAATTGGGCTTTTGTTAAACCGCTTTTCCATTCTTTTTGCGGATAAATATCAACGTGAAATTCAACATTATAAAAACCTGTTGGGTCAGTACCATCATTTGGTCGCCCAGCTTGTGACATTACTTGTCGTACCTCTGGAAAACCTTCAAATACTTTACGCATATCGTTTGCATAACGAACAGATTCATTCAAACTGATACTTCTTGGCATGGTGGCTCTTACATAAATAGAGCCTTCGTTCAATTGTGGAAGGAACTCCGTTCCATGAATTGTGAGTGTCCATAAACCAACTATGGTTGTGAGTGCTGTAATAATAAAGGTTTTCTTTTGATGAGAAAAACAGTAATTAAACAGTTTCATTGAGTATTTCAGAATAGCATCCACAAAGAAATTAGATTTTTCTTTGACGTTTTTATTCATCAAAATACTCACCATTAAAGGAACAAGTGTCAGCGTAAAAATCAAAGCACCCAACAAGGCAGCACCCAATGTCCAAGCCAAAGGTGTAAACATTTTTCCTTCTACTTTTTGAAAAGCAAAAATCGGCAAAAGGGCAACCAAAATAATTACTTTAGAAGTAAAAATAGCTTTACCCATTGAAGTACCAGTACGTTTAATTAGCGATAATTTGGCTAATTTGTTAAAACGTTCCATACCAACTTCGTGGGCTTTATGGGAAAGTACCACAATCAATCCTTCTACAACGACGACTGTTCCATCAATGATAATCCCGAAATCGACGGCTCCCAGCGAAAGTAAATTCACCGACATTCCCATTAATTTCAAACAAGTAAAGGCAAAAAGTAATGCTAATGGAATAATCATCGCCACAATCAAGGATGCTCGCCAGTCAGCCAAGAAGATAAGTACCATTAAAGTAACTAGAACAATTCCTTCCATTAAATTATGAGAAACTGTTTCAATACAGAAATCAAGTAAGGTTTGACGATTGTAAAAAGCCTTGATATTGATGTCAACAGGAAGAATTTTGGTATTCAATTCTTCAACTTTTTCATTCAAACTTTTAATAACTGCCGAAGGGTCTTCGCCTTTTCGCATGACAACAATTCCTTCAACGGCATCATTATTTTGTCCACGTCCTACTTGTCCTAATTTGGGTAAAGCTGATTCGTTAACAGTCGCAACAGTTTTTACATAAACTGGAACACCGTTAATATTTTCAACCAAGATATTTTCGATGTCAGAGATTTTGGCTAGTAAACCAATTCCACGGACAACATAAGCTTGATTGTTTTTAGTGATAACATCGCCACCAACGTTAATATTACTTTTTTGAACCGCCTGAAAAACATCTAACGGAGTGATATTATACGCTTGTAATAGATTCGGATTTACACTGATTTCATAAGTTTTTACTTCTCCACCAAAACTTACAATATCGGCAACACCCGGAACTGACCTTAAATTTCTATCAACTACCCAGTCCTGAATTTCTTTCAGTTTTCTGGCACTCAAGGATTTGGAATCTAATGTATATCTGAAAATTTCACCCGTTGGTCCATAAGGAGGTTGAATTTCAGGTTCGACGCCATCAGGAAGGCTTAATCCTTGTAAGGCATTATTGATTTGAATTCTAGCGAAATTATTATCAACGCCATCATCAAACATTACAACGACAACCGATAAACCGAAAAGTGTTGTTGAGCGAACAGTCGTTTTTTTCTGTACTCCATTCATTGAAATTTCGAGTGGAGCAGTTACAAACTTTTCTATTTCCTCAGCACTTCGCCCTTGCCACTGAGTAATGATAGTTACTTGGGTGTTGGTAACATCAGGAAAAGCATCTATAGGAGTATTGATAAAACTAAAAATACCCCCAACAACGATAACAGCCGTGAAAAAAAATACGGCAAATTTGAATTTAAGCGATAAAGCCAATAGTGTCTTCATTGTATCGATTCCTTAATTATTTAAGGCATTATAGATCATTAATTGATTTTTTACTACTACTTTTTCTCCTTCAGCTAAGCCGTTGAATACAAAAGCTTTGTTGTCTAATACTTTTGCTACTTGTACTCTTCTGGCTTCTACCTCTTTAGCATTTTTATAGACGATTACAAAATTTCTATCTTTATCGAAAATGATAGATTCGGAAGGAATTGATACAATTTTTTGATTGTCAGAATAGCTCACAGTTACTTTTGCGAACATTTCTGGTTTTAGGATTTTTTCAGGGTTGGGTAAGTTGATTCGTACTTGCATCGTTCTTGTTTGTGGGTCAAGAACATTGTTGATTTTATCAATTTTTCCTTGAAAAACTCTGTCTGGATAAGCTACTAATCTAATGGCTGCTTGATAACCCACTTTGATTTTAGCAATATCAGATTCATAGACATTGGCAATAATTTGTACAGTAGAAAGGTCAGCCACCGAAAAGAATGGACCAATGTCGCCTTCACGATATGCCATTTTTTCCGAAATATTTCTGTTCACATCTACGATATAACCATCTATTGGAGCTTTTACAGTATAAAATGAATTTTTTACACCATAGATACCTGAGATTTCGTTGGCTCTTCTCAAGGTTCCTTCTGCTTTTAAAAGTTCATTTTGAGCGATAGTGATGTCTTTTTCAGACGCTAAACCTGATTTATACAAGTCTTGTTGTACTTGTAAGTTTTTCTGTGCTGTCAGAAAATCAGACTTTGCGCCTACAATTTGGTTTTCAACATCAGCAACTTCCGAACTATGAATAATTGCCATTGATTGTCCTTTTCTAACATAATCGCCGAGTGTAACAGAAATTTTTTCAATTACACCATCTACCAAAGGTGAAACTTTTACTTGTTTTTCCTCAAATGGCGCAAGCTTTCCAGTCAATTGTAATTCACTTGAAATATTTTCAACAATGGCTGGTGCTAGAACCAATTCCTTACGAAGTTTATCCGAAAGAACGAATTCCTCTGAATTATCTGTCTTTGTCTCTTCTTTTTTTGATTGACAAGCTAGGCAAGTAGCCAAGAGAAAGCCTATAATGATTTTATTCTTTTTCATGATGTACGTGAAATAGTGTTTTAATTTTAGCAAAAAAATAGTGGTTCTTAAAGTACTTTTTTCCCAACAACGAAGTTGAGTTCTTCGATTGAGCGCATTCTATCACTTTTTAAAGAATTGAGCTCTACAACCGAAGTTTTGTATGATTCAACAAAATCTACAAATTCAATTAAAGAAATATTTCTTTTCTGATAACTAGCTACAGCCCCTTCAATCAATGTATCGAAACTTCCAATGAATTTACTATCAATACTTTGTGCCAAGCGATTATTCTCTTGTACTTTCATAAAAGCCCTGAGTACATCATTTTGTAAACTTGTTTGCGCTTGTTCCAACGTTTTTTGAGCAGCCTCAATCCTGAAAGATGAAGTTTTGATATTTCCTTGATTTTTATTGAAAACAGGAAGGTCTATCTGTAAAGTAATAGCGTGATAGTTTGGAATGAAACTTCCGTTGCGGTCATAAGAATAGCCAAGTCTAAGATCAGGCGTAGCCATCGCTTTTTGTAAAAGCAAATTTTCTTTTTCGTAGCGTACAGAAGCATCTTGCATTTTCAAATCGTAACGATTTTCAAAAGCCGTTGCTGTTAATTGTTCTAGTTTTAAATGATTAATGCCAAGACTATCTAATGCTTTTTCATCAATTTTTGGAGCAATAAAAGAAGTCTCTTTCGTATTGAGCAATGTCCTTAAAATACCTTGTTTTTCGATAATCTGTTGACGAAGCTCATTTTGTTCTTTTTTCAATGAGAATAAAAAGGCTTTTAAACGAATTACTTCTTTCAAAGGAATATTGCCTTTGCTATATTGTTCTTCATAAGCAACTAGCAGTTTCTGAAATGTCAGAATTTCCTCATCATACATCGCTACAGATTTTATAATGAAGAAAGTATCATAAAAATTAGTTCTTAATTCAATCGCTAAAGTTCTCAGTAAATCATAATAATTGTATTCACTTGCTTCAGTATTGATTTTCGCTAACTCAATCTGCCTGTTACGTTTCCCTGCTAACAAAAAAAGCTGCTGAATTTGAAATGCTCTTTGTCCCATATTTCCGAGTGGGAGAGGCGTTTTTGTTTCTTGATTATAGATTTGCTGTTCTCCCGAAAAAGTTGGGTTGTCCCACAACTTAGCTTGAATAATTTGGGCTTTAGAGGCTTCGATATTATACTTTTGAGCCAGTAAAAGTGCGTTGTTTTTTAAGAAAATTGCCTCTACATCGTTTAAAGCAAGTTTCAAAGTATCCTGCGAGAATGTCTTGAAGCAAGTCAAAGACAGCAGAATAATCCATAAACGTTTCATTTTAGTGATATTATAATGAGAGAAAAAGAGAATACAACACAGTATTGTGCATTAGAAGTACATTTAGCTTCTAATAAAATTGATAAAATAATACGCATAAGATTAGGCAAGACAGTAATTAGACTATCCTACAAAATCATTATATTATTTTTAAAATAAAGGAAGGAAATCAAAGACGAAGTACTCTGATTTGTAAATATATTTTAGGAAGATAATTGAGTATTAATTGATGGCTGAATACATAGTTTTCACTGATGTGATTAATGTAAACATGATGTGCATCTTTACTTGTTTTCGAGAACCATAAGGTGTAAAAATCTTCATCATCATTATCATCAGATTCCTCAGAATTAAAATGATTAGTGGCTACAAAATCATCAACTACATCTGGAGAATCAGAATGTGTACTTCGGGTAGGAAGTTTAAATTTAGTAACTTTTGAAGAACTAGCTTGTTGGAATTCCTTAGAACATAAAATTCCCTTTAATCCTAAACTTAGGAAAATAAAGGGAATTAGATATTTGATGAATTTAAATTTCACAAGATGTAAGCGGTACTTAATTGAGTTTGTAACGCCTATTGGTCAATTTTATTTCTTCTTTTCTTTTGGAGAAAACATAATTGACATTCTTTTTCCTTCTAAACGAGGTAGTTCATCGGCTTTTCCTACTTCTTCCAAACCTTTTGCAAAGTTTAGTAATAAGATTTCTCCTCTTTCTTTGAATACGATTGAACGACCAACAAAGTGTACATAAGCTTTTACTTTTGCACCTTCTTTCAAGAAGTTGATGGCATGTTTTAATTTGAAATTAAAATCGTGGTCATCAGTATTAGGCGAGAAACGAATTTCTTTCAATACTGTTTTTGCAGCGTTTGCTTTAATTTCTTTTTGTTTTTTCTTTTGTTCGTATTTGAACTTAGCGTAATCTGTAACACGACAAACGGGAGGATCTGCTTTTGGTGAGATTTCTACCAAATCCAAACCTTGCTGAACAGCGATAGCCAAGGCTTGCTTTATGTCCATGATGCCTTGCTCAACGTTTTCACCAACTAAACGTACATTTTGTACTCCTTTGATGAGACCATTTATTCTGTAAGGCTCTTCTTCTCTACGATTATTTCTAAAATTGTTATTCGGGCGTAACGCCATATTATCTAAATGATTTGTTTTAAAATGATACAATAGCAGGTTTGAGAACTCAAAATTGAACTGCCAATGCTAATTTAACGGAAAATTCGTATAAAAGGTTACAAATTAACCCTTTAATTACGAATCTTCCGAAAGCTAATTCAAAAAATAAAAAAATGCAAGTTTAATTTTTAGTTCTTATTCCTTGAATCGTACAATATTTTTATTTATTTCTCCTTGCATGAGGCTAATAAACTGGTCGATTGGCATCATTCCTAAATCACCTTCACCTTTTTTGCGGACAGAAACCATCCCTTGTTCCGATTCTTTTTCACCAACAATCAGCATGAATGGTAATTTATTAACTTCTGCATCACGGATTTTACGACCAATCTTTTCATCTCTATGGTCAATATAGCCACGCAAATCGTTTTCTTGCAAACGTAAGAAAATTTCATTGGCATAGTCCTCGTATTTTTCAGAGATGGGCAATACTGCCAATTGCTCTGGTGATAACCAAAGAGGGAAGTTTCCAGCAGTGTTTTCAATTAAAATTGCTACAAAACGTTCTAATGAACCAAATGGTGCTCTGTGAATCATCACTGGGCGGTGTTTTTGGTTGTCTGAACCTGTATATTCTAATTCAAAACGTTGTGGTAATTGATAATCGACTTGAATTGTACCTAACTGCCATTTACGTCCTAAAGCATCTTTTACCATGAAGTCTAATTTCGGACCATAGAATGCAGCTTCGCCTAATTCTACTACCGTTGGTAAACCTTTTGCAGCCGCAGATTTGATGATGGCAGCTTCGGCTTTATCCCAATCTTCGTCTTTACCGATGTACTTTTCTTTATTTTCTGGGTCACGTAATGAAATTTGTGCCGAGTAATTATCAAAACCTAAAGCTTTGAATACATACAAAACCAAATCAATTACTTTCATGAACTCGTCTTCTACTTGATCTGGACGACAGAAAATATGTGCATCATCTTGCGTAAAGCCACGAACACGAGTTAAACCATGTAATTCTCCAGATTGTTCGTAACGATAAACAGTTCCAAATTCTGCTAAACGCAAAGGCAAATCTCTGTAACTACGAGGTTTTGTCTTATAAATTTCACAGTGATGAGGGCAGTTCATTGGTTTCAAGAAAAATTCTTCACCTTCATCTGGAGTAAGAATGGGTTGGAATGAATCCGCACCATACTTCGCATAGTGCCCCGAAGTAATATATAATTCTTTAGAAGCAATATGTGGCGTAATTACGGGCGAATAACCTGCACGCACTTGGGCTCTACGCAAGAAATTCTCTAAACGTTCACGTAACATTGTGCCTTTTGGTAACCACAAAGGTAAACCCATACCTACTTTTTCAGAAAAAGCGAAAAGTTCTAATTCTTTTCCCAATTTACGGTGGTCACGTCGTTTGGCTTCTTCTAATAATGTTAAGTATTCTTCTAATTCTTTTTGTTTAGGGAAAGTAACCGCATAAACACGTGTCATTTGTTTACGAGAAGTATCACCTCTCCAATAGGCACCTGCTACCGACATTAACTTTACCGCTTTGATAAAACCAGTGTTCGGAATGTGTGGCCCACGGCATAAATCTGTAAAATTCCCTTGCTGATAAAAAGTGATTGAACCATCTTCCAAACCTTCTAACAATTCAAGTTTGTATTCATCGCCTTTTTCAGTGAAGTATTGAATGGCATCAGCCTTAGAAACTTCATAACGTTGATATTGGTTTTTCTGACGAGCCAATTCCAACATTTTATCTTCAATTTTCTTAAACTCATCAGCACTAAGTGCTTTTTCACCCATGTCAATATCGTAATAAAAACCAGTTTCGATGGCTGGCCCGATACCGAATTTTGTTCTAGGGTGTAAGGCTTCGATTGCCTCGGCTAATAAGTGCGCTGAGGAATGCCAGAAAGTAGATTTACCATCGGCATCATTCCATGTCAGTAATTGAAAATCGCAGTCATCATTGATAGGCAAAGAAGCATCAACTACTTTACCATTTACTTTTGCTGCTAAAACATTTCTGGCTAATCCTTCTGAAATGCTGAGGGCAATGTCCATCCCAGTTGTTCCCTGAGCATACTCTCTGACATTACCGTCGGGTAATTTAATTTTAATCATGGGGTTTGTGTTTGTTTTGAGCCTTGTTTTGGAAGAAAATGTTCTACAAATAACATTTCTCGTCAGAACTGAATCTCAAACGGCTTGTTTTAATTATGTTGAGTAATATTTTGGCAATATTGGGTCAAAAGTATCTCTTTCATCTACAAAATACAAGATAATGTATTTTTAGTTATTCAGAATTCCTTTGGGTTTTAATGGTCGAATACTGGTTGTATCAACTTTTCTAGCGGGTGTTTCAAAGCTTGGATAAGAAGTTGTGTCAAACTTTGTATCTAAATCTGTTGGATAAGCACCATACTTTTGTTTGTGTTGTGTTCTATATACTCCGTTCAATGCTCTGTAATCTTGACTATTGCTGGCTAATAATTCACTATAATAAGTTTCTGCTTTGGCAAAATTGCCAGTATATTCTAAACATTGAGCATATAAAAATTTTACTTCTGGATATTTTGCATTTTGATGAAATGCTTTTTCAATAAATGGAAGGGCAAAACGATAAGCTCTTGATTTAAAGTAAATCATTCCTGTGTTAAAATTAGCTTCAATCAATGAACTATCTAATGTGATTGCTTTATTATAACAAAGAATGGCGCTATCTAATTTCCAAGATTTTTGATAAGTATTTCCTTTCTGTAAAAATAAGTTTCCGTTTTTAGGATGAAACCTTAAGCCTTTGTTGGCATAAAGTAAAGCCAAATCATATTCACGAAGGTTTGTGTGAATTTGAGCCAATTTCAAGTAAACAGGTAAAAAGCTAGGTTTCAAACTTAATGTTTGCTGAAAATATCCTAAAGCAGTAGCCGTATCAGCCATTTTGGCTGAAATTTCTCCTTGTACAAAATATGTTTCACCATTATTGGGAGAAATTTGTAAGGACTTTCTTAAATAAGCTTTCGCCTTCTCAAACATATTTAATTGCTGATACAAATCGCCTAAAAGCGTATAAAGTTCTGGCGATTCAGCATTCAATACTTCTGCTTTGGATGCTGCTTCAAGAGCCAACCCCGGTTGATTGGATGCCCTAAGAATCAGCGCTTTTGCTTGAAAATAAGTACCAACGTTGGGTTTGATACTGATTGCAGTATTGATGTCGTCGAGGGCGTCACTTATTTTTTCATTTTCCAAATAGAGTAATGAACGCTTATAATAGTTTTCTGAACTACTTGGCGATGCTTCAATAGCATCTGTTAAAAAAGCAATGGCGGCTTCCCTACGAGCTTTTTCTGTTACTTCTGGAACTGGAGGAATGTTGATTCCTTTTTTTGATTCAGAAATACAGGCACTTACTAACAATAAAATAGATAGAAAATAAAGAGATATGTTTCGATTTTTTTTCATTAATCAAAATTACAAACTTAGGCTTTGAATTTATACCTTAAATGATAAAATCTTTCAAATAAAATACTCTCATGCTTCATTTTATTTGAATTAGGAGTATGGTCTATCATATTTTTCCGTATCTTTGCAACCTATTTTACAAAAAATATATTTTTCATTTAAAACGTTTAATAAAATGCCAAAAATTAAAACCAAATCTGGAGCGAAAAAACGCTTTAAGGTTACAGGATCAGGCAAAATCAAGCGTAAGCACGCTTTCCACAGCCACATTCTTACAAAAAAATCTACTAAACGTAAGCGTAATTTAGTTCACGATACATTAGTAAGTTCAGCTGACATGGACAGAGTAACGTTGATGTTAGTATTGTAATTCCCGTTTCTTGCGATTTATTCAATTGAAACAAATTAAAATTTAGTTATTGTTCAACCAGAAAATTGGCTCATTAAGTGTTAAGCATTAACCGCCATATTTCAAAAAACAACCAAGATTATGCCACGTAGCGTCAATCACGTAGCGTCGAGAGCAAGACGTAAAAAGGTGCTCAAATTAGCTAAAGGTTTTTACGGAAGAGGTAAAAACGTTTGGACGGTAGCGAAGAACAAAATTGAAAAAGGTCTTCAATATGCTTACCGTGACCGTAAGGTTAAGAAAAGAGATTTCCGTGCTTTATGGATTCAGCGTATTAATGCTGCTGCACGTCAAGAAGGTTTATCTTACTCAGCTTTAATGGGTAAATTAAACAAACAAGGTATCGAGTTAAACAGAAAAGTATTAGCTGACTTAGCAATGAACCACCCAGAGGCGTTCAAAGCGGTAGTAGCGAAAGTAAAATAGAAAGATTAGAGCGATTCACTGAATCGCTCTTTTTTTGTTTCTATGTTTCTATCAAAATTGTTTTTACGCCAATCCATTTGTTTTCTTCATATATTCCAAACAGAAAAACGTCAATTTCTACTGCTCCGATTTTTAGTACTTGTATGTCTGTTAATTTTTCAGTGAGTAATGCTTGTAATTTTATGGCATTGTCAACATACTTTTTTTCTTCTTCGCCAAACCAATCTTCTACTCTGGTTAATGGTTCGAAGAAATCTTCGATAGCAATCGCTTCAATTTCTTTGTCTGGTTCAATTCCATTAAACATTTTAAACTCTTGTACAGAAATACTTTCAGCAGTAGTGTATTCCATTTCAAAGTATTCAACAGCTTCGTCAGATTCACTTGGGTATCGTAAATCTTCAATTAGTGGTAGAATTTGTTCTTTCATAGTGTTCACTTCGTTTTGATCTGTGCTTGTGTCGAGCATTGTATTGATTAATTTAGAATTTCCTGATTCTTTTTGAATAATTCTTGAAATTAGAAAAATCTGTCTATACTTTTACTCAAAATCATAAAAACTCACAAAAACAATTCCAGATGTTAGAACAATTAATGGGTCTTATTCAAGACCATTCTCAACAAGCTATTGTAAAAAATCCAGCTATACCAAACGAAAAAAATCAAGATGCGATGCAAACTATTATGAGTGCAGTAACTAATGGTTTGAAAGGTCAAGCACAAAATGGTGCTGGTGGTTTAGGAGCTTTAACAAGTTTATTAGGCGGACAAACGGGCTTAAATGCAAGTACTTTGATGTCGAACCCAATTGTAGCCAATATCGCACAACAAGCTATTACAAGTTTAATGCAAAAATTTGGCTTAGATAAAACGGCGGCGGCTGGCATTGTATCACAGGTTTTACCAAATGTCATGAATTCTTTAATTACTAAAACCAACGACCCAAACGATACTTCATTTAATTTGAATGATATTACTGGTGCTTTTGCTGATGGTCAGTTTGATATGAATGATGTAAAAAAAATTGCTGGCAAATTCATGAGTGGAAATTCAGGTGCAAGTGAAGGGATTGGTGGAATGTTAGGAGGATTGTTTGGCGGGAAATAATTCCATAAGATTTTGTATCTTTCGGGGTAAGCTTTTGGCTTACCTTTTTTTGTTATGAAATATCCAATTTACTTAGATTATAACGCTACTAGCCCTGTTGACCCACGGGTTTTAGAAGCCATGCTTCCATATTTTACTGAACATTTTGGGAATGCGGCTTCTCGTTCGCATTTATTGGGTTGGACTGCCAAAGATGCTGTTGAAACTGCTCGTGAACAAATTGCTGAATTACTTCAAGCCAATGCTAAAGAAATCGTTTTTACAAGTGGAGCTACCGAAGCCAACAATTTGGCTTTGAAAGGAGTATTTGAAAGTACTTTCCCCCAAAAAAATCACATCATCACAGTTTTAACTGAGCATAAAGCAGTATTGGATGTTTGTTTACATCTTGAAAAACTCGGTGCTGAAATTACTTATTTACAACCTGATGAATTTGGTAGTGTAACGATTGAACAAATAGAAAATGCGATTCGTCCTGAAACTTTTTTGATTTCAATCATGTATGCCAATAATGAAATTGGTACAATTCAAGAGATTGAGGCAATTGGAACTTCAGCCCAAAAACACAAAATACTTTTCCATTCAGATGCCACTCAAGCAGTTGGAAAAGTACAGATTAATGTAAAATCTGCTAAGATTGATTTATTGAGTATGTCAGGACATAAACTTTATGGTCCAAAAGGCATTGGTGCTTTGTACATCAATCGAAACTTAAAGAATCAAGATTTGGTTGCTCAAATGGATGGCGGAAAACATGAAAGAGGTTTCCGTTCAGGTACTTTAAATGTGCCTGCTATCGTTGGTTTAGGCAAAGCTTGTGAAATTGCCGATGCTGAATTATTGACTGAAAATACTGTTTTATTGAAACTAAGAGATTGTTTAGAACAAGGAATTTTATCACAAATAAAAGGAACTAAAGTAAATGGCAATACGAATAATCGTTTGCCAAACGTTACAAATATTTCTTTTGAAGGAGTAGATGGCGAATTATTACTTTCTTCGTTCCGTGATATTGCCGTTTCTAGCGGTTCAGCCTGTACTTCTGCTTCGGTGGAGCCTTCTCATGTTTTAAAAGCAATTGGTATTTCTGATAAATTAGCCTATTCTTCTATTCGTTTTAGTTTGGGAAGATTTACCAATCAGGAAGAAATTGATTTTACAATAAAATATGTAAAAGAGGTGGTAGAGACATTGAGAGCTTAAATAGCTCTAGGCGATAGACTGTATACTTTAAGCTAAAATAGTTAGATAGAAAATAAATCCGATAGCTGTAGACTGAATGCTAATAGCTATATTCTCAATGAACAATGAAAGAAATAAAAACAATTCTTGAAGCGTATCAACAAATAGATTTTAATACCAATAAAGCTGCTTTAGCTACAGTGGTAAGAGTTGAAGGTTCGTCTTACCGAAGAACAGGAGCAAGAATGTTGGTTGCGGATACTGGTGAATTTGTAGGTGGAATTAGTGGAGGTTGTTTAGAAGGAGATGCCTTGAAGCGTGCAAGATTGGCGATGGCTCAAAACAAAGCGACGATTGTTACTTATGATACTTCAGACGATGACCCCTATCAAATCGGAGTAGGTTTGGGTTGTAATGGCATTATTGATGTTTTATTAAAACCTTTAGATAGCACGAATGCTGTGAATCCAGTTCAAATCCTAACGCAATGTGTAGATGCACGTAAAAAAAATGTTTTATTCACCTTTACAAAATTAAAAGGGAATCAGCCTTTGGTTAATTTGGGTGATACTTTCTTGTTTAATTCTCCAGCATATTTTACTGAAAATTTCCCCATTCCAGAGCTTTTAAAATCGCTTATTGCTGATGCCGAAACTTGTTTAAGCATTGGCAAATCGCAAAGTAATACTTATCAAACTGAAAATGGAGAGGTTCAGATTTTTTTAGAAGTATTATTGCCAGCTGTTCATTTGATTGTTTACGGAGGAAATTATGATATTTATCCAATGGTGAAATTGGCGAAAGAGATAGGATGGAAGGTAAGCGTAGTTTGTAATCCTTTAAAAGTACAGAAAAAACTTTTTGATTGGGCAGATACAGTGATTGAAAAAGAAAAAGGAACGGAAGTAAGTATTGATGAATACACCGTTGCCTTATTGATGGCGCATGATTATAATACAGACTTTAATAATTTACAACATTTGTTAACAACCGAAATACCTTACATTGGTTTACTTGGTCCTAAAAAACGAAGTGAAAAGATGTATAAAGCATTAGATGAAGAAGGAAAAGCCATCTCAGAAATTGATGCTGCTAGAATTGCTTCGCCAGTAGGTTTAGATATTGGTGCAAGTACTCCTGAGGAAATAGCCATTTCTATCATTGCTGAAATAAAAACTGTATTTTCAAAAAGAAGTGGAGATAGATTGAAGTTTAGAGATAGACCGATTTATGAGTAAAAAACATGAAGTTCTCAAGAAAATTGTTTCTTGAGAACTTTTACAGGTAGTAAATATCTATTGATAAAGTATTACTTACAAACCTTGTAAATACTTCAAAAACTCTTCTTTGGTAGTTTTTTCTAATTGTATTTCAATGGATTGGTCAACTGCTACATTAAAATCTTTAAAAAATGAATAGAGATTTTCATCTTCACTGACGGCATAACAAACTAATTTAATGTGTTCTCCCACTGGAATTTCTTTTGCAGAACCATTATAAACTTCCATTACAGATTTAATTTTATCAAAATAAAGGAAGATAAATATTGAACCAATTGCTGGTGTTTTAGAAGTAAATTTCAATACGGTTTTCTCTACTGGTGAATTCATGAATTTATCTACATTAATCCAACCAATTTGTGTAGGAAAAATTTTATAATGTCCTTCCTCAAAATACATTTTTGTAACGATAGAATCTTTCTTGGTAGTGTCGGCAGGTTGCTGTTGTTCTTGTTGCATTACTGCTGGTTGCCAATCTACAGTTCCATTATTTTGCTCATTGCCATAAAATACTTTCATGGTAGGGTCAGCATAACCAGGCGTTGGAATATTAACTGAGAATGTGTTGTTGTATGGATTTAAAACTAAAGGTTTTCCATCTTTACTTACCGAAATATTTACTTGTCCACCAGTTATGAGCATTTTACCATTTGATACCGTAGAAACCCTGTTTAATATCATATCAGCGGGTGTATATAATTCTTGAATCTCAATATCTACAGGATAGTCAACCCAATCGCCATTGGGAAGCATAAAATCATATTTATTCGCTTTAATCGTAGTTCCTTTTTTAGTGGTGAACGAAAAATCACCAGCGCTATTTACTTTCTTTTTTGTAGTTTCTACAGGAACAATAGAAGTCTTTTTTGCTTGTTCATCTACGGCAGGGAAAACTTCAACTTTAACCACAGGCGGAGGAATTACTTCATCTTTCTTGATGGCGTCGAATCTTTCTTTTGAACATCCTGAAAGAATTACCAAGAGGGTAGCAATGATAGTCGTTAATCTAAAGGTATGTGTTTTCATTTTAGGTATTTTTTAGAATAATCGTTTGTGTAAAAAATATTTGATGTTTATAAGGATTAATAAATGGGACAGCTTGCTTTTCTTTTACTCTTGATATAGGCAGGGCAAATAAGTAAACCTATTTCTCCATAACTTTCTTGCCAACGAATATTATATTTTATTTCTCCGAAAAGTCTAACACTATAATTTCCAACCGAAGTACCAATACCAACTTCTGGAAGAAAATTATTTTGTTTTGAGTTTTGTTGCTGGGTTTCTATATAGTTTATCCAACGGTTATATTCTACGCCACCTGTTAAATAAATAGTTGGCTTTTCTACTTCCATTCCTTTCTTAAAACCATTGCGTCTGACATTCCCTTTGAAGACAATGTAATTGATATTTAGACCTGCCAATAATTCATGAATTGTATTGAAAGGAGGAGCGTATTTAAACTGTGGCACCAATTGAACTCTTGGAATAACAGGAATCTGTGCCCTTAAACCAATACCTACGCTATTAAGTGGAAAATTATACATGCCAGAAACTCCAAGTGCAATTTTATCTTGAGAAAATGAGGTTGTCCTAAAGCAAAGCAGAAAGCATGTTAATACTGATAATTTGTAGTAAAACTTTGATGAAGCAATCATTATAGTGTATTTATGTTGTGTAAAGCCAAATCATTAGAAAATAAGGCGGTTTATATGTTACAAAAATAAAGGTTTTTAGAGGAAATAAATATACGTTCACTTACAATTACATAAGTGCTTGAATCTTTAATATGAAAGAGCTAAAAGCCAAGTAAGCTATCCACCAATTATCCTCTTACGATGTTCAATACCCCAATCGGCAATTACATCTGTCACTTGTCTTAATGTTGCACCGTATTCTGTAATTTCATATTCAACAGTAATTGGTTGAGTATTTTGTACTGTCCTTGTAATCAATTGATTCATCTCCAAATCTTTCAATTCTCTACTTAGTACTTTCCCCGAAATTCCATTGATTTCTTTTAATAAATCAGTATATCTTCTTTTCTGATAACACAAACAAGCGATAATAGATACCTTCCATTTTCCGCTTAATATATCCATTACATCATGTATTGCCATAATGGTTTTAGCACATTCTTTCTTCGTTGGTCTTTCAGCAATTTCCATCATTTGTCATTTAGTTACTTTTTTGTCACGTTACTTTTGGTAACAAAGTTACAAATGTTCATGTTGTAGATTAAGTAATACAACATAAATTTTAAGGAAAAACCAAAATGGAATTATTAAAAGCTTTAGAGTGGCGTTATGCAACGAAGAAAATGAACGGGAATGTTGTTCCTCAAGAAAAAGTAGATTATATCATTGAAGCAGCAAGGTTAGCGCCATCTTCATCTGGATTACAACCTTACGAAATCTTTGTGATTAGTGATAAAGCACTATTAGAAAAAATACAAGCGATTGCTTTCAATCAAAGTCAGATTACTGATGCTTCACATCTATTGGTTTTTGCTGCTTGGGATGGTTATTCATTAGAAAAAATCGAGAAAGTATTTGCCAGAACAGTAGCAGAAAGAGGTTTGCCTACTGATAAAATGGATGATTATAAAAAAATGTTATGGGGAATGTATGAGCCACTTGGTAAAGAATGGCACGCTACTCATGCAGCAAAACAAGCATACATTGCATTCGGTTTGGCAATTGCTGCTGCGGCAGAGCAGAAAGTAGATACTACACCAATGGAAGGATTTGTTCCTGCGGAATTAGATAAATTATTGGGTTTAGAAGCATTAGGTTTAAAAAGTGTAGTGATTTTACCATTAGGATACCGTGATGAAGCCAATGATTGGTTATTGAATCTTAAAAAAGTAAGAACACCGAAAGAAGCTTTTGTGACTGAGATTAAATAAGTGATGGATTGATATTTAGCTTTGTCAACTTTTGAAAGTTGACAAAGCTTTTTTTTTGCAATTTATTAATCCCGAAGGGATGTCAGAATTATAGCGAAGAGCATAATATTATTCCCAAAACCCTGAAAGGGTGATACAAGGCTAACTCATTGTATCACCCTTTCAGGGTTTTTGTTTTTGCATTTTTCCTATTCTATCATCCTTTCATCCCTTCGGGATTTTGATTTTACTTTTAGGATTGTTTCAATTAATAAAACATTAACTCTTTAGAGTCTTTTCGTTTGTTTTGGGCAATAGATTCATTTTCAATTGGATTTAAACTTAATTAAAGAAAGAATCCAATCCCGAAGGGATGAAATATTTATAGCCATAAAAAAACACAAGAACTATTCGACCCTGTAGGGGTCATATAAATTGATGGTTTATTTGTTGAAAGTGTTTTATTTCTTCTCTGCTTTTTCCTTTAAAAACAATAACTACCCTCTGACAGACCTTACTTTTCTTTTCTTGATACAAGAAAAGTAACCGCAGCGGCGGCCGCAAAAGAAAATCAAGAATTCCTAAACTCGCTTCGCTCAAACAGTAGAATTTCGTAAGATTGCTTTCGCATAATGGAATGAGTCATTTTTGAGAAATCTATTAATCCCGAAGGGATGTCAGAATTATAGCGAAGAGCATAATATTATTCCCAAAACCCTGAAAGGGTGATACAATGGGTTAGCCTTGTATCACCCTTTCAGGGTTTTAGTTTTTTTGTAATTTTCTTATTTTATAATCCTTTCATCCCTTCGGGATTTTGATTTTACTTTTAGGATTGTTTCTATTGATAAAACATTAACACTTTTTAATTAATCTTTTGTAGCCTTTTCATTTATTCTGGGAAATAATTTCATTTTCAATAGGATCGGGTTTTACCCCAATCTTGTTGAGAAAAAGGATAAAAAAAACTCCAATCCCGAAGGGATGTCAGAATTATAGCAAAGAGCATAATATTATTCCCAAAACCCTGAAAGGGTGATACAAGGCTAACCCATTGTATCACCCTTTCAGGGTTTTTGTTTTTGCATTTTCCTATTCTATAATCCTTTCATCCCTTCGGGATTTTGATTTTACTTTTAGGGTTGTTTCAATTGGAAAAACATTAATCCTTTTGAGCCTTTTGTTTGTTCTGGGAAATATATTTTTTTCAATAGGATTGGGTTTAAACCCAATCCTATTGAAAAAAATATAACGAACACCAAATCAAGGTGTCTTAAAATAGATTTACTAAATCCTGATTTTGCAAAGTCAGCCTACCATATACCCAATAAAATTTTCTTGAGCAAAGTTGTATTTTTTTAAAATTTCTTTATTAATTTTAATTACCTAACATTCAAAATCAACAGTCTGTTGTTCAGGCTGATACACCACTGATATAAGTTCAACAACTTATTAATTGCTTGTGCTAATGGGCAATTATAAGATATTTACTCAATAGTTTTTTCAAACCTAAACAATAAAATCATGTCAACACTACAAGACACAGGCAATGCTGTTAACATTGCAAACTTCCAAAACCTTATTTCTTATTGTTCTAATTTTGGGGAGGCTTATAATCCTTCCAGAGATGCTTTGAAGCTTGGTCAATTGCAAGCTTTATTGGCGGAGGCTAAAAGTATCATGCTTGTTATTCATGATTTAACTACCGAACATGATGATGCGGTGAATCACCGAAAGAAATTGTTTGCTGATTTACGTCCTTTAAGCACTAAAGTTTGTGGGGCTTTTTCGATTTGTGATGTGGAGGATGCCGTTGTTGAAGATGCAAAAGGGATTAATCGTAAAATTCAAGGTCAAAGAGCTTCGGCAAAGCCTGTGCCTGTGATGGTAGATGGTGTATTAACTACGCCCAAAACGAATTCTTCTTCGCAACAGAGTTTTGATTATATGATAGAGCATTTGAACGCATTGATTTCTTTGTTGTCTTTTCATTCAGCGTATAATCCTAACGAAACCGATTTGAAAGTTACTACTTTAAAGGCTTTGGCGACTGATTTGAACAATGCCAATAATGCGGTGATTAATAGTCATACGCCTTTGGACATTGCTCGTGGTAATAGAAATACTTTGTTGTATGCTCCTAAGACTGGTTTAGTAGATATTGCTTTGGATGTTAAGACTTATATCAAAGTGACTTTTGGAACAGGTAGTATGGAGTATGGGAAGGTTAAAGGGATTCTATTTAAACGCATTGTATAATCTACTATTAGCTTTATATAAATAGCCAATGCCATGATACTTGTTACATGACATTGGCTATTTTTTTATCTTCCTTTTTGTGTTTATACTATTAGCTCCTGCACTGACGGGATGAGCGACTGCATTTATACTATTAGCTCCTGCACTGACGGGATAAGCGACTGCGTTTATACTATTAGCTCCTGCACTGACGGGATAAGCGACTGCATTTATACTATTAGCTCCTTCACTGACGGGATAAGCGACTGCATTTATACTATTCGTTCCTGCATTGACGGGATAGACAACTGCATTTATACTATTAGCTCCTGCACTGACGGGATAAGCGACTGCATTTATACTATTAGCTCCTGCATTGACGGGATAGACAACTGCATTGATGTTATCAGCCGTATAACCTCATCCCCCAGCCCCTTCTCCTGTAGAGAAGGGGAGCTGTTTGTTGGGTTTAATAATTGATTATCAAATATTTAATTTATTGTTTGTGAAACTATATCTTTTTAGAAAAAGATTAGATGCTAACTGATAAATATTAGACAAAAAAAGCCCCCTCTCGACAGGAGAGGGGGTTGGGGGTGAGGTTTTTAGCCTATTATATGAGCCATTATTCAAAATAATAATTACATATAGTTTAAAACAAATATAAAGATTCTATTCAACACGCTTCGTAACCACTGTAATCTTCGCATCAACAGGAATATTCTTAATCGTTTTTACAATTGGGATAATCTGTTTTTCTAGTTTTGCCCCAACATCGGTAGTATGAACCGCAATGTATGGTGCAATTACTAATGAAACGATAGACATTAGCTTTATCAAGATATTCATTGATGGTCCAGAAGTATCTTTGAATGGATCACCCACGGTATCACCTGTTACAGAAGCTTTATGTGGTTCTGATTTTTTATAATACATTTCACCACCAATTAAAACACCTTTTTCAAAAGACTTTTTAGCATTATCCCAAGCACCACCAGCGTTAGATTGGAAAATACCCATCAAAACACCCGAAACAGTAACACCTGCTAATAAACCACCCAGTACTTCTGGACCCATTGTGAAGCCAACGATAACTGGAGTGATTAATGCAATAGCTCCCGGCAAAATCATTTGCTTGATAGATGCTTCGGTAGAAATAGCAACGCATTTTTCATATTCTGGTTCAGCCTTATATTCCATAATACCCGGAATTTCACGGAACTGACGACGAACTTCATTCACCATTTCCATCGCTGCTTTTCCAACAGCCGAAATACATAAGGCACTAAAGATAAATGGAATCATACCACCCACAAACAAACCTGCTAATACATCGGCTTTATAAATATCAATGGCTTTGATGCCCGCAATACCCACAAATGCGGCAAACAATGCCAATGAAGTAAGAGCCGCAGAGGCAATTGCAAAACCTTTACCCGTTGCCGCAGTAGTATTACCTACAGCATCTAAATTATCAGTACGCTCACGAACTTCTGGAGGCAATTGCGACATTTCGGCAATACCTCCCGCATTATCAGCAATAGGTCCAAAAGCATCAATAGCCAACTGCATAGCCGTTGTAGCCATCATCCCAGCGGCAGCAATTGATACTCCGTAAAGTCCAGCGAATTTGTAAGAAAGAATAATCCCTGCTGCTAAGACTAAAATTGGCAATACTGTTGATTCCATCCCGACCGCTAAACCACCAATGATGTTGGTAGCGTGTCCAGTACCAGATTTTTCGATGATAGACAAAACAGGACGTTTGCCCATAGCAGTATAATATTCAGTAATCATCGACATCAATGCACCAACCACTAAGCCAACCACAATAGCTAAGAATACACCATTAGCAGTAAATTCAAAACCACGAAGATTTAGGTTTTCAGGCAAGATATTTTTTACCAAGAAATACGAAGTAATAAAAGTAATGATGATAGAAACCCAGTTACCCAAGTTTAAAGCATTTTGAACAGAAGAAGTTTCACTTTTAATCTTCACAAAGAAAGTTGAAACCAAAGAAGCCAGTAAACCAACGCCCGCAATAAGCATCGGTAATAAAACAGGAGAGAAGCCTCCGTAATTATCACTTACTTCAATTTCTTGTCCGAGTACCATTGTTGCTAAAATCGTTGCCACATACGAACCAAATAAATCAGCACCCATACCAGCCACGTCGCCTACGTTATCACCCACGTTGTCGGCAATAGTAGCAGGGTTACGCACATCATCTTCTGGGATTCCAGCTTCTACTTTACCTACTAAATCTGCACCGACATCGGCTGCTTTGGTATAAATACCACCACCTACTCTGGCAAAAAGCGCAATAGATTCAGCACCCAAAGAGAAACCTGCAAGAACTTCGATTGCAGTTTTCATTTCATCAGAAGTAAGTGCTTGACCCTGTGCGAAGATATTATAAAAGGCAATAAATAAGCCACCAAGTCCTAAAATAGCTAAACCAGCTACGCCCATACCCATTACAGAACCACCAGTAAAGGAAACATCAAGTGCTTTAGAAAGCGAAGTACGAGCTGCTTCGGCAGTACGAACGTTTGCTTTGGTAGCAATTTTCATTCCGATGTAACCAGCCGTTGCCGATAGTAAAGCACCAATTAAAAAAGATACAGCAATTAATGGAGAAGAATGAATAGGGTGTTCTGGTGTGCCTGTATCTGAGCCCAACCAGAATAATAATAAGGCAGTTGGGATGGCAAAGTATGCTAATACTTTCCATTCAGCTTTTAGGAATGCAATGGCACCATCTGCTATGTATCCAGAGAGCTTTTGCATTTCGGCATTTCCTGCAGGTTGTTTAGAAACCCAACTAAAACGCCATGCAGTGTAGAGTAATCCTACTATTCCGAAGGCAGGTACTAAGTAAATAATGTCATTCATAATGGTAATTGAAGGGTTTTAGATTAAAATTAATGATTAAAATTCATAGCTACTGTTACAAATATACATTTTTAAGTTTCTTATAAAAAAACTATTTCAAGAAAAAATTGGACTATAAATATCAATGTAACAATTAAATAATGCTTAATTCTAATTAATTTCGGTCTTTGAAAGAATCTAAGATGCTTTTTTACGACCAATAATTAACATTGAACTAAAAACGGCATTTTTTGAACTTAATTCGTTAATACTTTGTCTTCAATTCTTCTCAAATTTGTATCATAGAAATTTAATTATTAAAAACAATATGCAACCAACAACATTATTCGACAAAGTATGGGATGCCCACGTTGTTCGTAAAATCGAAGACGGCCCTGATGTATTCTTCATTGACCGTCATTTTATTCATGAAGTTACCAGTCCAGTTGCTTTCTTAGGCTTAGAAACAAGAGGTATCGGGGTGATGTTCTCGAATCGTACTTTTGCTACGGCAGACCATAATACTCCTACGATCAATCAACACCTTCCAGTAGCTGACCCACTTTCTGCTAATCAGTTGAAAGCCTTAGAAACGAATACTGCGAAATATGGTATTTCTCACTGGGGTTTGAATAATCCTAAAAACGGTATTGTACACGTAGTTGGACCAGAAAATGGTATCACTCTTCCGGGTATGACAATCGTTTGTGGTGACTCACATACTTCTACGCATGGTGCTTTTGGTGCAATTGCTTTCGGTATTGGTACTTCTGAGGTTGAAATGGTACTTTCATCTCAGTGTATTATGCAACCTAAGCCAAAGAAAATGCGTGTAAACGTAAATGGTCCACTTGGCAAAGGTGTTACGCCAAAAGACGTTACTTTATATATCATCTCTAAATTAACTACTGCTGGTGCAACTGGTTATTTTGTAGAATATGCAGGTGATGTATTTGAAAATATGTCAATGGAAGGTCGTATGACGGTTTGTAACATGAGTATCGAAATGGGTGCTCGTGGAGGTATGATTGCTCCAGACCAAACTACTTTCGATTATCTTGAAGGTCGTGAACAAAGTCCAAAAGGCGAAGCTTGGGATAAAGCATTAGCTTATTGGAAAACATTGAAAACTGATGCAGATGCCGTATTTGATAAAGAATATACTTTTGATGCAGCTGATATTGAACCAATGATTACTTATGGTACAAACCCGGGTATGGGTATTGGTATCTCTAAAAATATTCCAACGGCTGAATCTGTAGAAGGAGGAAAAGCTACTTATGATAAATCGTTGAACTACATGGGTTTTGGCGAGCAAGAAAGTATGCTTGGCAAGAAAGTAGATTATGTTTTCATCGGAAGTTGTACAAACGGACGTATCGAAGATTTCCGTGCTTTTGCTTCTATCGTAAAAGGACGCAAGAAAGCTGATAATGTTACTGCTTGGATTGTTCCGGGTTCACACATTGTGGAGGCACAAATTCGTGAAGAAGGTATTTATGACATTCTTACAGAAGCAGGTTTCTTATTGCGTCAGCCAGGTTGTTCAGCTTGTTTAGCAATGAATGATGATAAAATTCCAGCTGGGAAATATGCGGTAAGTACTTCAAACAGAAACTTTGAAGGTCGTCAAGGCCCAGGCTCTCGTACATTATTGGCAAGTCCATTAGTTGCTGCTGCTGCGGCGGTTACTGGGGTTGTTACAGATCCGAGAGAGTTGTTGTAGGATTTCGGTCGTCGGCTATCGGATTTCGGTTTTAATTTAAGTCTAAGTAAAGTAATAATAGATTTAAAATCAATTATTTTAGTATTACAAAAATTACTATCGAAACCTTCAACGAAAGCAAACGATTTATGTCCTATGAGAGATTTCAGAAAATTGAGAGTTTGGGAGCAAAGTCACCACTTGACATTATTACTTTATTCCCAAACAAAAACATTTCCTAATGAAGAGAAATATGGAATTACTTCTCAAATAAGGAGAGCTGTTGCATCCATTCCAACAAATATTGCAGAGGGATGCGGAAAAATTGGAGATAAAGATTTTGCGAGATATTTGAATATTTCATTTGGTTCTGCTTCAGAACTTGAATATTTAATGATTTTGTCAAAAGACTTAGATTATCTTTCAAGCGATATGTTTTTAACAATCTCAACAGAAATTATTGCTATCAAAAAACAATTATATCATTTGATTATAAAATTAAACGCTGGAAGCTAAAGCCATTTCGTATTAAGGTAAAATATTTTAAAAAGCCGAAGTCCGAAATCCGAAAGCTGAGAGCTCTAACACAATGGCATACGATAAATTCACTATATTAAAATCAACGGCCGTTCCAATGCCAATTGAGAACGTTGATACAGACCAAATTATCCCTGCACGTTTCTTAAAAGCTACTAAACGTGAAGGCTTTGGTGATAACTTATTCCGTGATTGGCGTTATAATACCGACGGTTCACCGAAACAAGATTTCGTATTAAACAACCCAACTTATACAGGAAAAATCCTTGTAGGTGGACATAACTTCGGAAGTGGTTCAAGCCGTGAGCACGCTGCTTGGGCAATTTACGATTATGGTTTCCGTTGTGTCGTATCTAGCTTCTTTGCTGATATTTTCAAAGGAAATGCTATTAATGTGGGTATTCTTCCAGTACAAGTAAGTCCAGCATTTTTGGATAAAATCTTCTTGGCAATCGAAGCAAATCCTGCAGCTGAAGTAGAAGTAGATTTACCAGCACAAACAATTACTATTGTTGCAACTGGCGAACAAGAAAGCTTTGCAATCAATGGTTATAAGAAAAACAACCTACTAAATGGCTTTGATGATATTGATTATCTTCAAGCGATGAAAGAAGAAATAGGTGGTTTTGCTAGTAAAAGTATTTATTAAGCTATTGGCTTTCAGCTATCGGTCATCGGTTATTGGACTTTTGCACTCGGATTTAGGATTTCAGCTTTCGATTTATAAAAATTAAAAACTTCTATAAATTCGATGACTGATAGTCTAAAATCTGATAGCCGAAGTCTGATAACCGAAATCCGATAGCCGAAAGCAGCAAATAGCAAAAAGTATATGCGACACATAGAAATAATGGATACGACACTCCGTGATGGTGAACAAACCAGTGGAGTGTCTTTTTCGGCTACTGAGAAATTAGCAATCGCTCAATTATTATTAAAAGAAGTAAAAGTTGATCGTTTGGAAGTAGCTTCTGCAAGAGTATCCGACGGTGAATTTCAGGCAGTAAAAAAAATTACTGCTTGGGCAAGCGAAAACGGATTGATTGATAAAATCGAAGTATTAACTTTTGTTGATGGCGAAACCTCGGTGAATTGGATGATTGAAGCGGGTGCAAAAGTGATGAATCTTCTTACAAAAGGTTCGATGAATCATTTAACGCATCAACTCAAGAAAACTGCTGAACAACATTTTTCAGAAATTGCTGAGGTAATTGCACTGGCTCGTTCTAAAGATATTCAATGTAATGTCTATTTAGAAGACTGGAGTAATGGTATGCGTAATTCGCCTGATTATGTGTTTCAGTTTTTGGATTTCTTGACTACGCAACCTATCAAACGAGTACTTTTACCTGATACTTTGGGGGTATTAACGCCTCGTGAATGTTTCGACTTTTTATCTCAGATTGTTCAGCGTTATCCAAATCAACATTTTGATTTTCATGCGCATAACGATTATGATTTAAGTATCGCTAACGTGATGGAAGGTGTTCGTGCTGGCGTTCATGGACTTCATTTAACGGTAAATGGTATGGGTGAAAGAGCAGGAAATGCACCTTTGGCAAGTACTATTGCTGTCTTGAAAGACTTTATGCCAGAAGTAGAAACCTCTGTTGTTGAAGCTTCGCTTTACTCTGTAAGTAAACTGGTTGAAACATTTTCTGGGTTTAGAATTCCAGCGAATAAACCTGTAGTTGGTGAAAACGTTTTTACACAAACCGCAGGTATTCATGCTGATGGAGATAATAAAAACAATTTATATTTTAACGATTTAATGCCAGAACGTTTTGGCAGAGAACGTAAATATGCTTTGGGTAAAACTTCGGGAAAAGCTAATATTGAGAAGAATCTTCAAAAATTAGGTATTAAATTATCGCAAACTGATTTAAAGCGAGTAACTCAAAGAATTATTGAATTGGGTGACCGTAAAGAAGTCGTTACTCAGGAAGATTTACCATATATTATCTCTGATGTAATTGATACCAATATCGTTGAAGAGAAAGTAGAAGTAATCAATTATGTTTTGACTCACTCTAAAAACCTTCGTCCATCGGCTACTTTAAGAGTGAAAGTTGATGGTCATATTTTTGAAGAGAATGCACAGGGAGATGGTCAGTACGATGCTTTTATGAATGCTTTGAAAAAAGTATATCTTAAAAAAGAAGTATTGCTTCCGATGTTGACCGATTATGCTGTAAGGATTCCACCAGGAGGAAATACAGATGCACTTTGTGAAACCATCATTACTTGGGAACATAAAGGAAAAGAATTTAAAACCAGAGGACTAGATTCAGACCAAACCGTTTCAGCGATTAAAGCAACACAAAAAATGCTAAACCTGATTTAGTTTTGAATTAGTGATTTTTTAAAATTTAGTGAATTGTGATTTAGTGATTACTCACTGAGTTATCTGATTTACAAAAAAACTAAAGTCTTAAAAGTCAAAAATTCTCAAGTCTTGAATCTTGCTTCTTGTATCTTGAATCTATCTTAAAATCTAATAACAAAAAACCCTTGAGTACTAAAGTCCAGAATCCTAAAGTCTTGAATCTTGTGTCTTCTGTCTCAAAGTCTAAATAAAAAAAATAAATGAAATTAAATATTGCAGTTTTAGCCGGTGACGGTATCGGTCCAGAAGTAATTGAACAAGCATTAAAAGTAGTTAATGCAATTGGTAAAAAATATAACCACGAAATCAATCTTACTCACGCTTTAACAGGTGCTGTAGCGATTGATGCTACTGGAAATCCATATCCAGACAAAACGCACGAAGTTTGTATGCAAGCTGATGCAGTTTTGTTTGGTGCAATTGGTCATCCACGTTTTGATAATGACCCTTCTGCAAAAGTTCGTCCAGAACAAGGTTTATTAGCAATGCGTAAGAAATTGGGATTGTATGCCAATATTCGTCCTACTTTAGTATTCCCTTCATTATTGCACAAATCTCCATTAAGAAGAGAATTAATCGAAAATGCAGACTTCGTTTGTATTCGTGAATTAACTGGCGGTATTTATTTCGGCGATAAAGGCAGAAACGAAACACGTGACAAAGCTTGGGATGTATGCGAATATACGAAACCAGAAGTTGACAGAATTGTTCGCTTAGCTTACGAATACGCAATGAAGCGTCGTAAAAAAGTATGTATCGTTGACAAAGCAAACGTATTAGAAACCTCAAGACTTTGGAGAGAAGTAGCGCAAGGAATCGAAAAAGAATATCCAGAAGTAGAAACTGAATACTTATTCGTAGATGCAGCTGCCATGCGTATTATCCAATGGCCAGAAGGTTTCGATGTAATGGTTACTGAAAATATGTTCGGTGATATTTTAACAGACGAAGCTTCAGTAATTTCTGGTTCAATGGGCTTAATGCCTTCAGCTTCTATTGGTTTACATACTTCTGTATTTGAACCAATCCACGGAAGTTACCCACAAGCGGCTGGCAAAAACATTGCTAACCCACTTGGAACAGTACTTTCAGCAGCCATGATGTTTGAATATGCTTTCAAATTGATGGACGAAGCTAACGAAATTAAAGACATCGTTAACAAATCATTAGCGGAAGGCGTTGTTACAGTTGATATTGCTGATGGCGGAAAAGCATTCTCTACTTCAGAAGTAGGTGACTGGTTAGCTGCACAGATTGCATAAAAATATTTTGCATAATTTATTGAAACAGAATCCGCTTCAAAAGAGCGGATTTTTGTTTTTAGAGGTTTTTCTTACAAGAATATAAATTAAATAATATTGATTATAATTTTAATAATTAAACCTTTCCGCACGTTCTATACTCTAAGAGTCATTAAATTTTAAACTCGACAAAATTATGGCTAAGGAAAAACTCATCCAACATCTTCTATGGCGAGCGGGCTTTAGCGAAAAGCCTGAAATCATTAACCAGTACAGCCGACAGTCAATCAAGAAAAATGTTAAGCAATTATTGAAAGACTCAGAGAATTTTGAGCCGATTGATATTGTCGATAAAACGGATATTTATTCGGAGCTACAAGCGATGAAAAAAGATACTCTTCTGACGACAGAAGAGCGTAGAAAGCAATTGAATAAAATGATTAAAGAGGAGGAAGGTGCACTCAATATCGCTTGGATTGATAAAATGGTTCAATCGAAAGCTGTTTTGCGTGAAAAAATGACTCTTTTCTGGCATGGTCATTTTGCTTGTAGAACTCGCAATCCTCTTTTTGCACAACACTACTTAAATACCATTCGTCAATACTCTTTGGGGAAATTTGGGGATTTATTGATGGCAGTTTCCAAAGAGCCAGCCATGTTACAGTTCTTGAATAATCAGCAAAATAAAAAACGTAGTCCAAACGAAAACTTTGCTCGTGAAGTAATGGAATTATTTACATTAGGACGTGGGAATTATACTGAACATGATGTAAAAGAAGCCGCAAGAGCTTTTACAGGTTGGGAATTTGATAGACGAGAAAATGGCTTCTTTTTTAATACTCGTCAACATGATTTTGAAACAAAGGAATTTCTTGGAAAAACGGGAAAATTTGATGGAGAGGACATTATTAAAATGATTTTAGCCAAAAAAGAAACTGCTAATTTTATCGTTACCAAAATCTATAAAAACTTCGTCAACGAACAAATTGATGCTAAAATCATTGAAGAATTATCTGAGCATTTCTACAAAAGCGATTATGATATTGCTTATTTAATGGAGACAATCTTCACGAGTTCTTGGTTTTATGATGCCAAAAATATCGGTTCACATATCAAATCTCCCGTAGAATTGTTGGTCGGCTTACAAAGAAGTACTGGCTCTTATTTTGTTGAAAAACAATCTTTATTATTTATTCAAAGAGTATTAGGACAAGTAATTTTATATCCGCCCAATGTGGCAGGATGGGCTGGCGGAAAAAATTGGATTGATAGTTCTAGTTTACTTTTCAGGATGCAATTGCCTTATTTGGCTTTTAATAATACAATTGTTAGAACGGTAGCCAAATCCGACGGCGATGTCAATACGGATTTTCAAACCAAAAAAGGAAAGAAAAATACCCTTGAAACAAGCATGAATTGGGAAGTATTTTCAAAACAGTTTACCCAAGAAAATCGTAAAGAATTACTGGATGAATTAGAAGAGTATTTTTTACAAGTTGCTATCAGCCAAGAACTAAAGAAAGGATTTATAGCCAAAATGGAAAAGGAAAGTCAGCCAGAAGCCATCAAAAAAATGGTTTTAGCTTTAATGATGCTTCCTGAATATCAATTGTGTTAAATATTCATCCTAACAACTCAAAACAAGATGGTTAATCGTAGAGAATTTATCAAACGTTCGGCATTGGCAACCGCTGGTGGCTTAATGATTCCGAATTTCTTGAAAGCCTTTGAACAACAACATTTAGGCATAAATGGTACTTCTGATAAAATATTAGTCATTATCCAATTGTCTGGTGGAAATGACGGACTCAATACTGTAATTCCTTTTAGAAATGATATTTATTACCGTGAACGTCCGACAATTGCTATCAGCCGAGATAAAGTACTGAATTTGAATGATGAAATTGGCTTAAATCCTGCTTTAGAAAAATTGCGTTCTTGGTACGACAACGGTTTTATGCGTATTATCAATAACGTTGGCTATCCAAATCCAGACCGTTCTCATTTTCGTTCAATGGATATTTGGCAGACGGCTTCTAATGCAGAGCAATACTTACAAACGGGTTGGTTGGGGCGTTATTTAGATGCTAATTGTTCAGGAAATTGTGCTTCTTATAAAGCTTTGGAAATTGACGATACTTTAAGTTTAGCCATGAAAGGAGAGAAGCTTAAAGCACTTTCGGTATTAGAACCTGAAAAGTTATATCGACAAGTTCATGGTGATTTCATCTCCAAAATTGCGAAATCTCAACCATCAGAGCATTCCGATAATGTAAGTTATCTTTATAAAACCTTGGCAGAAACAGCTTCTTCGGCAGAATACTTACATACAAAATCAAAAGTTTATCAATCAAAAGCGAGTTTCCCGAATGGAGAATTAGGACAAAGACTAAAAACTATTTCGGAATTGATACTTTCAGGAATGCCAACCAATGTGTATTATGTCAGTATTTCTGGTTTTGACACACACGTTAACCAAGTTGGTCAGCAAGAACGTTTGTTGCGTAATTATGCTGAAACTATGGATGTATTTTTGAATGAACTGAAACAAAATAATAAGTTAGATGATGTTTTGCTGATGACTTTCTCTGAATTCGGAAGAAGAGTAAAACAAAATGCCAGCGGAGGAACAGACCACGGAACAGCCAACAATGTGTTTTTGATGGGAGGAAAATTAAAATCTGATAAAGTATTAAATGAAGCCCCTAATCTGACTGATTTAGATGAAGGAGATTTAAAATATTCTGTAGATTTTCGTAAAATTTATGCTACACTTTTACGAAATTGGTTGGGAGTAAATGACGAACTAGTGCTCGGCAAACGTTTTGATACTTTAGGTTTTGTTTAAAATGTTACTTGGGGAGCTACAAACTCCCCAAGTAATATTATTTACTTACATTTCTATACGTAAACGAATGATAAATATGTCTTTTGGCAAATCTTGGCAAAGACGGAGCATTTACCAATTTCACATAAGTATTTTTAGGTACACCAAAGTACTCATACACCACATTATCTTGAAAAATGATTTTCAACGTTTCATCTTTATAATCAAAATCTTCAATGATTGAAGTCGTAGTGATACGAGTATATTCTTCCAAATTAGCCGCTTGCGTTTCAGGTGCAATAGCCACCAAAAGATTATAAGCTTCGATGATTACTTTACTTTTAATAGCTGCCTGAGCTTGAAGCTCCTCATTGTCTTGAATTTTATCAGGATGCCACTCTTTGATTAAATTTCTATATGTTTTTTTTAATTCGGAAAGCTCAGTTGTTTTTGTTGCACCAAATAAAGTTCTATAAGAATTGATTTTTTTCATGAATTTGTCAAAATGTGAATAACCGTATTAAACACCTGTTAATACTTTGCAAAATATTATTCGGGTGCAAAATTAAGGATTAAAATTCAATCTGTTGCTTTACTTGTCTATCAATCTGCGAGATAATCAAAAAATGAACTAGTCGTAACAGATAAAATGAGCATACACTTTGGGGAAATTTGAGGAAAAATTTCGAATTTCTATGTCTTTTACTCAACAAAAAACAAGTTTTAAAGAATGGAATGATATTTTGAAGAATCAAATCGTAATCAATTACAATAAAAATTATTCTTTAATTTATGAACAAGAAATCAGGTTTATTCATCGTAGCTATTTTATTAGTTGCTAGCTTATCAAAAGCTCAAAATTTATCTTTCGGTCCTTCGGCTGGTGTAAATTTTTCTAATTTATCTTCCAACTCAAATACTTCTACGAAAACAGGTTTAGCCACAGGAGTATTTTTTAACTATAGTAGTAAGAATTGGTTTGGTGTAGGTGTACAGGTATTATATAGTGAATTGGGTGCGAAACTCAAAAACACTGATAATTCTATCAACTTAAATTACATACAAGTACCTGTTTTGTTTACTTATTATTTCAATGGCAACAATACAGTAGGTTCTTTCCGTCCAAAATTATTCGCAGGACCTCATGTAGATTTTTTGATGAATGCGAAAGATAAAAATGGGATTGATTTGAATCCTAACGGACAATTTTATTCAAGTACAGATTTGGGTGTAACGGTAGGAGCTGGGTTTAATTATGCTTTAGCTGAAAAAATTTGGTTGAATGTAGATGCTCGTTACGGCTTAGGTTTGACAGACGCTACTAAATCAACGACTAGCAATAGTATGAACAGAAATATTGGTATCAATGTAGGAGTAAGCTTCCCGATTGGAAGTATTTAGTTTACAGTGATATAATAAAAAATCCCATTTTACTTTTGATTGAGTAAAATGGGATTTTTTATTTTCTGTAATTATGATTTTTTAGCAATTAAATCCATCGCCACGCCTATTAGTATCGCTACGATTTCAAATGAGACAAAGCCCAACAAATAGGCAATAAGTGCTTTGAAGTAATTTTTGAAACCTCCACCAAAAAACTGCCCAATAGCCCAAGCAACATATAATAATATAGCAATGTAAAGGAGTGTATCTAAAATAGTATTATTGATAAATTTGGCAATAATTGGATGCACCGAAAACCATAACATACCTTCACCCATGATAAAACACAACAAAACACCGATTTCGTAAATATTATAGGAATACTTTTTGAAAAAAACCTTCGTCCAGAATGCTATAAAAATTAACATTAAAATATTGGCATATCCATAATTATTCTGTACCCAAAGCATTATATTATTTACTCCAGAAGCACCATACTGTTTTTTCAGTTGTTCTTCACTGAGTACATCAACTTCTAAATAGCTCGTAATCAAACTATAAACTACCGAACAAAGAATCAAAAAAGTGACAGGCTTGGTGCAAGCATTTCTATCAGTATTCAAAAAATGGTGAATCATTTTACCGGGACGAAGCAACAATTCACGAACAGTAAACAACAAACCTCGTTCATAGCCAATCAGATTTAGAAACTCCTCTACAGCATATTTTTTATCGACTCTTTCTAATAAAATTTCTTGTTCGTTGTTGGTATTATTAGCTTGATTAGCATGGTGTAAATGTTCATTCTTCATATTAACCTAGAGTTTTTTAGTTTGTGCGATTTACTTATCTATTTGATTTACTCAAAAATAGAGAAAAATAGGCAATAAAAAATCTCCCATCTTGCCATATTGATATGGTAAAATGGGAGATTTGTGATTTATTTAAAAAATTACTTTTCGGAATTGAGTTTTTGTTGAATGTTCTTTACAAAGTCTAAAGTGACTGCATTATCTTCTGCAATTTCTTCAATACTTAATTTTCCTCTGATAAGCATTTTTCTAATAGTTTCTATCTTATTATTTACAATTGCATCTTTTATCTTTTTATTTTCAGCTTTCACAGCCTCAGCATTTCGAGCCACTAATATCTCAAATGAAGCTCTTTCATCTGGTGTCATTTTACGACTATCTAATTCATCTATGGCAACTTTTAGCCATTCTTCGTTCCAAAACTGTGGAAACTGTATTGGTTGAGTAACAGTATGTATGGTTTTCATCGTATAAATCAGTTTTTCTAAATCTGTTTGACAATCAAATTCTTGCAGTTCAAATTTATTCAATTCTACTGTAACAAACGTCATCTGCTTATCAAAAAGTTCACCCTGCTCATTTCTAAGATTGGCAAGTGTGTGATATTGCTTGTAAGGTAAAATTGTATTCGCTAAAATAGCTACGCAGTAAATCTTAGTTAGTGTACCATAATCAAATTTACCTTTTTTTACCATTGCATTGAATTTGTGCAAAGAGTAAAATTTCATCCGTTGGACAAAATATGGCTCTTCACCATATTGCATTTCTACAATAAAATGATTATCATTTTCATCTGTACAAGCTAAATCATAAACACCGCTTCTGCTATCTTGAGTTAGCCCTTCGAAAGTATTTTTATCAAATTTTACTTCTTTAATAGGCGTTTCTGTTTTGATGAGTGCTTGTAAGGCTTTTCGTAAAAAAAGCGTATTCGTTTCATTTCCAAAAGTGGCTTTGAAACCATAATCAGAAATGATTGGAATAAATATTTGGTCGTCAGTGTATAATGTATTCATAAAGTAAAGCTAAAATATTTTGGAATCTTTTCAAATGTCAATAAACAAAAAACTCTCATTTTACCATGCCAAAGTAGTAAAATGAGAGTTTAAATTAGGCATTTTCCTTGTCCTTTTTTAGGCTAATTAATCTTCAAAACCATTTACATTTTCCTCAGAAGGTTTTATATTTTACACAATCTAAAAATATTTTTTCGCAGAGCTATTTTACTTTTCCGCAATTCAAATTTAATCTTACACAATTCAAAAATAATCTTCCACAGAGCCATTTACATTTTCCACAGAAGGCTTTACATTTAACACAATCCATAAATATTTTTCCGCAGCGCTATTTTATTTTTCCTCAGAAGCTCGTTCAAGACTGTGTCTTGGACGTTTGTTTAATTCAGTTTCAAACTGAATTAAAGTTTAGCACAAGTGACGCTTTACTAACACTTGCGCCAGTTAGGGATTAGAATGGTGTAAATGTTCATTCTTCATATTAACCTAGTGTTTTTTAGTTTGTGCGATTTACTTATCTATTTGATTTACTCAAAAATAGAGAAAAATAGGCAATAAAAATCTCCCATCTTGCCATATTGGTTTGGTAAAATGGGAGATTGTATTTTATTTGTAAAAATTACTTTTCAGAATTGAGTTTTTGTTGAATGTTCTTTACAAAGTCTAAAGTGACTTTTGCCATTTTTGCAATTTTGTCAACTGACAGACCACTTTCTCGTAAAAGATTCTCAACTATTTCCTTTTTGGTATTGATGACAAGATAATCGTTTTCTGCATCAATATATTTGGCTATGTTCTGTATCATGTCGTCAAATTTTAGGTCTAATTTACGAAGTTTAGATAACACTCGCAATTGTCGTAAATACTTTTGAAAAGTTCTTTGTTCTGAAGTGGTTTCTTCAAGTCTATGAATTATTTCGTTTAAAGCATTTTCAGGTTTTTCTTCACCAAAATTACTTAAAACAGCTAAAATTATTTCTTCTGGATTATTTGAAACTAAAAAGCGTTTATAGTCAAATTCAGTAATATTAATCATTTTAAATTCAAAATAATTCCCATCTTCTGACAAAATAGATTGCATTTTAGGTTTGCTACTTCCAATAAAAATCACATATTGTCTTACAGGTAAATGATATTTATATTTGAGTAAACCCCAATAATCAATCATTCTATAAATTATTTTTGCATAATCATCTACTTGAAATTCAAGATGTAATATAAACCTCTGACCATTAGGGTCAGTTACAATCCTTAACGCATCTGCTTCTTTTTCTTTTGTTTGTTGAAGCTTTTCTTTTATCACTTCTGCTTTACTAACCTTAAAACCCAAAACACTATTCATCAAAGCAGGTATGATGCTCTCAATATTCTCCTTTACGATTTTATCGTACTGATTACCTTCTTGTTTTGTAGAATTCTTTTCCATATTCAAAACTAACAATATTTCAATAAATCGCAATAAAAATTTCCCATTCTACCTGATGGAAAAGGTAAAATGGGAGATTGGTGATTTTTAATAAATTAGCCGTTTACCAAATGCTGTTTTAGGCTAAATTAAAGTTCAAAACCATTTACATTTTCCTCAGAAGGCTTTATATTTTACACAATCTAAAAATATTTTTCCGCAGAGCTATTTTACTTTTCCGCAATTCAAATTTAATCTTACACAATTCAAAAATAATCTTCCGCAAAGCCATTTACATTTTCCTCAGAAGGCTTTGCATTTTACACAATCCAAAAATATTTTTCCGCAGAGCTATTTTATTTTTCCTCAGAGGCTCGTTCGTTTGTTTAGTTTCAAACTGAATTAAAGTTTAGCACAAGTGACGCTTGTTTGACACTTGTGCTAGTTGGTGATTTTTTTAGGAATATCACAAATAGGTAAGCTATTTTTTAGTTCCTTTAGGAAGATGATTACTATTACCTTTATTTGTGGGTAAATTAGTATTTTCCTTAATCATTACCGGTTGCCTAACTATAACCTTTGATGGGTCAACCTTTGCAGGCTCATTCCTCGGAGGTTGGTTAGTTGGGGCATTTTGATTTGGTTGTTCATTTGCCATTTTTAACTTTATTAAATTTTGTTGTTTTATTAAAGAATCAGTAATTATACTTTTAACTAGTTCAACTTTTTGTATTGGATCTTTATCTGAAGAAATTTTGAATGCAATACATATAATGTAAGGAAATAATCCAAACAAACAGTAAATTATGGATCGATAATTATGGTTACTTTTTTTATTGTTTACCGTAAAATTGTGTTCAACACTTTTTTCTAATTGAATCTTGTAAGATTCCTTTAAATATAAGTTTACCTCGTTTTCAGCAATTCCTTGTCTTATGTAATCTTCTCTTAATACTGTATAAAAAATTTTGGGCATCTCATTATATGCAATTTCTACAGGTATCAATAGTTTAATTGAATTATAGATTGATAACGCCAATGAAAGAATGAATGAAAGAAAAAAAAATGAATACCAACTTATTATGGATGATACACTAATTAAATATTGAATTAATTGAATTAAATATGCTGCATAAACTGTGTAGAAAAGCATAATGTATCCTATCCGAGATATAATCTGATTGTAACGTGAATATTCTTCATCTAATCTTTTTTGATTAAGTTCTATTTGATAATCTACATTTTCAAAGTCATTCATTTGTCGGTATATTATTAATTTATTTGCTTTTAATGTTGTGTTTTTGAAAGACAAATTTAAAAGAGTATTTCAAAAAAAAGTGCTACAAAATCTCCTTTCAACGAATTGAAAGAATTCCTAAAAGGAGATTTTATAACACTTATAATATATTTCTCAGCCGAAGACTGAAAGCCGATAGCCGACTACTTACTTCACTTCCTCAAAAGGAACATCTTCTGCTTGTGAAGAAGAGCCTGAATCAGCAGTTTGTTGTCCTGCATCTCCTGTTGGTTGAGCTCCTTCTGGGCTTCCTTGTGCATACATTTCTTGCGAAGCTGCTGCCCAAGCGTTGTTCAATTTTTCAAGTGCAGAATCAATAGAAGCTGCATCACGTGAAGCGTGTGCTGTTCTTAATTCTTCTAAAGCACCTTCAATCGCTGATTTGTTACCTGCTGATAATTTCTCACCGTACTCTTTCAATTGTTTTTCTGTTTGGAAAATCAATGAATCAGCCTGGTTAATTTTTTCGATTTTTTCACGTTCAGCTTTATCTTCTGCTTCGTTAGCTTTCGCTTCTTGACGCATTTTTTCGATTTCAGCATCTGTCAAACCGCTTGAAGCTTCGATACGGATATTGCTTTCTTTTCCTGTTCCTTTATCTTTTGCAGATACATGAAGGATACCGTTAGCATCAATATCAAAAGTTACTTCTACTTGAGGAACGCCACGTGGTGCTGGTGGAATACCATCTAAGTGGAAACGTCCTAATGAACGGTTTTGAGTTGCTAATGGACGCTCACCTTGCAATACGTTCAATTCTACTGAAGGTTGGTTGTCTGAAGCAGTCGAGAATGTTTCAGATTTCTTCGTAGGGATTGTAGTGTTAGCTTCGATTAATTTAGTGAAAACTCCACCCATTGTTTCGATACCTAACGATAAAGGAATAACGTCTAATAATAATACGTCTTTTACTTCACCAGTTAAAACACCACCTTGAACAGCCGCACCGATTGCTACAGCTTCGTCAGGGTTAACACCTTTTGAAGGTTTTCTTCCGAAGAATTTCTCTACTTCTTCTACTACTCTTGGAATACGAGTTGAACCACCTACCAAGATAACTTCGTTGATATCTGAATTTGTAAAGCCCGAATTTTTCATCGCACGTTTACAAGGCTCAAGCATTCTTTGAATTAATGAATCTGCCAATTGCTCAAATTTAGCACGAGATAAAGTACGTACTAAGTGTTTAGGCATACCGTCCACAGGGAAGATATATGGCAAGTTGATTTCTGTAGAAGCACTTGAAGATAATTCTACTTTTGCTTTTTCAGCAGCTTCTTTCAAACGTTGAAGAGCCATTGCATCTTTACGCAAATCAACACCTTCGTCGTTTTTAAATTCGTTTGCTAACCATTCGATGATTACTTGGTCGAAGTCGTCACCACCTAAGTGAGTATCACCGTCAGTTGACTTTACTTCAAATACGCCATCACCCAATTCTAACACTGAAATATCGAAAGTACCACCACCTAAGTCGAATACAGCGATTTTCATATCTTTACCGCCTTTGTCAAGACCGTAAGCTAAAGCTGCCGCAGTAGGTTCGTTGATGATACGTTTTACTTCTAAACCTGCAATTTGTCCAGCTTCTTTCGTAGCCTGACGTTCTGCATCATTAAAATATGCTGGAACAGTAATAACGGCTTCAGTAACAGTCTGTCCAAGATAATCTTCGGCAGTTTGTTTCATTTTTGTTAAAATCTGAGCCGAAATTTCTTGTGGCGTATAAAGACGGTCGCCGATGCGAACACGTGGAGTATCGTTTGAACCTTGCTCAACAGTATAAGCAATTGTTTTTAGTTCGCTTCCTACTTCTGTATAACGTTTACCCATGAAACGTTTGATAGAAGAAACTGTGTTTTTAGGATTAGTGATAGCCTGGCGTTTGGCAGCGTCACCTACTTTACGTTCACCGTTACCATTATCTAAGAATGCAACGATTGAAGGTGTAGTACGACGACCTTCTGAGTTAGCGATTACGACTGGCTCGTTACCTTCCATTACAGCTACGCAAGAGTTGGTTGTTCCTAAGTCAATACCGATAATTTTTCCCATTTTTAATTTTAATTAAGTATATGAATAAGATTTTTAATTTTACAATAAAGAGGCTTACAAGAATGTTTACCTATTTTTGTTCTTCTGTTTAAGTATTGATTCTTTAAAATCATTGCATCAACAGATAGAGATTTCCTTACTTTCAACAATCTTAATGCCAGTAGTTTTTTTAGCGATTTTTTGTGCCATAATGGCAGAACTGCTTTTTTTATTGTCATACTAGCAGATAATATTTTTTAAAACTGACAAAATACCATTTAAAACAGCAATAATATTTAAGAGATTTACCATGAAAATATACATCCATACCAAATTTGAAACCAGTGAAGTTTTGGTCATTAAAGAACAATTAGCTGGAAAATACGAATTACTAATCGGAGAAGAAATTTTGCCAGAAAATAGAGAAGAACAATTTCTAAGTGCAGACATTTGTTTGGGAAATGTGCCTTTGGCTTGGGCTCAAAAAACTAGTAAATTACAATGGCTTCAATTACATTCTGCTGGACTTGACCCTTACCAACAATTAGAAAATTATACTTTTAAAATCACGAATTTGAAAGGATTTTTTGGACAATCTGTAGCGGAAACAGCTGTAGCTGGGATTTTAGCAATGTATCGTGGTGTAGCATATTTATCCAAGCTTCAAACCGAAGCTAAATGGATTGGTACTCCTTTGCGATCAAGTTTACATTTATTGAATAATGCCAAAGTACTGGTTTTGGGTGCTGGGGCTATCGGACAAAAAGTAAAGGATTTATTAGTCGGTTTTAATTGCGAAACCACCGTGTTGGATTCTAAAACGGTCGTGAATTTGGATGCGTACTTGCCTACAACTGATATTTTAGTAGCTACTTTGCCCGAAACGCCCGAAACCATTGGCTTACTGAGCAAAACCAGATTACAAATGCTAAAACCGTCTGCGCTTTTTGTGAATGTGGGAAGAGGTTCGGCGGTGGATGAAGAAGCTTTGATTGAAATATTGAAAAATAATCAAATTTACGGAGCTGTTTTAGATGTAACAGCAAAAGAACCGATTCCTGTTGAACATCCACTTTGGCAAATGCATAATGTTTTGCTAACACAACATACTTCTGGAGGCTGGGCTGAGGAAAATCTTGATAAAATTAAGTTTTTTATTGATAACCTTGAAAGATTTGAGAAAGGTGAAACTTTGGTAAATATTGCTAATTTAGCACGTGGGTATTAATGAAAAATAAACAAGAGTCATCCCGAATTTTAAAATCACAAAATTCGGGATGACTCTTGTTTTTATTTACTGTTTATCATGATTCTCATTGACCAATTCTTTCTCTGTTACTAAAGTACTTTCTTGTGGTCTTATCGACAAAATAGGAATTTTAGCATGATTTAGTACTTGTTGAGCGAAAGGACCAACAAAATAATCTTCGATAGAGTAATTGAAATCTGCTGTAATAATCATTAAATCGACTTCTAATTCATCCGATTTCTTCAGTGCCGTGTAAGCAAGTGAATCCGTGTAAGAAAAAATAGAATAACCTTTGATGTTGTCTTCTATCAATTTTTCATTCAAAGTCTTTAATTCTTGGTCTAAATAATTTGTTTTTTTCGCACTGTCGTTATCCAATAAAGCCAGAATGACGAGTTCGGATTGATGTTTCGCAATAATTTTTTTGGCGAATTCATACTTGTGCAAAGCATTCGGAATTGTACGCACTGGGAAAAGTACTTTTTCAAAATTTCTCCATTTTTTACCAGTCGGAATTGTGAGTACTGGGCAAGATGATTTTTTACTTACCTCAAAGGCATTCGTTCCCATAAAAAATGATTTGAAACCAGAAATGCCATGCGTGCCCATCACTATCATATCAGCCGAAATTTGTTCAGCGATGTGGATGATTTCTCTGACTACTTCTCCAACAACACAATGGAAATAAACATTTAATTGCTCTTTTTCAGCAATTGAATCAGCTAATTTTGCCAATTTCCTTTTTTCTCGTTGAATAATACTTTCTCGACTTAAATCCAGTTCTAATCCATTTTCACTGATACTCAAATAAGTATCAGGGTCGATGATATGCAATAAATGAAGTGTTGATTGATAATTGTGACTCAAATTGACAACATAATCCAGTGCATTTAATGATGTTTTACTGTAGTCAATAGGAACTAAAATGTTGTTGATACTAAGATTTTCCATGACTTTAGAAATTTAAGGTGGTATTAATCACTCTGAGGATAATTTGATAATTAAATTATAACTAATTAATGGTTCTTATGCATATTTTATTATATAATTCCAAGCATTGATGCAGGATAATGATTATCATGACTATCCACTGAACTAATATCGGTATTTTTTGAAGATTTCGAACGAATTGACAAAACGGGTACTCTTGCATAATGCAGGATTTGCTTTGCAAATGGGCCTATTACATAATCTTGAATCTGACGGTCGATTGTAGCAGTGATAATCAGTAAATCAGCCATGAAATCACTTGTTTTTTCAAGTACTTTTTCTGCTACAGAATTACAGTAATAATAGTAGGTCTGTGCTTCCATTTTATCTTCTTTGAGTTTTTTATTAAGTTGTGCCGTTTCTGAATTGAGCATTTCAAAGCTTTTTTTATCGGCATTATCTAATAAACCTATCACCACTAATTCGGCATTGTTTTCACGAACAATATTTCTGGCTAAATCATATTTTTCTAAAGCGCCTTCTACAGGACGAATTGGGTAAACCACTGTTTTGAAAGCTTCAAATTTTTGATGAGATGGAATGGTAAGTACTGGACAAAAAGCATTTTTCAGTACATTAAATGTATTTGAGCCAATCAAAAATTCACTAATACCTGATAAACCATGTTTTCCCATAATGATTAAATCTGCATAAAAATCAACAGCCGCTCTTACTATTTCTGAATGCACCAAGCCAGTTCTGATAAATGCTCTGCAATCAATAAATTCTTCGTGGGTTATTTTATCTGCTAATTTTCTAAGATTGGTATGATGAGTATCGAGGTGATCTTGCAAATTAGCATCATTAATCATCTTACCATCATCAATATCTAACAATGGATTAATATTGACAATGTGCAACAAAATTAATTGTGCTTGTTGACCTTTCGCTACTTCAATAGCGGTGTGAAGGGCATTCATAGATGAATCGCTAAAGTCAATCGGAACAAGTATTTTCTGAACTGCTAATGTATCCATAATTGTATGAGTTTTAGGTTGGAAAATAATTAAACGATGAGGTAAAAACCGTTTTGACAATGCAAATTTGAAACTCGCAACTTAATGACAGCTTAATCTAAGATTAGAATTTGCTTAGAAAATAATTTTATTACGATTTCAAAATAAAGCAGATAGAATGTCCGTTTTTTATTTGATTAACCACTTAATAAGCATTAATTCATACTCTTTCATCTTTGAAAAAACGTTTCCTTTTAACATCAAAATTTTTCTAAAATCCTTCTGAATACATAGCATTATATGCAAAAGTATTATTTACAAGATGGTCGGATTGAAGAAAATAGCATTGCAGTATTCGATTTAAAACAACGTTTAATAAAGAAAGAGTATGAAAACTAACATGATTTTTGGTGGCATAGCCACTAGAAGAATCGCACAATTGCGTTGGATTCTTCCTACTTCATTATTAATGGCAATTATATTATCCATTAATATCAATGCTTTTAGCCAGACCAATCAACTTGAAACTGATAAAGGAATGCAAAATTCTGTAGCATCCTATGATTCAGATGTGCGTCAGGCAATTTTATTGGTGAGTCAATTTCCACAAACACTTTCACAATTACAGCAAGAGAAAAACCAAACACAAGCTTCTTTTCAAGGACTCATCAGTGATTTCAGTCAGAAAAAACAAGGCTGGTTTTATGAGCTTACTCGTTTCCCTGAATTAGCGCATACTTTAGCTACATTGCCAGCTGGACAAAGCAGAGATGACATCAAAAAACTATTACCTAATAATGACGAAAACCTAGAAACTGCCGCTTGGCGTTTGTATCGTCATCACAAAGAGGATTTAATTGAAGCTGATAAATTAAATCTTCAAGCCCAAGAAAGTTTTAATAAAGCGATTCAAAATTTGGATAGTCCAACCCAAGGTGCTTTCAAAAAACTGTTTCAATATCCAGATGTATTGGCTTTATTGACAGATAATCTTGATTTGACGACTAAATTAGGGCAACAATATCTAGCTGATAAAGAAGGTTTGACAAGCCAATTGGCAAGTTTGCACGATAGTTTGATGATACAAAATCAAGCGCAAATGGCAGCTTATAAAAAAGAATTGGAAAACAATCCTCAAGCAAAACAAGAGTTGAATCAAGCTGCGAAAGATTTTGCAAGAAGTAACGGCTATATTTTACCAAACGGACAAGTAGTTTATAATGGTAATTATGGCTACGCTAATCCATATTCTTATTGGTTTGGTTATCCATATTGGTATGGTTCAGCACTTTGGTATCCAGGTGCTTATTGGGGAAGTTTCGGTTTGTCTTATGGTTTTGGCGGTTTTGGTTTTAGTGCTTTCCCTGCCTATGGTTTTTCTAACTGGTTTTATAATGGAGGATATTACATGAACTACCCATATTTATATAACCATTTTGGAAATTATTATCGTAACGTAATCGTTCGCCAGCCACGATATGTGAATAATGGTATGGTAGCTGGCTCACGTAATTATTATGATGCTTATAGAAGCAATGGAAATTATAATCGTGGTAATCAAAACTACCGACAAAGTAATAATTCTTACAATAGTTTTCAGAACAGAAGCTATAGTGGAGGAAATAGAAGTAGCTTTGGAGGTGGCGGAGGAAGAAGTTTTAGTGGTGGGGGACGTCGTCGCTAAAAACAAAAAAGGTGTTGCTGAATTCGGCAACACCTTTTTTGTTGAAATACTATTAATTGATTTTTAAAACGATATGTTTAATGTTTTTTCGATTAGCCGTATAAGTAATATGTACCAATCCGTCTGCACTTTGAATAATGGCTGGATAGCTAAATTCGCCTTCTTTTTCATCTTCTAAAGTATAAACTTCTTGCCAATCTGTACCATTTTTTGAAATAGCTACATTTAATTTATAGCGACCATTAAACCAATCTGCTCCTTTTTTAAGTGGATTATACACTAATACTTGTAAACCATTTTTTAAAGTAGTAGCATCTGTTCCAGAATTGGGATTGGGCAAATTTGTAAGCGTTAATGGCGACCAAGTATTTCCATTGTCACTCGACCAAGTTTGTACAATGGCATTTTGGCGTGAGCGACAAAGTAACTGTAATTTATTGCCTGAGTACTGTAAAATACTTGGTTGAATTACACCAAAAGTATCGCAAGCGATGTTGATTTTTTTGAAGGTTTTGGCATTTTTATCTGACTTTTCAAGATGAATATTCCATACTTTTTCATCCAAACTTTCAGTACTTGAAGGAAATAAAATTTCTCCGTTGGCTAATTGAAAAGGCTTGTTTTTGATTGGCCCTAATATTCCTTCTGGAAGCTTTTCTGCTTTGGTCCAATGTTTGCCATTGTCGTCAGAAGTCATTTTCATTCCCCACCATTCTCTTGGGTTTTTGCCTACTTTATAAAAAAGTAAAAGTTTACCTGCTTTGGTTTTGAACAAAACTGGATTCCAACAAGGGTATCTTAGTGTATCGTTGATAATGCCATTTGCAATTTGTTTGGCTTCGCTCCATTTGCCTTTTTCGTTGGTAGCAATCCAAATGCCAACGTCGGGGCTACTTTCATACTTTCCGCCAAACCATGAAGCCATAAAGGTATTTTTAGATAACTCAACAATTGTGGAAGCATGACAAGCAGGAGTAGGAGGGACAGCAAAAATATTTTCAGTCTTCACCAATGTTGCTTTCGGTTGCGAAAACATACTGAACGAAAAACATAAGAAAAGTAAGGTTAGGGGTTTCATATATAATTGTTAATGAGTGAGTTAGTGATTGAGTGATTTTAAATAGTTGTGAATTAGTGAGTTAGTGATTGAGTGATTATTTTATTAAGAGTGATTTTTTATATCATTGACAAAGAATACAATAACTCTGTGAAACTCTTAAAACTCCGCTAAACTCTGTGTAATCAATTTATTCACTGAACATCATTTTGTAGCTTTGGGCAATTAGCCTTGAGCTTTGAGCAAAATAAAAAAGCTCAAAGCTCATTGCTCAAGGCTCAAAGCTAACCTTAATAAACCGCCACATTAGAAATCACAGGACAAGCCTTTGCATCTTTGATGTTGATTCTAACTTTACTGGTTTCAACGCCATCTAATTTCAAGATTCTTTTATAACCAATTGTTGTCGCTGAGGCAACTTCTTGCCAAGTGTTATTTTTCCAAACTTCAATAGTAAAGCTTTTTACTCTTTGTCCAAGTTTGATGTATTCTTGCAAGAGTACATATTTTACGGCTTTATTTGCGCCTAAATTAATTTCTAAACTGCCAGATTTCTGTTCGTCATCGGTTGTCCAGTAGGTTTCTTTATTGCCATCAACTACATTTTTTGCTGAAAATTGAGGAGCATTCCCACGTACTGCACTTGCTCTTGCAGGAGCTTTTAAAGCCAAATTAGTTTTAAATTCTTTGTCTAAAATTGCTTTAAAACCTTTCAAGGCTTTTACATCGTTTTCATGGAAAAGTCCACGGCGATCTGGTGGAATGTTCAGTAACAAGTTTGAACCTCTACCTACTGAACTCAAATAAATTTCAAATAATCGCTCCGCAGATTTTACTTTATCATCTTCTGAGGCATGATAAAACCAACCCGGACGAATAGAAACATCAATTTCACTCGGAATCCAAACAGTACCATTTTCTGAGCCTGTATTCAACAATTGTTCAATCCCAGCTTTTCCTGCATACAAACTATCAGGCGTAATATTATTCCAATTGGTTTCGCCTGCAATACCTCTTTCATTGCCACACCAACGTATTTCTGGCCCCGCATCACTAAAAAAGATAACATCAGGTTGCATTTTTCTCACCATCGGAATCGTATTTTGCCAATCGTAATAGGTTTTTCCGTCGATTTTGCGTGCTTCTCTTGCTCCACCATAATAGCCAGTTCCGCCGTTTGCACCATCAAACCATAATTCAAAAACGGGTTTGTAATTACTAAACAATTCCTTCAACTGGTTTCGGTAATAAGTAATGTATTCTGGTTTGCCATAATCAGCATGGTTTCTATCCCACGGTGATAAGTAAACGCCAAATTTTACGCCGAATTTCTTACAAGCTTCTGCCGTTTCTTTTACTACATCGCCTTTTCCACCTTTGTAAGGACTGTTTTTGATAGAATGCTCTGTGTACTTACTCGGCCAAAGCGTAAAACCATCGTGATGCTTACAAGTAAGAATCGCTCCTTTAAAACCAGTTTCTTTCAAAGTACTTATCCATTGGTTGGCATCCAAAGCCGTTGGATTAAATATCGCTGGACTTTCGTCTCCATTTCCCCATTCCAAATCTGTAAAAGTATTGGTTGTAAAATGGATAAAAGCATTGGTTTCCATTTCCTGATAGGACAATTGGTCTTTTGTAGGAATTGGATATACTGGTTTTGGAGCTGAAACCACTTTTTTACTTGTTTTCTTTACCACTGGCTCGCTTAACTTTGGAAAAGTAGAAGCGTGGTTTTGCTGAGAAAATAGTAAAAAAGGAATGGATAAAATCAGAGCATTTTTCATAATATTATTAGTATTTAAAAGCCAAACTTGGATAATTTTTATACTTTTTCAAGAAAGAAGCAGGTAAAGTAACGCTTACTTTATCGCCTTCGGCTTTCCATTTTACGGCTACTTTTTCGCTTAATAAAATTACTTTTGCGCCTTTTGCTGGTACATTGCCCGTCCAAGTAATGGTTGGGTTAATGGCTTGGTCTTCTGGCAATCTTACTAAAGCATAAATTGAATTATCTTTTCCTTTCGTGAAAAATGTTTCCCCATCTCTGTAAATATCCGTAGTTCTGGTATTGTAAATGGCTTCTCCGTTGGCATTCAACCAAGTACCAATTTCTTTCAAACGAGCAATTTGAATGTCGTTCAAAGTACCATCAGCTCCAGGTCCAACACCCAACAATAAACTTCCGCCTTTGGCAACGACTTCAATCAAAGTATGTACTACTTTGGTGGCTGATTTAAAATTATCATTTGGTACATAACCCCAAGCACCGCCTAAAGTAATACAACTTTCCCAAGGAGTGTCTGATTTTGTGGCAGGAATACTTTGTTCTGGCGTTCTGTAATTTTCAAATTCTCCATGAACAGTTCTATCAACGACTAATAAACCAGGTTGATTTTTACGAGCCATCGAAGCAATTTTTGGCATATCAATTTCTTGGCTAAATGCTGGAATGGCAGCTCCCCAAGCTCTTACTTCATCCGTAACTGTATCTAAAGGACGCACCCAACCGCCATCAAGCCAAAGAATATCCATTTTTCCGTAGCCAGTCATTAATTCCTGAATTTGGTTATAAGAAAACTCTTTGAATTTGTTCCAACGCCAAGGATTTTTACGAATATCATAATTGGCATTGCGGTCTGGCGTTGCATAACGATTCCACCAGAAGTACTCTGAATGCCAATCTGGTTTCGAGAAGTAGGCACCAATCATAAAATTCTGTTTTCTGAAAGCCTCAAATACATATTTGGCAACGTCTGCTTTAGGATTTTGTGCAAAAGGTCCGTTTGAAATTTTAAAATCAGAATATTTGGTATCAAACATTGAAAAACCATCGTGGTGTTTCGTCGTAAAAACCACATATTTCATTCCCGCATCTTTGGCAGCACCAGCCCATTGGTCTGGGTTGAAATTGGTTGGATTAAACTTCTTGTTCAAACCCCAATACCATTTTTTATAGTCATCATAAGTTTGCGTACTGTCACGACTAATCCAGTCTTCCGAACATAATTCCCAAGATTCAATAATGCCCGGAACGGCATATAAACCCCAGTGAATAATCATTCCGAATTTTTGGTCTCGCCAAGTTTCTAATTTTTCTCTCACCAATGGGTCTGTTGGATATTGGTACTCAGTGGAGGCTTGATGAATATTTCCTTGCGCTGATGTTTGGAAATGAATGGAAAAAGAAAGACTAAGTAAAATACTTATTTTTTTTAACATAACGATAGATTTTATAAAGGATAATAAGACAAAAGTTGTACTCGTATTTTGTCATTAATCAATAAACTCTTTAACTAAAGAGTATTTGCTAATATTATACCTGTTTTGATTTACTAAATTACGAAAATATTTGATTTATTTTTAAAATCGGAAATATATTGCATTTTAAGTAAAAATAAATAAAGGTTTTGTCGTCTTGTTACCGCTTAATAATTATTTTGAACTTAGAACCATTGAAAATTTTATTTTAGTTAATTTTAGATACAATCTTAAAACTAACTATGACAAAATGACACACACAGTCCAGCCCAAGGAAACACTTTACAGTATCTCAAAAAAATACGGAATTTCAGTAGATCAACTTACAGCATTGAATGGTTTAGTTTCAACTAATTTATCTATCGGACAGGTTTTAGTGGTTGATTCTGATTCTTTTTCAGAGAACAATTCCTCAAATGATGAACCTTTTAATGCTGTAGCAGATTATGGAAACTCAGTTTTCCAACGCCGACAAGTATTTCAAGTACAGCAAGAAAACAAAGGTTCTTACAGTACTTATGTAATTAGTTTTCCTAGTCCAGATGGCTTTATGCAAACGGGAACAATGCGTGATGTATATCCTTCGCCCAATCAAGTAAATCCGAGAGGAGTAAGTTATGCAGGAAAATCTAGCTTTGATGAAAATAAAAATATGTTTCTGGATATTTGTCAAGAACCTTTTTATGCAGATATTCTGAAATATATTTCTAAAAATGAAGGCTGTTTTGATGCCGTCAATAGCTATGACAAAGCCATTTTTTCATTTGGTTTTATTCAGTTTACAGGTGCAGTGGCTAGTGGTTCGATGCTTACCAGAGTATTAGCACGATTGAAAGAAAGAGATGAAGACGTTTTTAATGAATGTTTCTCGCAATATGGAATGGACATTAAAAGTTTCGGAACGCCGATTTTTCAAGTAGAAACCAATGGCGGTACGAAAGAAGGCGATGCCGCATATTTAGAAGTAGCCAACGATTTAAGATTGACAGGCGCATTTATTGCCAGTGCTTTCAGACCAACTATGATTTGCGTACAAGTAGAAATTGCTTTAGAAGAATATGTTTTCAAAGCAGTTTCATCTTCGGTAATGATTTCAATTTTTGGGAATGCTTATTCTTTAAATCAAATTATGAGTACTGAAGGCGGAATTGCTTTCAGAGTAGATTTAGCCGTAAATCGTGGTCTGAGCGGTTCTTTAGCAGTATTAAAAAAGGCGATTGAACAAGTTTTATCTGAATCTGGAAGTTCAGATATTTCAAGTTTAGACGAAAGAAATATCGTTGAAAAAGTAGCAATGAACGACGCAGAAGCATGGAAAAAGCAAAGAGTATTGAAAATTTTGGATAGTGGATTTAGTTTTGAGAAGTAGATTAATTAGAATAGACAAATTCTTATTTACCAATTGAAATTGACACTTTTTGAATTTTAAGCTAATGGAAATTTATAACGATAATAGCCGATTTATTTCAATTTTATCTGATTACGGTTTTAAGGTAACTTTTGGAAATGAAGAAGATACTACTTTTCTAAAAAAAGCTTTACAAGCCCTAATTGATTCACCTATACCAATTAAAACAATAGAGTTTATTAAAAATGAAATGAATGCCATAACAATTGATAGCCGTAGTGGTATTTATGACATCGCTTGTATTGATGAAAACAATAATCATTTTATTGTAGAAATGCAATTGAGTGATTATCCAGAATTTATTCAACGAATGAAATTTTATGCCTTACATCGCTTTAATACAATGGTCAAGAAAGGGGCATATAAATTTGAAGATTTGACTAAAATTTATTGTATAGGGATTTTGGCTGTCAATATTTTTCCTTCAATAAAACAATTTCATAATATTGCTGTATTGAGAAATGATAAAAATGAAATTATTGATGACCAAATGACGTTTATAACAATAGAATTAGCTAAGTTTACTAAGCAAATAGCTGATATTCAAACAGATTTAGAGAAATTAATTTATACAATGAAAACTTTGCACACAGTTACAGAGACATCGCAGTTTCCAGCATTTTGGGATGAGGAGTGGCTTAAAAAAGCTATTCATGAAGTCGATTTAAGAGCTATGACAGTTGAGCAAAAATTAGCTTTTGAAATGGCAATTTCAGCAAATGCTTTAGCTGTTAAAAATGAAAATAAAAAGATTGAAGAGATAAGATTAGTTGACAAAACAGAAACAGTTACCAATGCTTTGAATATGGGGCTCACTCTTGAGCAATGTTCAATACTTGCAAACGTCTCACTAGACTTCGTAAAAAACATTCAAGAAAAACTCCATAAAGAAAAGTGATTAAGCAAGAGAAATTAAAAATCTAGAGCCTTTACTTTAATTGCATCGGCAATTTTAGTGGTGTATTTGGGTGATAATTTCTCTTGTTTCATTTTCCAAGTACGTTTTAAATCTTGTGTAGCTAATTTTACTTTAATTGCGCCCATTTTTCTGTTAATTTTATCAACAGTTTCCATTAGCTTTTTGTGTTTTGGATTGCTGTTTTCAAAGAGATTCATTTGTTGAGAGCCTTCCGGGCTAAAATCTGTTAGAATTACTCCAGCTTTTTTATATTCAAAACCTTTTTTGAAAATCTTATCTAAGGCTTCTGTCGCAAATTTGGCTAATTCTATGTTGGAATTCGTTGGAAACGGTAATGCAAGAAAATGGCTTCTGTTATATTGTGCTAATTCTTTTCTATGACTGTTGGTACGAAGAAAAACTACAATCGCATTGCAACAAGCTTTTTGTTTTCTTAATTTCTCAGCACAGCTTACTGTAAAAGTGACTATTCTTTCTTTGATAAGTTCGTAGTCTTTATAATTGGTTTCAAAACTTCTGGTGGTTGCGATGTTCCTTTTGTCAGCTACTTCGTCGAGGTCTAAACAATTTATTCCTTGTAATTCTTTGTATAAACGAAGTCCAACAACTCCCATTTCTTTTTTTACCCATTCTTCTTTACAATTTACAAAATCAAAAGCGGTTTGTATTTCTACAGCTTTCAAACGTTTCGCAAGTTTATAGCCAATTCCCCAAACAGCTTCTATCGCCAACCATTTTAAGGCTTTGATACGTTTTTCATCTGTATCAATTACATAAACGTTGCCTGTTTTTTCTGGAAATTTTTTAGCAATATTATTCGCTACTTTTGAAAGGGCTTTGGTAGGAGCAATGCCAACACTGATAGGAATTCCTGTGCCTTTGGTTACTCTGTAACGAATCTGTTTGCCATATTCCTGCAAATCAAAGTATTTTTCAAAGCCTTCAAATTTTAGAAAAGCTTCGTCGATACTGTAAATCTCAATGTCAGGTGTAAACTCTGCTAGTAGATTCATTACACGATTACTCATATCTCCATAAAGTGCATAATTGGAAGAAAGTACATGAATCTTCTTTTTCTCGAAAAAATCTTGGAATTTATAAGCTGGCGCACCCATTGGCACTCCTGCATTTTTGGCTTCGTTACTTCTGGAAATCACACAACCATCATTGTTCGAAAGTATAGCAATAGGCTGGTTTCTCAGTTTAGGCTGAAAAACTCTTTCGCAGGATGCGTAAAAATTATTACAATCAACTAAAGCAAACATATTTTAATGCTTTTGAATGGAAAAAGTAACAATTCCCCAAATTTCAAAATCGTGATATTCTGTAATTTTTGTAGGCTTATAATTTTCGTTGGCAGGCATCAGCCAAATGCCGTCTTTGTCAACTTTCAAGCGTTTCAAAACAAATTCACCATTCAAAATGCAAACTGCAATTTTACCGTCTGATGGTTCAAGTGATTTATCTACAATTAGCAAATCTTTATCAGCAATGCCAGCGTCTGTCATAGAAACGCCATCTGTAATAGCAATAAAAGTAGTAGAAGGATGTTTGATTAAGTACTTATTGAGGTCGATAGTGGAATCTAAAAAATCTGCTGCAGGCGAAGGGAAACCAGCACTGATACCTCCTTCGATGAGCGGTAAAGCTAAAGAAGTTTCATTCGAAAGGGCATAAATTCTTAATTTACCTTTAGTATTAATGGCTTTTAGATTCATTGACTTGGCTTATTAAACGGGTTTACGCATTACATAATCGTTCATCCAGAAATCATTTCCAATATTAACATCTACTTCTTTAAATACTTCAAAACCCAATTTTTCATAGAAATTTCTTGCTTTGTTGTTTCTGTTAACGTTCAGTTCAATGAATTCACAATTTTCGTTTTGCGCTATTTTTACAATTTCTGCAATCATGATTTTTCCAAAACCTTTTCCTTGTGTTTCTGGCAAGAAGTAAATCTTGTGTAATTTTATCATTTGCCCAATTTTCTCAATGCCTGAAAATCCTACAGGTTTTTCGTTATCAGTGAAAATATAAAAATGATTAGTCTCGAATTGTTTGGTTAATGATGCAGTACTGTACATCATTTCTAGCATAAATAAAGTTTGTTCTTCCGTTAAAATACTTCCGTAAGTGGGTCTCCAAGTTTCATTCGCAATTTGTTGAATGATGGACAAATCTTGTAATTGAGCTTTTTCAATGTTATAATTACTCATTTTAATCAAATTTTTGGTCTTTTAATGAAAATAGCGCAGGATATTTTGGTGTAATATTCAAGTAATATTTTTGAATTTCAACCAAATCTGTTGCATAATTTCCTGTTGGATAGAATACATCTAAAAAGCCAGCTTCTTTTTTCTTGAAATCTAAAAAACCTAATACAATGGGTACTTGTGCTTTTACTGCAATATGGTAAAATCCTGATTTCCATTCGCTTGTGTATGAGCGTGTTCCTTCCGCAGGAACAATCAAATGTGCGTTTTTGTTTGAATCGCTCAATAATTTAGCCATTTCGTCCACCAAATTGTTTTTTTGCTTTCTATTGACAGGAATGCCGCCTAAAGCACGCATAAGTATTCCTAAAGGAAATTTAAAGAGCGAATCTTTTGCTAAATACCGAATGGGAAGTTCTACAGAATAGATAGCTGCCATGCAGTAGAGATAGTCCCAATTGGAAGTATGAGGTGCTGCGATGATGACCGCACGTGGGTAAGATTTTACGCCATTAGGTGTATTATCAATAGCTTTCCAGCCTGAAAATTGTAGAATGAGTTGACCTATGAATTTTAACATGAATGATTATTGTAATTTCGTCACCACAACAAAACTACCTATATTTGATTTGAGATTCAAAAGTAAAGATATTTTAGTATTATTATTGGATATTTAATGATAATAATTAGAATGTTAGAAAGTCAAAATTTAAATTTGATTCAGCAAGTATAGAAATTAAAAATACTGTTTATAAACAATGCAAAAACCACTCATATTGATTGCTAATGATGATTCAATAGCGGCGAAAGGGATAAAAACATTAGCAGAAATTATGTCGAAAATCGGGGAGGTTGTCGTAGTAGCACCCGATAGCCACCAATCTGGCATGGGGCACGCCATTACGTTAGACAGACCGCTCAGAGTGAATCCAGTAAAAGATTTTTTACCAAATGTAGAAGCTTATCAATGCAGTGGTACTCCTGCTGATTGTATCAAATTTGGGAAACACTTTTTGTTGAAAGGTAGAAAGATAGATTTAGTTGTTTCTGGCATTAATCATGGTTCAAATTCTTCAATTTCAGTAATTTATAGTGGAACAATGTCGGCGGCGATTGAAGCGGCAATTGAAGGAATTCCAGCTATTGGTTTTTCATTATGTGATTTTGGTGCGGATGCAGATTTCTCTCATACAGAAGAATACATCGTTCAGATTGCCAAGAAAGTACTTCAAAATGGTTTACCGAAAGGCATTGCTTTGAATGTGAATTTCCCGAAAAAATCAGAAGAAGCCATCAAAGGAATTAAAATTTGTCGTCAAACGGATGCTTTGTATCGTGAGACTTTCCAAGAAAGACAAGACCCTTATGGCAAAAAATATTATTGGATGGACGGATTCCTTCAAAATGACGATACAGCAGGTGGAAATGACGAAGATGCTTTGGCAGAAAACTATGTGTCGATTGTTCCCGCAAAATTTGATTTGACAGATTATCAAGCACTTGACACCATTAAAGAATGGTTTTAACAACAATTTTAAATTTGTAGCAATTAATTCCTGAACAATGGCAATAGTCGGAAATATTTTAAAAAGAGGTATTGGGTTAACGAGTTTGATGAAACGCCCAAAATCTAATTTAGCGAAACTTCAGCGTAAAACACTTGTGAAATTATTGAACAAAGGACGTTTTACTCAGTTCGGAGAAAAGTATCATTTTGAGGAAATCATGAATGCTGCTTTGTTTTCAGACGATAAAGAATTCTATACAAAATATAAAAAACTTGTCCCTGTTTACGATTACAATAAAATGTTTGCGGAATGGTGGCATAAAACTTTAGCAGGCGAAAAGAACGTTTCTTGGGTTGGGAACGTAAAGTATTTTGCTTTAAGTTCTGGTACTTCCGAAGCTTCTTCAAAGCATATTCCTGTGACGAAAGATATGGTAAAAGCCATTCATAGAACTTCTATTCGTCAGATTTTAGCATTGGCAACTTATAAAAATTTGCCTTCTCAATTGTACGAAAAAGGCTATTTGATGTTAGGAGGAAGTACAAAACTGCAAGACAAAGGCGATTATTTTGAAGGAGATTTAAGCGGTATAACCGCAGGGAAAATCCCTTTTTGGTTTGAACGATTCTATAAACCGGGCAAAACAATTGCAGAAACGGCTGATTGGAGTGAAAAACTAGATAAAATCACGAAGAAAGCTAAAGATTGGGATATTGGTTTTATCGTAGGAGTACCCGCATGGATTCAGATTTTGATGGAAAAAATCATTAAAGAATATAATGTAAAAAACATTCATGAAATCTGGCCAAATTTAGAAATTTACTGTCACGGTGGCGTAAGTTTTGAACCTTATAAAAAAGGATTTGAAAAATTATTGGGTCGCCCGATTACTTATATTGAAACATATTTGGCTTCCGAAGGATTTTTGGCATATCAAACGCATCCGAATAGTGATATGCAATTGGTGTTAAATAATGGAATTTTCTTTGAATTTATTCCATTTAATGATCGCAATTTCGATGAAGATGGAAGTATGGTTCAATATCCAGAAACATTGATGATTGATGAAGTAGAAGAAGGCAAAGAATATGCTTTGTTGATTTCTACAGTTTCGGGTGCTTGGCGTTATTTGATTGGTGATACCATTAAATTTACCAATAAGAAAAATGCAGAAATTATCATTACTGGAAGAACAAAGCACTTTTTAAGTCTTTGTGGAGAACACCTTTCGGTAGATAATATGAATAAAGCCATTGAATTGGCTTGTAAAAATTTCAATATTGACGTCAGAGAATTTACCGTTGTTGGTAAAAGATTAGAAGAAACTTTCGGTCATCATTGGTATGTTGGTACAGACGATAAAGTTGATGCTCAGGACTTACTAAAATTCATTGATGAAACACTTTGTAAAATCAATGATGATTATCCTGTAGAAAGAAAACATGCCTTAAAAGGATTAGAAATTACGGTTTTACCAGTAAAAACATTTTATGATTTTATGGAATCAAAAGGTAAAACTGGTGGGCAACATAAATTCCCAAGAGTATTGAAAAAGAAAGAATTAATCGCTGAATGGGAAGCGTATATTAAGTAATAGTTTGAAGGTTTTACTTGCTAATTTTCGCAGACAATTATATCTGCGAAAATCAGTAAGTAAAAAATATCATTAACCAATTTTTCTGCTGAATTCCTACCAAAACTGTTTCCAAAGTATCAGAATTCCAGAAATAATAAAGATAATGCCTGCAACTTGATTGATTCTTTTTAAGATGTTGGCAGTTAAAATTCTCTTCATTTTTTGTGCATAGAATGCGATAAGCGATTCCGCTAACATCGTGGCAAATAAACTTGCTATAAAAAAAACGATGGTTTCATTGATTGAAAAGCCTTCTACGTTACTGAGATAGGTAGAAGTGGCAAAAACAGCAATATAATTGGAAGGATTTAGTAAATTTAAAAGGATACCCGAAGTAAAATAATATAGAAACGAACCCAATTTTGATTTAGGATATACCAATTGCGTTTGCTGTTTGAATAAGCTATTGAAACCTAAAATAAACAAAATAGATGCACCAACTAAGGCAATACCGAGATTAAAATATTGAAGTTTTGGTAAGAAACTTGTTCCAAATACTGCACAAAACATCAAAATGGCATCGGCTACTGTTACTCCTCCAGCAATCAAAACACCTCTTTTAAAACCATTGTCAATACTTGTCTGTATTAACCTGAAAAAAGCCGGACCAAAAGTAAAGCATAACAGGAATCCATAAAGGAAACCAAAAACAACTGCATTTATCATAAAATTAGACTCCTTTCAAACGTGCCACTTTCAGAATTGTCGCAATACTTAATGAGTCTGTGATTTCAGAATCCATTACCATTCTAACTGCTTCTTCTAAACTTACTTTTTTTAACACTAAAATTTCGGTGTCGTCTGGTTCTGATTCGCCAAAAGTTAAATCTTCTGCCAAAAACATAAAGCCAACTTCGTCAGTTACAGAATTTGAAGTATGAAGTCTTCCTAAATCAGTCCATTTTTTAGCTTCTATTCCTGTTTCTTCTTTCAATTCACGGCGAGCCGATTCTTGAATATCTTCCTCAAAAGAACCTCCACCCATAGGAATTTCCCAAGAGTATTCGTTCAATGTATATCTGTATTGACCAACTAGCCAAGTGTTATTGTTTTCGTCGAGCGGTAAAATTGCAGCAGCTCTTGTTTTAAAATGAGCTACACCGTAAATACCTGCTTCGCCGTTAGGTTTTATTACCTCTTCGTGGCGAATATTTACCCACGGATTATCATATACTTCACGAGACGAAACCGTCTTCCAAGGATTTTCAAAATTTGTCATTTTGCAAAGGTATAATAGTAAGTTCTAAAATTAAAATTTGAATTTCGTACCTTTGTGCTTAAATATTTGAATAATGTCCACTAAATATAGATTAATCCTTACATCATTTGTAGTTAGTACAATATTGATGATTGTAAAATTTATTGCTTATTACTTAACATATTCTAGTGCTATTTTAACGGATGCCTTAGAATCAATTATTAATGTAGTAGCCAGTGGTTTTGCTTTTTATGCTGTTTTTTTAGCATCGTTACCGAAAGACTTGAATCATCCTTATGGTCATGGAAAAATTGAGTTTTTTTCAGCTGGATTAGAAGGCGTACTGATTACTTTGGCAAGTATTTTTATCATTTTTCACTCGGTACAAGGTTTTGTCAATCCTTTGCCTTTGAACGACCTTAATATAGGTATTGTCATCATTTCAGCTGGGGCAATTATTAACTTTTATTTAGGATATGTGATAGAAAAAGAAGGAGAAAAACAAAATTCTCCGACATTGATTGCCGATGGAAAACACTTGAAGTTAGATGCTTTGAGTGGAATTATTTTAATTGTTGCTATTGGCTTAATTATTCTGACGGGTGCTTTATGGATTGATGGTGTTGCTTCGATTATTTTTGCCATTTTTATGGGAATCAGTGGCATTAAAATCATGAGGAAATCTATCGGTGGTTTAATGGACGAAACGAATGATAGTACACTTCACAGCATGGTTGAAATCCTAAAAAATAATCAAAAAGCTGAATGGATTGATGTTCACAACCTTAGAATACAACAATATGGTGCTGATTTGCATATTGATTGCCATCTTACGCTTCCTAATTATTGGGTTTTAGATAGAGTACATGATACTGTGCATGAATTTGAAGAGATTTTAGGAAAAGAATTTGATTCAAATGTTGAGTTTTTCATTCATGCAGACCCTTGTTTGCCAGAATGTTGTCATCATTGTAAAATTCAAGATTGTGCCATCAGACAGTTTCCACAAACCAAAACAATAGAGTGGAACAAAATAAATTTATCATTAAATCAGAAACATTTTCTTGAAGACATTTCATAAATTCTGTATATCTATCTTATTGTTAAGTTGTTTTTCATGTTTGAAAGGTTTCAAAATGAATGATAAGGCTGTCGATAAGTATTATATTGAACATCCGCCCAAACCTCAATTTTCATACTTAAATTTTGCAGGAAAAAAATATTTTTACGCTTCTGCTGGTGATAGCACCAAACCGATGCTTTTTTTGATTCATGGCGCACCCGGTGCTTGGTTTGGTTATAAAGAATTTTTATCGGATAGTTTGTTGCTGAAAAAATATCAAATTGTTGTTCCCGACCGTGCTGGTTATAACAAATCAGGCAAAACGGTTACTTCTATTGAAGAGCAAGCCAAAATATTGTATGAAATCATCAAACATAAAAATCCAACGAAAGTAGTATTGTTTGGGCGTTCGTATGGCGCAGGAATTGCGGCAAGAATGGCAGCCGATTACCCTAAACTAATAAAAGAATTAATCGTAGTTTCTCCCGCTTGTGACCCATCCACTGAAAAGTTTTGGTGGTTTTCTAAGCCTGTTAATACCAAGTTTTCAAGGCTATTTTTACCCCAATATATTAATACTGCCAGTAGCGAAAAATTTAGCCACGTAGCTGAATTAGAGAAATTGTTGCCATCTTGGGAGAAAATTACTTGTCCTGTAACCATTTTACAAGGCGGAAAAGACTGGGTTATTGAAACAACCAATGGACAATTTGTATCTGATGCTTTAAAAAATGCTCCGAGGCGGTTAATTTATTTGCCAGAAAATGGACATTTATTAACGATAGAAAGGTTTGATATTGTAAAATCTATTTTGCTGGAAATTAAATAAATGGCGAATTCTTCTATTTGATAAATCTTCATTAAACATTAAAATTCCCTTAAAATCCACTCTTTACCGTTTTTAGAGTAGTTCTTTCTGCTTAATATTCCTTAATTTTGATTAAAGCAAAATAACATCGTATGAGAATATTAGTAATAGAGGACGAAATAAAGACGGTGCAGCTCATCAAACAAGGGCTTGAAGAACAGCAATGTGAAGTAGATGTTGCCTATGATGGATTGATGGGTTTTCAATTGGCTTCACGCAATCATTATAATTTAATCATTTCTGATATAATCTTGCCGGGTATCAATGGCTTGGAGCTTTGTAAAAAGCTACGAGCAAACGGCATTTCTTTCCCAATTCTTCTGCTTACAGCACTTGGCACAACCGACGATAAAATTATTGGATTAGACAGCGGAGCGGATGATTATCTCGTAAAACCTTTTGAATTTAAAGAGTTAATGGCAAGAATTCGTGCCCTTACTCGTAGAAGTATTGGGGCAATTCAAACAGCAAATGTGTTGAAAATTGCTGACTTAGAAATGGATTTAGATACCAAAAGTGTTTCGAGAGCAGGCAAAGAAATCATATTAACTGCCAAAGAATTTTCATTATTAGAATACTTTATCAGACATCAGGGAAGAGTAATTTCTAAAGCCGAATTAGCTGAAAAAATCTGGGACGTAACTTTTGATACAGGAACGAATGTCATAGAAGTATATGTGAATTTTGTCCGTAAAAAAATTGATAAAGATTTCGATACCAAACTATTACATACGCAAATTGGAATGGGTTACGTACTGAAAATGCCAAATTGATGATTAATATTCGCTCAAGACTTACTTACCAATTCATGGCATTGGTAACTGCTATTTTGCTACTTTTTTCGATAGGAGTTTATTTTTTTAGTAAACTTTATCTTGAAAAACGTTTCTTCAAACGTCTTCAAGACCGTGCTATTACTACCACTACTTTACTTTTTGATTTACAAGCAACTGACTCTACGGTATTAAAATTGGTCAATATTTCGGATAAAGAATTATTGATTGATGAAAGTATTTCTGTGTATGATGAAAATGCTAAAACCATTATTTTTTCTTCTAATAATGGTAAAATGTTTTCACATCAACAGCTTTTGCCTTTGATGAAATCTGACCAAATAACTACTTTCACTGAAATTGGCGATTATAAAGTATTAGGAATTCATCTTAAAAAAGGAAGTGCTGATAATTGGGTAATCGTCAGTGCGATTGACAAAAATGGAACAGAAGCACTTGATGATTTAAGGAGAATACTTTTAATCATGATTTTGGCGGGTATTTTATTGTTAGGTTTATCGGGTTGGTTTTTTGCAGGAAGGGCACTCGCTCCGATGTCTGGCATTATTAAACAAGTAAATGGAATTTTTCCAGAATATGTTGCCAAAAGAGTAGAACATCCAAACCGTTCTGACGAAATCGGTTTATTGGTCGCTACTTTTAATCAATTATTGGATAGAATTGAAGATGCTTTGGTGATGCAAAAAATGTTTATTGCCAATGTTTCGCATGAATTGAAGAATCCGCTCACAAAAATCTATTCTCAAATTGATATTGCTTTGATGCAAAAGCGTAGTCCAGAAGTATATGAACAAAGTTTAAACTCTTTAAAAGAAGATACTACAACTTTGATTCAACTGACGAATACGCTTTTGAATTTAGCCAATACGATTGTCAGTTCTGAAAGTGTTCAAAAAACACCTATCAGAATTGATGAATTACTTTGGGAAACCAAAGGACAGCTTCAAAAATGGCATGAAGATTACAACGTTCAAATTAATTTCTTAGACTTTCCAGATGATGAAGAAGCTTTAATACTTCAAGGAAATGAAGCTTCATTAAAGGTTGTTCTGATAAATTTAATGGATAATGCTTGTAAATTTTCTGACGATAATACTGTAGTCGTTAATTTTTTGGCAAATGAGAGCGGCATTAAAATCTCTTTTATGAATAAAGGTCCTATCATTCCTGCGGCAGATTTGCCTTTTATTTTCCATCCATTCTATCGGAGTAATGCTACAGCGCAAGCTACTAAAGGTCACGGCGTTGGTTTGGCAATTGTTTCACAGGTTACTCGTCTCCACAAAGGAGAAGTAGAAGTAATTTCTGATGAAAACGGAACGGTCTTCACTTTATGGTTCCCAAAAGTCACTGAATAATTTTAAGGTAAATTTAAGGTGAGTTTAATTCTTGTTTAAGTTAAGGGTAGTTAGTTTGTATCATCAAAACAACAACAATTACTTAAATCAGAAACAATCATGGAATCAAACAACAATCAAGGTGTATTTAAAATTGCCATCGGTGTTTTAATCGGAGTTGTAGCTTTATTGAGTTACTTATTTATGGGAGCAAGAAATGAAACTTTTGAGCTTCAACAATCAATTACTTCAAAAGTTGAACAGTTATCAAGTACTCAAATTAAGCTAGATTCTATTTCTATCGTTTTGAATGAAAAGATTGCTGAAATTCAAAAACTAGGTGGAAATGTTACAGAATTAGAAAACGTAAAAGCTCAATTAGAAAGCGATAAAAAGAAATTAAAATCTGATTTTAACTTTTCTGTTCAGAAATATGACGCTAAAATTAAGGAGTACGAAAACTTCTTAGTTGTAAAAGACGAAGACATTCGCAAATTACAAGAAGAGAATGGTACTTTGTTAGCTCGTACAAAAACACTTGAAGAGGAAAAACAACAAGTAGTAACTGAAAATACTGGTTTAAAAACTGAAAAAGCTAATTTGGTTCAAACAGTTTCTGAATATACTTCACAAAATGATGACTTGAAACGTAAAGTAACTTTAGCAAGTGCTATGAAAGCAATCAACGTTCAAGTTGCAGCTTTAGCATCAAATGGTAAAGTTCGTGAGGGTGGTTTATACAAAGCATCGAAAATCAATAAATTAAAGATTTCATTTATCATGCCTTCAAATCCTGTGGCTGAGAAAAATAACAAAGAGATTTTTGTTAGAATTCTTGACCAAAACGGAGCTGTTGTTAGTGAAGACGGTTCTGCAGGCACGGTTAGCAATGATGGAAAAGAGATAGGGTACAGCTTCAAACAAAGTGTTCCATTTGAAAACAATGACCAAAAAGTGGACATCATTTACGGAAAAAGCGCTCCTTATCAATCAGGTAAGTATAGCATTGAGCTATATTCTGAAGGGTTCAAAATCGGAAATGGTTCATTTCAAGTAAAGTAATCAATGGAATGAGTAAAACTAAAAGACGATGTTGAACAAACATCGTCTTTGTTTTTAATAAGAGTATAGTTATTCGTTGTTCGACACATTTTTCAAGAACACACCCAAAACCCACTAATACCATGATATTATACATCAGATTCTTCCAAATACTTTTCGTGTTGCCAAGTTTAATATTTTCAATAATTATTGATTGGTTACGAATTACTTATCAGAAATTCAGCGAATTTCCAATTGCTTACACATCATTACTGTACTTGTTCACTACAATGGCATTTTGTCATTATCCCATTTTCGACCATTGGGCAGCTGGCTTTATCATGATGAGTTTACCCTTGGCTATTGTTTTTGGTTTAGGCGGAAGTAGCTATTTGTTGTATAAAAATCAGAAAGTAGTGGCAACAATTGGTTTTATTTGGGTGCTGATGGCTTTTCCAATTATTAAACGTTTTGTTGGGATTAATCAAAACGCCGAACAACTTACTTCTTTAAATACGCTAAAAGTATTGAGTTTTAATGGTGAATGTTTTGCTGAAAATGATGAAAGTAAAGATAAATGGGCAGTTTTAAAATCTGATATTGCTTGTTTTCAAGAGTATTCTCCTAATCAGAATGTCGAGATTCAATTCAAAAATAAAATTGAAAAATTGACTGAATTTGAAGAATGCCGTTCTGTAGGTTTGGCTTTATTTTCACAATATCCAATTGTTAATCAGTACAGCAAAATTTGGGATAAAGCTTATGGACCTAAAATCAATGGATTTATTTGTGCTGATATCGCTTATGGAAATGATACGGTAAGAGTCGTAAACGCCCATTTATGGTCTATGGGAGTGAGGATTAACCAAAGTATCGATGCTTTGAAAAATGGAGAATTCAAACAATTTGCTTTTGAAATTGTGGACACTTTCCAGAAAATGAAAGAAGGTTTTGAATATCGCAATGAACAATTGAAAGAAATAGAGTCGTATGTTTCGGGAAGTAAATATCCAGTAATTATTTGTGGAGATTTCAATGAAACACCTTTTGGATATGCTTATGGAAAATTAAGTTTAAGTTTCAAAAATGCCTTTGAAGAAGTAGGAAAAGGTCTGGGCTTTACGCTTAACAGACAACCATATTGTGTAAGAATAGACCAACAATTCTTTAGTTCAGAATGGCAAGTGAAATCTTGTTATACGATGTCGGATATTAATATGTCAGACCATTTCCCTGTGATGGCAGAATACGTATTAAAGAAACCGAATAAAGTTTCAAATAATGTGTTAGCCACAATTCTATAAACTATAACTTTATTTCAGGTTCTTGGTCATCAAAGAAAACATAGTTCAAAAAGTCTAAGTAAGGTTTTAAGGTAAAACATGCTTCAGTGACTTTTTGAACAAAATTATCAGCACTTACTTCTTCATTTGAAAATTGATGCCAAAAGAATAATTGCTTTTTTCGAAGTAATTCAATTTCTGGATGCTCTTTTGAATAACCTTTTGGCGCAGATTTTACCGATTCTCCTTCTGCTTCTCCAAATACTTTTACAAATTCAGGATTATAAATAATGGACTTTAATTCCTGCGCATTATAATCAATTTCTTGTCGGAGTTTTGCTAATTGTTCTGGGGTTGGCGAGTACATTCCACCGCCAAGAAAAGACTTATTGTCTTCAATATGAAGATAATAATCCATTCTGCCAGATTTTCTTCCACCTGCCGAAAAACTAGCAGACAACCACGTTTTATAAGGCGCTTTGTCTTTAGTAAAACGAACATCTCTTGCTATTCTGTAATTGCAGTCTTTTACTTCAACGCCAGTCATGTCTTCAAAAGCGGCGATTGAGCCAATCAATTCTTTAATAGTAACTTCAAAATTAGCTTTTACGCCATCGTAAGTTTTTTTGTTGGCATGAAACCATTCACGAGTATTGTTTTCTTTAAGTTGATTCAGGTAATTGAAAGTGGAAGAAGGAACAGACATTGTTTAGAATTTTAAAACGTTGAAATGATAATTTGTACAAATAAAAATACTTAATTCATGATTTCCGTTAAATCGAGTAAGCTTGATTTGATGGATTCATGGATTTTAATCAATTTTGTAGAATAATAACAATAATTACACAAAACAGTTTACGATTATACCCTTTTTAAAATGCGAATTCTAACAGGCATACAAGCATCAGGCAGACCACATTTAGGGAATGTTCTGGGTGCCATTCGTCCAGCCATCGAATTATCAAAAAATCCAGCCAATGAATCTTTTTTGTTCATTGCTGATTTGCATACGCTTACTTCATTAAAAGATGGCAAGCAACTTCGTGAAAATACTTATGCTATTGCTGCAGCTTGGTTAGCTTGCGGTTTTGATGCCGATAAGAATTTTTTCTATCGTCAATCAAAATTAGCAGGTTATCACACAGAGTTAATGTGGTATTTAAGCTGTTTTACGCCATTTCCGATGTTGGCAAATGGACATAGTTTCAAAGAAAAATCTGAAAAATTAGCCAATGTAAATGCTGGTTTATTTACTTATCCAGTTTTACAAGCTGCTGATATAATGCTTTATGATGCTCATTTGGTTCCAGTGGGTCGTGACCAACGTCAACATCTTGAAATGACAAGAGATTTGGGCGGGGCTTTCAATAACCAATACGGCGAAAATACACTGGTAATTCCTGAAGCAAAAATTGACGAAACAGTGATGGTGATTCCAGGAACTGATGGACAAAAAATGTCAAAATCTTATGGGAATTACATTGATATTTTCTTATATGAAAAAGAATTGTTGAAATCTGTGAAGAAGATTGTTACTGATGCTACTCCGTTGGAAGAACCTAAAAATCCTGAAACAGATAATGTTTTCAAACTTTATTCTTTAGTAGCAACTAACGATGAAATTGAAGAAATGAAAGCAAATTACTTAGCAGGAGGTTACGGTTATGGACATGCAAAACAAGCTTTGCATCAAGTATTAGTACGTGAATTTGCGAAGGAAAGAGAATTGTTTAATTATTATATGAACAATACGAATGAGCTAGAACAAAAATTGCAAGAAGGAGAAGCCAAAGCTGCAATAATTGCTAAAGCAACAATGGAAAGAGTTCGTGAAAAAATGAATTTTTAAAGGCATAAAATAATTCTGATGAATCAACTTGACACAGAAGTATTTTTATGGCTTAATTCATTGCATAACAATACCTTCGACCCAATAATGGCTTGGATTTCAGGACGAAACTCTTGGATTCCGCTTTATTTAGCAATCATTGGTCTAATTATTTGGCGATATAAAAAGCAATCTTTGTCCATGTTACTTACTATTATTGTAAGCGTAGCGTTGGCAGACCAGATTTGTTCATCGTTTTTTAAACCATTTGTCGAAAGACTTCGTCCTTGTCATGAACCAGCCATTCAACATTTAGTACATGTTGTTGGCAATTGTGGTGGACAATTTGGCTTTTGTTCATCACACGCTGCCAATTCTTTTACTTTGGCAATGAGCCTTTTATTATTAGTTGGCAAAGAATATACTTGGGTTAAATATCTTTTTGTATGGGCAATAATTGTTTCGTATAGTCGTATTTATGTTGGTGTTCATTATCCGCTTGATGTATTAGCTGGTGCTGGAGTAGGCGTTTTGTCGGCATTTATTTCTTTTAAAATTTACCAATTCTATTTATCTAAAAATGTTCATGAAGTTTCATAAATTATTGCCTTTACTTTTTTTGTTGTGTTCCTTTAAAAGTAATGACGGTTCAGAAGAAATAGTAGGAATGTGGTTTACGCAGGATAAAGCATCTAAAATTCAAATTTTCAAACACGATAATCAGTATTTTGGAAAAATTGTATGGCTGAAATCTCCTCTTATCAATGGGAAAGCAATTGTAGATGGAAAAAATCCAGAAGAAAAACTTCGTTCAAGAGCAGTTTTAGGCTTGTCAATTTTTAACAGATTTGTTTTTGAAGGAAATAACAGCTGGACGAAGGGAGAAATTTACGATGTGAGAACTGGAAGAACTGTTTCTGGAAAACTATCACTGAAAAATAAAAATACTTTAGATGTTAGAGGATTTCTGGGGAATCCAATTTTTGGAAAAACTGTAACACTAATAAGAGCAGAGTAAAAATAAAAAAGAGTACTCATTGATTTTGAAATGAGTACTCTTTTTATTTAATTATTTAACGATAATAAGAACAACATCGTATCTACACCATCTGCATAATCCCAAAGTTTGGGTTTTTGCGTTTCTCCGAAAGGAATACTTCCTTCAAACCAAGCTTCTTTTGAAACAATACATTGAATTTTATCTGTATTTGCGCTGATTTTTTGTGATAAATCTTCCTTGTTTTGATACACTTCATAAAAAATAACAGAAATAGGAGAGACCAAAGAATCATTTTCTGTTAAAATCAAAAAGCCATTATCGTAATGATGCACTTGGTTGACCAAATAAATAGATTTATTATAGTCGTAATTATTTTTGTACTTATTATGATAGAAAATATCACCAAGCGATTCAATACTATCATAGAAATTTACGAAATCGTAATCTTGCGGTACGTAAAATTTAGAAATGTTTCTACAACCTAAACCATAATAGTCAGTAATGTCTTTACCAAGATTTAAAAAATCATCTTCCGTTTCATTACTATTTAATATGGCTACAGAACTTCTATTTTGTCTGATGATATGTGGCTTATTCCTGAAGTAATATTCAAAATAACGAGCTGAATTATCAGAACCTGTAGCAATTAAAGCATCGACTTCGTTCATTTTCTCGCTAATTCTAATTCCTAAAGCTGGATTAGTTTCCAATAATTTTTCAATCAAAGCCAACATTAAAACAGAATCCTGCGAACTTACTTTAGCCACACATTCATGTCCTGAAATAACCACGGTCAACAAATCATGAAATCCGACTGCTGGAATGTTTCCAGCCATTATTACTCCAATGCTTTTAATAATTTGTGGTCTGTCTGGGATTTCGTATAAACCTGCCCAACTTTCCAACAAATTCCTATCCAAATAAAAATCAGCAATTGATTGAATAGATTTTCTGGTATTTTCTAGTGTAAACCAATTGTTTTGATGCGAAGCCCTATCTGCCCATTCCTCAATTACTGATTGATTGTCTTCGTTTTTTAGAAAATCTCCTAAGTTTACGAATGCGTCAATTCTTGCTTGTAAATCCATTTTTTGTAATTTTTTACAAATTTACAGAAATCCTTTGAAATATTTTTTTTCAATAGTCTTTAAACTTTATAGGCTATTCAAGGTTTAACTGTTAATTTTGTGAATGATTTAAGGAAATTCAATGTTTTGGATTCTAACAGAGGTATTAAATCAATTTTAAGAAAGCATATACAATTAAAAAGAAGTTTTTATGGCAATTATCATAACCGAAGAATGCATCAATTGCGGTGCTTGCGAGCCAGAATGCCCTAATACAGCAATTTATGAAGGTGGTGTTGAATGGACTTGGGCTGGAGGAACCAAATTAGTGGACGTTGAGTTAGAAGACGGTTCTGTTATTGGAGGGAAAGACCCAATGACACCCATTTCAGATGAATTTTATTACATCGTTTCAGATAAATGTACTGAATGTATGGGCTTCCATGAAGAGCCTCAATGTGCTGCTGTTTGTCCAGTAGATTGTTGCGTTCCTGATCCAGACCATGAAGAAGACGAAGAAACACTTTATGCGAAAAAGGCATGGTTACACGCTGAATAGTTAATTTTTCAATCATTTCAAAGCCCTGATTTAGTAATAAGTCAGGGCTTTTTTATTGGAAAAATTATATTTTTTCTGGATATTTTACTTTAAGAATATTTGGTTTTTGGTCGATATTTCAGAATATGTTAAAAATGAACTTGTTGATTAAAAATATTGACTTTATTTTGAGATATATGGTTTAAATTATGCCTGTTTTGTACTATTTTTTGAAAAAAAGCCCAAAATAGGTTAAAAATTTGCACATAAAATTTGGAATAGTAAATATTACCTATAATATTTGCAATGTAATCAAGCATTAATATTTAAACATTCAACCAAAGATTATTATGAAAAAAACCTTAATCACGTTATTTTCTTTGTTTTTAGCAGTTCCTGCATTTTCTCAAGATAAGGAGGAAGACAAAGGTAAGTTTACTTTCTCTGGGTACATTGATTCTTACTACTTAGCAAACTTCAATAACCCTAGAGATATGAAAAACACAGGTGCATCTGGAACAGCTAGAGCATTTGATCAAAAAACTGGATTTTCATTGGGTCTTGTTCAAACTAAAATTGGATATGCAACAGCTAAGTCTGATGTAGTTGTTGACTTGGCATTCGGTCCAAACGCTGACTTAGGTAACTACGGTAACGCATTGGGTCCATTAGGAAATGGTTCTTCTTTAGTTATCAAACAAGCTTATTTCAACTGGAAGGCTACAGATAAATTAACATTGACTGCTGGTCAGTTTGGTACACACATCGGTTATGAAGTAATTGATGCTCCAGTAAACTATCACTACTCACTTTCAAACTTGTTCAACAATGGTCCATTCTACCATGTTGGTGTTAAGGCAGCTTACGCAGTATCTGATAAATTTGCTTTAATGGGCGGTATTGTAAATGGTGTTGACCAACTTTACAGCAACAACGAGAAACCAGGTTTAATTGCTCAAGTATTTGTTCAACCTGTTAGTGGATGGAACGTATATGTAAACGGAATCACTGCAAACCGTAATACTAAAGATGCAACTACTGGTACTACAGATGCTGGAACATACAATTTGTTAGATTTGTCAACTACTTATCAAGTAACTGAGAAATTCTTATTAGGTTTAAACGCAGCAACTGGTAAGCAAAACTACGCTGCTGGTGATGGCAAAACTTGGGGAGGATTTGCAGTATATCCAAAATATGATTTTACAAGTACATTCAGCTTAGGTGCTAGATATGAATCTTTCTCTAACACAAATGCTGTTACTGGTCTTGTAATAACAAATACAGATGGTTCTAAAACAGGTGTAACAGTAAATTCATTCACTATCACTCCATCTTTCACTGTAGCTGACGGACATTTGTTATTGAAACCAGAATTCAGAGTTGATTCTTTCGACAAAAACTTCTTCGTAGATGGTGATGGTAAAGATACTAAATCTCAATCTACCTTTACTTGGGCAATGATTTATAAGTTTTAATGATAATTTTACTCATAGTCAGCTATATCGTAGCTGATTATGAGTAGTTTAGTTTCTGTAAACAATTCCATAATAAACCCCTAAAACACTAATCACAATGACACAAAAACCAACATTTATTCCAATTCTTATTTTGCTTATTATCGCTATTGCAGCGGCTTTTGTTCCTGCTCCGGGTGCTGCAGTAACAGAAGGCATTGATACAGGTGATACTGCTTGGATGCTAGTATCTTCTGGTTTAGTATTATTAATGACACCAGGTTTGGCTTACTTCTACGGAGGTATGGTTAACCACAAAAACGTAATTTCAACGATGTTGCAATCTTTCATTGCAATGGGTGTTATTACTGTAATCTGGGTAGTATTTGGTTTCAGTTTAGCTTTCGGTGATACTATCGGTGGTTTTGTTGGTAACCCAACTACTTTCTTCATGTTCCAAGGAGTATTTGATGGTAAGCCTTGGCCATTAGCAGCTACAATTCCATTTGCATTGTTTGCATTTTTCCAAATGAAATTCGCTGTAATTACACCAGCGCTTATTTCTGGTGCTTTAGCAGAACGTATTAACTTCCGTGCATTTGTATTGTTTATGGTGCTTTTCTGTGTAGTAGTTTATGCTCCATTAGCACACTGGACTTGGCATCCAGAAGGTTGGTTGTTCAAATATGGTGTTCTTGACTTCGCTGGTGGTACTGTTGTACACATGAGTGCTGGTTGGGCTGCTTTAGCTGGTGCATTATACTTGAAACGTCGTAAATCACATGTTGAAGCGAACATTCTTCCTCCAGCAAATATTCCTTACGTATTATTAGGTACTGGTTTACTTTGGTTCGGTTGGTTTGGTTTCAATGCTGGTTCAGCAGTAGGTGCTAGTCCATTAGCAGTATCAGCTTTCGCAACTACTCACGTAGCGGCAGCTTCTGCAGGTCTTTCTTGGATTTTATTTGATGTAACTCGTGGTCGTAAAGTATCTGCTTTAGGTTTCAGCATTGGTGCGGTTGTAGGTTTAGTAGCTATTACTCCTGCTTCTGGTTTTGTTTCTGTAACAGCAGCTATTACTATCGGTACTATTGCAGCGATTATTTCAAACATTGCAGCACACTGGAGAGCAAACTCTAAATTAGATGATACTCTAGATGTATTCCCTTGCCATGGTGTAGGTGGTATGGTAGGTATGGTAATGACAGGTTTGTTTGCTTCTAAAGCTGTTAACGGAGCTGTAGTTGATACTGAACAAGGTTTGTTTATTACTGGAGACCCTGCTTTATTTATCAAGCACTTAGTAGCTCTTGTAGTTGTTTCAGCTTTCGCATTTGGTCTTTCATATTTCTTATTATTCATTACAGATAAAATTATTCCATTACGTGTAACTGAAGAAGAAGAAAGAGTTGGTTTAGATATTTCTCAACACGATGAATTCATTGCTGAAGCATAAAATATTAAAACTTTACCACAAGTAATGGTTCTTGTGGTTTTGTTTCAGAAGGAAAGTTGTCTGCTTATGGCGGGCAACTTTTTATATTTTATAGGGTACCATATTATTTCTTATCCCAATTTTTTATTAGCAACAATTCGCTAACGGCTTTTGTAAGAAATATTCAATATCTTTGTGAACCACAAGTTTGGTTTCTTGTGGTTTTGTTTTGTTATAAGAAAGCCCTCAGATAATATTTGAGGGCTTTTTACTCTTTAATAGCCCTAAAAAATGGCAATGGCAGTAAAATGGCACTTAGATTTACAAAAAATGATTGAGGATGATAACCCAGAAAAGAAAAGTCACCTATTAGTACCACCATCATTAGTGAAATCCAGCGGAAAATCTAGATGGTACATCAAATTTTGGGCTTACAATATGGATACTAAGGAAAAAAGTAGAGTCCGTATAAAAGCAAATTTCTCCCAACAGAACGGATAACAGAAAAAAAAATCCTGCTGATATGGCAGGATTAAGCAGTTATTTTGGCAGTAGAATTATTGTATAACCAAAGATTTTTTATCCATTTTTCAAATTTGCCCTTCGGTCCAATAAATATTTGAGCTTCAGAATTATTGTTAATTATTTTTATAAAAACCTCTCTCACAACGTCATCAGTCTTCGAGCTTACTATCAGAATTTCATTCGAAGTATATTTACCTAAATTCGCATGCACAAACCTTGAGCGTATATCATAACTTTTTTTCAATAATTCATATAAAGTTTTTTCTTCATCCCCACTCTTGTTTAGGTACTTGCACACTCTTTTTGCAATAGATTCTGATACCATTTTATTATTGATTGTAAAAAGAGCCTCAAAAAATGACATATAGCTGAATATTTTATGTGGGACAAAGTTTGAAGACCTTGCAATATTAAGAAATCTAAAGGCTACATCAATTCTATTTTCTTTAGTAAAATCAATATAATTAAATGAGTTAGGTTGACTTCTTATCCCTTCTTTAAAAACTTGATTGAATATAACTTCCTTTTTATTTAAGAGTTCATATAGTTTTTTACGAAAGTAAAGTGCTTTTTTGATTTGATGTAAACTAAATTCTGTTTCTTTAAGCTCACCATTAGAATTATAAAATAAGTCCTGTGATATTGCTGAACTCAAATTTTGTAATTCTATTGATCCAGCCAAAATTAGATGTATGTTGACTGAACTATCTTTTATAAACCAAAGAAAGTTACATATATTTTGGTACTCATTAAGATAACAATTGCAAACTTTTTCCATAAATAGTCTACTATCTTCACTAACTTCTTTCTCTTCAATTATATTAAACACTAAGTGATTATTTTGATATAAATTATTAGCAAAATAACTACCCATATGTATTTTAAATTGCTGCATATGTTCTTGTCCAAGAAAATTGGATATGTCTTGCACATTTTTTGATAATAATAATATTTTATCATTTAAAATACTCACATCATTAATAATTTTAAATCCATGAATGAGACAATAAACTGTTATATGTGATTTCATATGGCATCAATTTTTGGTCAAAACGGCAATCTCAAGCTTTTCTGAAACTCATGAGCCTTGCCTTGATTTTTCCTCAAGGTAATAATTTCTTTGCCAAAAACTTTCTGTAAATACTCAAAATCTTTTTGCTCAGCTTCAATATTTCTAAACTCAGCTAGTCCCCCACGGTTTACAAACGTATCTTTCTGGGCAAAGTAAAAGCGTGTATCTTTCCAACCGCCTCGGTGGTGATGGGCGTTTAAGCACGAAATCCAATAATCCTCATTACAGATAATCTCAGGATTATACCAAAGCTTCGAACCTTTCAGAACCCCATGCGCACAACCAGTGAAGTACCCCGAGAGTTCGATAGGATTAAGAGAGTTAAAGGCAATCGGGTTTGGTGCCGAAGAGAAACCGAACAAAAAGAAGCCCGCATCCTTGCAAGCCTGTGCCGTCATCCTGATAATCTCCGAAGCCATTTCAGCATCCACCGCCGCTTCTTCACCTTTTTCTGTATAAACCCTCTGCATATTCGATATATCATCATCCAGCATAAACACATCGCCAAAATGCTTAATAATCCAATCACGTTTCAACGCCAATCCTTTGATGGAATCAGGATGCGTCACCACTTCAATATCAGGATTACACGCACGGTAAAGTTTCGCTTGCGATTCCTCTACACACAAAATAGCACCAGCTACAGCACTGGTGGTTCGCACACGGTCAAAACGTTTATGTGATGGTATCACTATTTTCATTTCCATCTTTCTATCACATTTTTAGCGTCCAACACATGCGTAACCCCAAGGTTACTACTCTTGTAGCACTTCATTCTATCAATCCCCAATTTCTCAGCCAAATGGTTTTCGTCGATTTCGTTTCTACACACTATCACAAACGACGTATATTTCTCCGACATCTTCTGTACAATCGGCATTTCGGGTTCATCTTTCAGTATGGCTTCTTTGTTGTGTATTTTATCTAGTTCGTCTAAATTCAAACCATATTCGTCTAATTCCACCACACTCGCAAAGTGCTCCGCCAATAGCTCACCCACAAAATCACCCTTCAAAGCGTTAGAAATAATATTATATTCCTTATACTCCTGTTCCGTAAGTTTTCGATTGGGTTTGCGTACATCTGCCAGCTCATCGCCAAAGCCACTAGCCATTTTAACAGACTGTCGTTGGTGACCAGCGATAATCATATTGTCGAAATCCAGTACAGGAATTTCCACATCGCCAAATTTTTGATAGGACTCTCTAAGCTTCTGCTTAGTCTTAGCATTCATCTTTCTAGGATTATGCTCAAAAGGAATCATGTCACGCCAAGCAATCTGCTCAACGTGCCACTCTAGGTGTTGGTTCATAGGGGTAGTTAAATTAGATAATTAAAACCTGCCAATGTTATATATGCGTATTTCACTAATTAGTTGTTCCTTGGTTAAAAAGATACTTTTATTATTAAGTTCTATTAGTATTTCATTCAACACTTCTTCGTTCTTTTCCCACCCTGAAATTGTTAATTCTTTATCTACTTTATTTATTACGTAGTCCTCAAACAATAAAAAATCTTCTCTATTAAGTATTGATTTACTTGAAAATAAATCAAAAGAACTAGCTTTAGTAATTGTTCGATTAAGAATTGAAGATTCAATTCTAGAAACTTTAGAGCTTAACTTGTCAATTTTATTGATGATATATTCATTTAAAGGAAGTTCAGTACTAGTTAACTTGCTTGGAGTAAGAGGAATTGTTCTTGAGAAGCTCTTCAAGAAAGGCGAATACTCATTATTATCTATCGACTTTTTATATGTAGCTATTACTCTCTTCTTTAATTCAACTTTAAAAGATTCAATATTATAATGTCGAAGACTGGACTGGTAATTCAAGTGTTCAATTACACTTGTATCGAAAGAGTATCCTGTAGTTTCATCTTTAATTATGATTGTTGGTTTATCGAAAGCTAATCTCATCCCAAGTTCAAACATTACATTTGGGTTTTTAGAGCTAACATCACAAATTACAATATCGTTTGTATAAATGTTTGTAACAATTCTTTCATGAATAAGCCCAATTTCAATATTATCGCTCACTAATTTAACTTCAAATTCTGTCTCAGAAAGTGAGTCCTTTATTATTTGTAAAACCTCCTTCCAATGCCCCATAGGATAATCAGAATGGTCAGCGATTGGCATAATAATACCACAGGTCTTTTTTGATAAAACTGGAGATACGTTTGCTTCCTTTTCTTTATTTGGCTCAATTGTAGATTGTTTTGACATAGTTATGTTGTTTAGTTATCTTAAAGATAAAATCTATACTTTCAATTTGACTCTATTTGATTCATTAATTATATCACACCAAGCAATCTGCTCAATGTGCCCTTCTAGGTGTTGGTTCATAGGGGTAGTATAATTTATTATTTATGACAATAAAATGCTTTTATTATTTCTATAATGTAATAAATAGCAGCAATTGATGTTCCAATAACTAACCATAATGTAAGTTTATTTAATCGCCTTGCATTTTCTAGGGCTTCATCTTGTAATTTAATTGTTTTGCTTTCTAACTCTTTAATTTTATCTTTTTTCTTCATTTTCCTTTTTTTGTTGATGCACGTATCCCAAAAAAGTTAAACCTTTTAAAGTAACATTGTATATTGTAAAACTATCAGTAGATTTAGTTACACGACGGATGTAGCCATCTTCTAATAGCTTATTAATAATTTCTTCAAATAAAATTCTATTTATATCATTATCTGTTTGATTTTTTGTTACTAAGTCCCAAAGCTTTTCTTTTTCTACGCTCAGATTATTAACATAAAGAATTCTTAAAATAAAAAATACACTATCAATCTTTTGTTCTAGACTTAACTCTTCCATTTTGATATTTATAGATTATATTTAGAATAATATTACTACACCTGCAATTTCAAATTAATCTCACTCAATTCCTCCTGACAAATCATCAAAGCCTTCCGCCACTCATTCACTTTCTCTTCAGCTTTTTGGTAACGTACATGTTTGGTGGGGTCAGCAATTTTTTTCTCCAGTTTACCTATTTGGTCTTTTATTAGCTTACGCTGTTGTTGGAGTGCCATCCGCTTCAATCTGCTCTCTTCGCTCTCAACCTGCTCGCTTTCCGTTGCTAAGCTGGTATCAGGTGGTAACGAGCCATTTCTTTGCAAATACTTCTTTTTGTCCCAAATATTCTCAATCTGGTTTATTAGTACTATCGCCTGTTTCATCAAGCCACCAGCGCTCACCGCTTTAGCCTGATACGCTGCCACTATTTGGGGAAAGATTTAACCAAGAATCACTTATATGATAATAATTCATTTTTATATTAAAACGGCAATCTCAAGTTTTCCAAAACCCATAACCCTTGCCTTGATTTTTTCTTAAAGTAACTATTTCTTTCCCAAAATTTCCTGCAAATACTCAAAATCTTTTTGTTCAGCATCAATATTTGCAAATTCTTTGAGGTCTTTTCAATCATAAATCTGATACTTTTATGATTATGTGATCCTAAAAAAGGCTTTTTATGTTTTAATTAGTAAATTAGTCCTGACTAAAATCATTAGACCTATCAATAAATATAAATATCATAAAATGAATTTTGTTGCAATAGATTTTGAAACTGCTAATAACGCTCAAAGTAGTGCTTGTGCTTTAGGGCTTGTGAAAGTGGAAAGTGGCGTTATTGTTGAAAGAAGAGAATGGTTAATAAAACCAACGCCTTTTGAAATGGGTTTTTATCAAAATAAGGTCCATAAAATTGAATTAATGGATTTGGTAGATAAACCTACTTTTGATGAAATATGGGATGAATTAAAGCCACTTTTGGAGGACCAAGTAGTCATTGCGCATAATGCGAGTTTCGATTTTGGAGTACTGAATAGTGTTTGTTCGCATTATAATATTAAGCCAATAAAGTTTACAAGGATGTGTTCGATTGCTTTGTCAAGAATGGCTTGGCACAACGAGAGGGGTTATGGTTTAAGTACTTTGGTGAAGTCTAAACTTGATAATTATAGTTTTAATCATCATGATGCTTTAGCCGATGCTGAAGCTTGTGCTCAATTGGTGCTTAAAGTGTTAAACGTACTTTCTTTATCAAGTATTCAAGAAATTCAATATTATAAATCTAGCAGGCTACAAATTAAACGTTCGTCTAGGGTAAAGACAGTCAAGAAGGTTTTTGAAGGAATTATCAATGAGGGCTTAAACAATCCTTTTAGAAAAAAAGAAGTAGTTTTTACTGGAACATTAGAGTATTTTGTCAGAAAAGAAGCTGAGGCTTTGGTGAAAAAAATAGGAGGGTTTCCTGCTCAATTTGTCAGTAGTAGAACAAAATATCTTGTGGTTGGTCAGTACGAGATTAATAGAACTAAGTCTTCGAAAATTCAAAAAGCTGAACAACTGGCATTAGAAGGATATAATGTTAAAATAATTGGAGAAAAAGAGTTTATTGAAATGATGTCGGTATAAAATTAATCAAAACAAAAACAGTCTTCAACAATTTTACTTGATGAAGGCTGTTTTGCATATTGATGTAATAATTATTTCCCTACATTAGCACGAATGATATTCAATGCACCACCCGCTTTAAACCATTCAATTTGTTGGTCGTTATAAGAGTGATTTACTGCAATCGTATCGCTTGAACCATCGGCATGGTTCAAAACTACTTGTAATTGTACGCCCGGAGCAAATGTTGTTAAACCAATGATGTCGATAGAATCGTCTTCTTGGATTAAGTCATAATCTGCTTCATTGGCAAAAGTAATCGCCAACATCCCTTGTTTCTTCAAGTTAGTTTCGTGAATACGAGCAAAAGATTTTACTAATACTACACGAACCCCTAGGTGGCGAGGTTCCATCGCTGCATGTTCACGAGAAGAACCTTCACCGTAATTTGAATCACCCACTACGATTGTTCCGATACCAGCCGCTTTATAAGCACGTTGCGTTGCTGGAACTGGACCGTATTCACCGATTAATTGGTTCTTAACGTTGTCTGTTTTTTCGTTGAAGTAATTCAACGCACCAATTAACATGTTGTTAGAAATATTATCTAAGTGTCCACGATACTTCAACCAAGGACCAGCCATTGAGATATGGTCAGTAGTACATTTTCCTTTCGCTTTAATCAATAATTTCAAGCCTTTAAGGTCTGTACCTTCCCAAGCTTTGAATGGGTCTAACAATTGAAGACGGTCAGAAGTTGGTGAAACTTTTACTTCTACTGAAGAACCATCTTCAGCAGGAGCTTGGTAACCAGCATCTTCTACGGCGAATCCTTTTGTTGGTAATTCATCACCAGTTGGAGCGTCTAATTTTACTTGCTCGCCAGCTTCATTAGTTAAATAATCTGTTAAAGGATTGAAAGTTAAATCACCTGCAATCGCCAAAGCAGTTACTAATTCAGGAGAACCTACGAAAGCATAAGTATTCGGGTTTCCATCCGCACGTTTAGCGAAGTTACGGTTGAAAGAGTGAACGATTGTGTTTTTCTCGCCTTTCTCAGCACCCGGACGAGCCCACTGACCAATACAAGGACCACAAGCATTAGAGAATACTTTACCGCCAATACTCTCGAAAGTATCAATAAAACCATCACGTTCAATAGTATAACGTACTTGTTCAGAACCCGGCGTGATAGTATATTCTGCTTTAGTTTTTAAGCCTTTTGCCGCTACTTGTCTTGCTAAAGATGCTGCACGAGAAATATCTTCATAAGATGAGTTCGTACAAGAACCAATCAAACCAACTTCTACTTTGGTTGGCCAGCCGTTTTTCTCGGCTAATTCTTTCATTTTAGAAATAGGCGTTGCTAAATCTGGCGTGAAAGGACCATTCAAATGCGGTTCTAAAGTATCTAAATCAATTTCAATTACTTGGTCGAAATAAGTAGCTGGGTCAGCATAAACTTCTGGGTCAGCAGTTAAATGTTCTTTTACGGTGTCAGCTAAAGCAGCCACATCAGCACGACCTGTTGAAGCTAAGTAGCGAGCCATAGATTCATCATAACCAAAAGTTGAAGTAGTAGCACCGATTTCAGCACCCATGTTAGCAATTGTACCCTTTCCTGTACACGACATTGAAGTAACGCCTTCGCCAAAATATTCTACCACAGCACCAGTTCCGCCTTTTACTGTAAGGATACCTGCTACTTTCAAGATTACGTCTTTTGCAGAAGTCCAACCGTTTAATTTACCCGTTAACTTAACACCGATAAGTTTAGGGAATTTCAATTCCCAAGCTAAGCCAGCCATTACGTCACAAGCATCAGCACCACCCACACCGATGGCAATCATACCCAAACCACCAGCATTTACCGTATGTGAGTCAGTACCAATCATCATACCGCCTGGGAAAGCGTAATTTTCTAATACTACTTGGTGAATAATACCTGCACCGGGTTTCCAGAAACCTAAACCATATTTATCTGAAACTGAAGAAAGGAAGTCATAAACTTCTTTATTTTTATTAACTGCAACTGAAAGGTCAGTTTTTGATTCTACTTTAGCTTCAATTAAGTGATCGCAGTGAACAGTAGAAGGAACTGCTACTTTTGGGCGACCAGCCTGCATAAATTGTAAAAGAGCCATTTGTGCAGTGGCATCTTGCATGGCTACACGGTCTGGAGCAAAATCAACATAAGAAACCCCTCTTTTAAAAGTACTTGTAGGAGTACCTTCCCACAAGTGAGAATAAAGGATTTTCTCAGTTAAAGTAAGCGGTCTGCCGACAAGTTTACGGGCTGCCTCAACACGAGCTGGCATACGTTCGTAAACTGCTTTAATCATTTCAATGTCAAAAGCCATAGTATGTTTTTTTTTAAGAATTCTTGAAACTTTAAGATTAAAGAATAAGGATTTATTTATAAATCTAAATAATCTAATTACTATTTTCAATATAAGAGAAACAAATTTCAAATATTTTAAGTTCTTTGCAACCTGTGAGCATACTGACAACGGCAAAAAAAGTAGATTATAACATAATAAGGTTTTATTCTTGATTAGGATTTAGGATGAATCTTATGCTAATCCTCTTAATTATCTAATAAAACAAATAAAAATTATACAAATCAAAGAAAATATATGTTAAAAACGCCTATTCGATAAAAAATTTTTAATTCGAAGTAGCTTTTTATAAATTTGTGAGACAGATTTTCACAGAAAAACGCTATTTTACCTTCTGACGAGAAGTTTGTTAATATAAAAATACTCAAGGATAAATACTATAATAACTGTAAATAATTCAATATGAACTTTTATAACGATTACCTTAAAGAAATCGAGGAAAGAAAAACACAAGGACTTCATCCTAAGCCAATTGATAGTGCTGAATTGGTAAGCGAAATCATTGAACAAATTAAAGTTTTGGGCAACGAACACCGTGCTGATTCACTTCAGTTTTTCATTTATAACACTTTGCCAGGAACTACTCCTGCGGCTGGTGTAAAGGCTAAGTTTTTAAAAGAGATTATACTTGGTCAGTCTGTTGTAGAAGAAATAACACCTGATTTTGCTTTCGAATTGTTGTCACACATGAAAGGTGGCTCTTCAATTGAAGTATTATTAGATTTGGCTTTAGGAGATGACGTTGCTATTGCAAAACAAGCTGGGGATGTATTGAAAACGCAAGTTTACTTATACGACGCAGATTTAAAACGTCTAAAAGATGCTTTTGAAAGTGGTAATACAACAGCAAAAGAAATCATCGAAAGTTATGCTAAAGCAGAGTTTTTTACGAAACTTCCAGAAATACCTGAAGAAATTAAAGTAGTTACGTTTATCGCAGGCGAAGGCGATATTTCAACAGATTTACTTTCTCCCGGAAACCAAGCTCACTCACGTTCTGACCGTGAATTGCACGGAAAATGTATGATTTCGCCTGCTGCTCAAGATGAAATCGAAGCATTGAAAGCTCAGCACCCAGATAAATCTGTGATGTTAATTGCTGAGAAAGGAACAATGGGTGTAGGTTCATCAAGAATGTCTGGCGTAAATAACGTGGCACTTTGGACAGGTAAGCAAGCAAGCCCTTACATTCCTTTTGTGAACTTTGCTCCAATTGTAGGTGGTACAAATGGTATTTCTCCAATTTTCCTTACAACAGTTGATGTAACTGGTGGTATCGGAATTGACCTTAAAAACTGGGTTAAAAAAGTAGATGCAGACGGTAAAGTTGTTCGTAACGAAAATAACGAACCTATTCTTGAACAAGCTTATTCTGTGGCTACAGGCACTGTACTTACGATTAATACAAAAACGAAAAAATTATACAATGGCGAGCAAGAGTTGATTGATATTTCAAGATCTTTCACTCCTCAAAAATTGGAATTTATCAAAGCAGGTGGTTCTTATGCCATTGTATTTGGTAAGAAAATCCAAACATTCGCTTCTCAATTATTAGGTATTGCTATTGCGCCAGTATTTGCTCCTTCTAAAGAAGTTTCTCATGAAGGACAAGGGCTTACAGCGGTTGAAAAAATCTTCAACAGAAACGCAGTAGGTTCTACACCGGGTAAAGTTTTACATGCAGGTTCTGATGTTCGTGTGTTGGTAAATATCGTAGGTTCTCAAGATACTACTGGTTTAATGACAGCTCAAGAATTAGAGTCAATGGCAGCAACTGTTATTTCTACTACGGTTGATGGTGCTTATCAATCTGGTTGTCATACAGCTTCAGTTTGGGATAAAAAAGCGCAAGCTAACATTCCAAAATTGATGAAATTCATGAATGACTTTGGTTTGATTACTGCTCGTGACCCTAAAGGTGTTTATCACTCAATGACGGACGTAATTCACAAAGTATTGAATGATATTACTGTTGACGATTGGGCAATTATCATCGGTGGTGACTCGCATACTCGTATGTCGAAAGGAGTTGCTTTTGGTGCTGACTCTGGAACGGTTGCATTGGCTCTTGCTACGGGTGAGGCTTCTATGCCAATTCCTGATTCTGTAAAAGTTACTTTTAAGGGTAGCATGAAAGAATATATGGACTTCCGTGATGTTGTTCACGCTACTCAATCACAAATGCTTCAACAGTTTGGTGGAGAAAACGTGTTCCAAGGTAGAATTATTGAGGTTCATATTGGTACGCTTACTGCTGACCAAGCCTTTACATTTACAGACTGGTCTGCGGAAATGAAAGCAAAAGCTTCTATCTGTATTTCTGAAGATGCTACTTTGATTGAATCATTGGAAATTGCAAAAAGCAGAATCCAAATCATGATTGATAAGGGCATGGACAACAAAAACCAAGTACTTCAAGGATTGATTGATAAAGCGAATAAGAGAATTGCTGAAATTCAATCGGGTGAAAAACCAGCGCTTAGACCTGATGCTAATGCAAAATATTATGCTGAGGTAGTTGTTGACTTAGACCTAATCGCTGAACCAATGATTGCTGACCCAGATGTAAACAATGCAGATGTTTCAAAGAGATATACTCACGATACCATCAGACCATTGTCTTATTATGGTGGCGACAAAAAAGTAGATCTTGGCTTTATTGGTTCTTGTATGGTTCACAAAGGCGATATGAAAATTTTGGCGCAAATGCTTAAAAACATTGAAGCTCAAAATGGTAAAGTAGAATTCCAAGCACCACTTGTTGTTGCTCCTCCAACTTACAATATTGTAGATGAATTGAAAGCAGAAGGCGACTGGGAAGTATTACAAAAATACTCAGGTTTTGAGTTTGATGATAATGCCCCTAAAGCAGCAGCACGTACTTCTTACGAAAAAATGTTATACTTAGAGCGCCCTGGTTGTAACCTTTGTATGGGTAACCAAGAAAAAGCGGCTAAAGGCGATACCGTAATGGCTACTTCTACTCGTTTGTTCCAAGGTAGAGTTGTGGAAGATACAGATGCTAAAAAAGGTGAATCTTTACTTTCATCAACACCAGTAGTAGTTCTTTCTACAGTTCTTGGCAGAACTCCAACTATCGAAGAATATGTAAAAGCAGTTGAAGGTATCAATTTGACTAAATTTTCTCCATCACACATTAAATTGGTGAAATAATAGCACAGCATATATTAAAAAAGCCTGAGCAACAACTCAGGCTTTTTTGTTGTTTAGATAAAGGAGAAAAAAAATGAAGCTTTCTAAAACTTATTTCATATAACCTGTCAAATGAATATAGCCTGTTGTCTAATTTTCATTTCGAATAAATAATAGAATTCTGCAATTTTATGACTGTTATCAAAAAAATGGACTACATTTTGAAATGAAGTTTATATATTTGGCAAAATATAAAAGGTAGTGGTCTTCTTATCAAGCATTTTATACCCCATAGGGCATCAAAATTGAAGGTTTTTAGCCCTAAAGAATAAATATTTCGTAAATAATTTCGATTGTTTACTCCACCAATCAAAATAATTAATGTCGAAAAACTTAGTAATAGTAGAGTCTCCAGCAAAGGCAAAGACCATTGAGGGATATTTAGGAAAAGATTTTACCGTAAAATCTTCATTTGGTCATGTCCGAGACTTACCTAAAGAAAATGATGCCATCGACATAAAAAATGGTTTCAAACCTACTTATATTATCTCACCAGAAAAGATAAAAGTAGTAAACGAACTTAAATCAGCCGTTAAATCAGCAGATGAAGTATGGCTGGCAACGGATGATGACCGTGAAGGTGAATCTATCTCATGGCACTTAAAAGAAGCTCTTGGGCTTGCAGACAGTACTAAAAGAATCGTTTTCCGTGAAATCACGAAAAAGGCTATTCAAAATGCCATTCAAAATCCAAGAACGATTGATGTAGATTTGGTAAATGCACAGCAGGCTCGTCGTGTATTGGATAGATTAATTGGTTTTGAACTTTCACCAGTACTTTGGTCGAAAGTGAAAAAAGGTTTATCAGCAGGTAGAGTTCAATCGGTAGCAGTAAGAATTGTGGTTGAAAGAGAAAGAGATATTGAAAATTTTGATTCAAAATCTTCTTTCAAAATCGTTGCTTTATTTCCCTTAGCAGGCGGAAGAGTCTTACAGGCTGAATTACCAAAGAACTTTGAAACAGAAGCCTTGGCGAAAGCATTTTTAGAGAAATGTATTGGTGCTGAATTCAAGATTAAGAATTTAGAAACAAAACCTGCTAAAAAATCTCCAACGGCTCCTTTTACCACTTCTACTTTACAACAAGAAGCTTCTCGTAAATTAGGTTATTCCGTGGCATCAACGATGATGTATGCTCAGAAACTGTACGAGGCAGGTAAGATTTCTTACATGAGAACTGACTCAACCAGTCTTTCTGATGAAGCAATAGGCAAAGCAAAAGAAGCTATCACCAATGCGTATGGTGTTGATTATGTACAAACACGTCAGTATAAAACCAAAGATGAATCGGCTCAGGAAGCTCACGAAGCCATTCGTCCGACAGATTTTGCAGAGAGTACTATCGTTGGCGATGCCAAAGAAAGACGTTTGTATGAATTGATTTGGAAACGTGCTATCGCTTCACAAATGGCAGATGCACAATTAGAAAGAACTACGGCTACTGTCGGAATTTCAACTACTGCGGAAGAATTAATTGCTCAAGGCGAAGTAATTAAATTCGATGGTTTCTTGAAAGTATATTTAGAAAGTAAAGACGATGAAGAAGATGAGGATAATTCAAAAATGTTACCTCCTTTAAATATCGGTCAAATTCTGAATTTAGATACTTTAAAAGCAACAGAGCGTTTTTCTCGTCCTCCAGCACGTTACACAGAAGCGAGTTTGGTAAAGGCTTTAGAAGACAAAGGCGTAGGTCGTCCTTCTACTTATGCTCCTACGATTTCAACAATTATCAAGCGTGAATATGTTGTAAAAGAAGACCGTGAAGGCAAAGAGCGTTCTTTCAAAGAAATTGTTTTAAAAGACAACAAAATTTCTGAAAAGACAAGTAAAGAAACTTACGGTACAGAAAAAGCTAAACTTTTTCCTACTTCTGTAGGAATGGTGGTAAATGATTTCTTAGTCGAGAACTTCAAAGAAGTAGTAGATTTTAAATTTACTGCTGATATGGAAGATGAATTCGATGAGATTGCCAAAGGAAAAGTAGAATGGTCGAAAATGATTGATAATTTTTATCAAGGTTTCCACCAAACGATAGAAGACAGTAAAAGTGTTGATAGAAATACAGTAGGTTCATCTCGTGATTTAGGAATTGACCCAAAAACAGGAAAGCCTGTTTCTGTAAGATTAGGTAAATTTGGACCTTATGTTCAATTAGGCGAAGCGAAAACCAAAGACGATGAAAAACCTGTTTACTTCAACCTTAAGAAAGACCAATTAGTAACTACGATTACTTTAGAAGAGGCTTTGGCGCTGATGGAATTGCCAAAACTACCAAGAGAAGTAGGTTTCTTTGAAGATAAACCAATGGTAATTGGTGCAGGTAAAATGGGACCATATATTCGTCATGATGATAAATATACCAGTTTGCCTGCCACTGAAGACCCTTTTACAGTTACTGAAGAAAGAGCGATTGAGTTGATTTTAGAAAAACGTCAAGTAGATGTAGGTAGTGCAATCGGTACTTTTGAAGGCGAGCCAATTACAACTGGAAAAGGTAGATTTGGTCCTTATGTAAAACATAATGGTAAATTCTATTCGCTAGGAAGAGGCGAAAATATTGATACTATTACGAGCGAAAGAGCGATAGAAATCATTCTTAAAAAACGTGATAGCGAAGCCAATAAATACTTGAAAGAATTCCCTGAAAATGATTCAATTAAAGTAGTCAATGGAATGTATGGTCCATACATTCAAATTGGTAAACGAAATATCAAAATTCCAAAAGATACTAAGCCTGAAGATTTGACTTTGGAAGATTGTATCAAACTAGGCGAAGAAGCACCAGCTCCTTCTGCTAGAGGAAAGAAAAAGTAAATTTAATAATTGAGTGATTTGTGATTATTCTTTTTGAAAGTCATTTATACGAATGTCATTTAATCTTAAATATTTTAAAGAAAGGTTGTCGATTTTTGATTGGCGACCTTTTTTTGATTTGAAAATTAAATTTAAAATCAAAGATGAAATCTACCCAAAAGAAATTAGTCGTATTAACTGGTGCTGGTATTTCAGCAGAAAGTGGCATTCCTACTTTCAGAGCATCGGATGGACTTTGGGAAAACCATGCCATTGAAGATGTGGCTACTCCGCAAGGCTTTAAAAAAGACCCAGAACTTGTACTCCGCTTTTATAACGAACGAAGAGCTAAATTAGACCATGTTGAACCGAATGAAGGACATGAAATTTTGGCTCGTTTAGAAAAATATTATGATGTACAAATCATTACACAAAATGTAGATAATCTTCATGAACGTGCCGGTTCAAGCAATGTGCTTCATCTTCATGGCGAATTAACGAAAGCTCGTTCTAGCATTGATGAAAATTTGGTCTATGAAATCGGCACTAAAGCAATTAATTTAGGTGATAAATGTGAAAAAGGTTCTCAGCTTCGTCCACATATTGTTTGGTTTCACGAAGATGTCCCTTTAATACATGATGCCATTGAAATTGTTGAAAGTGCCGATATTTTTGTGGTTGTTGGTACTTCTTTACAAGTATATCCTGCGGCTGGCTTGGTAAATTATGTGGCTGGTTTTGTGCCTATTTATATTATCGACCCGAAAAAACCAGAAACAGCCACCCGAAAAAACATGGCTTTTATTGAATATATAGGTAGTGTTGGCTTGGCTAAATTGTGGGATATTCTGGTAAATGATTGAGATGTAGCGTACAGATAAACCAAATTCTTTTGCTTAACCAAAAACTAGCCGTAATTTTGTGGCTTCAAAATTACAAAAAATAGAACCATGCAAATTATAGACGGGAAAGCAGTTGCTGACGAAATCAAGAAAGAAATCGCATTGGAAGTAGCTGAAATCAAAGCATCTGGTGGTAAAACACCACATTTAGTAGCCATTTTGGTTGGAAATAATGGTGCTTCTGAAACCTATGTTGCCAACAAAGTAAAATCTTGTCAAGAATTAGGATTTAATTCAACATTACTTCGTTTCGACCCAAGTATTACTGAAGCTGAATTATTGGCTGAAGTACAAAAAGTAAATGATAATGATGATATGGATGGATTGATTGTTCAATTACCACTTCCAGACCATATCAATCCCGATAAAGTAATGGAAACGATTGCGCCAAGTAAAGATGTTGATGGTTTTCATCCAATCAATATTGGTAGAATGGCAAAAGGTCTTCCTGCTTATATTTCTGCGACGCCTCAAGGAGTATTAGACTTATTGGCGTATTATAATATTGAAACTTCTGGAAAACATTGTGTTGTGGTGGGTCGTAGCCAGATTGTAGGCTTACCGATGTCTATTTTGATGCAACGCAACACTAAAATTGGTAATTGTACAGTAACACTTACGCATTCAAAAACGAAAGATTTACCAGCTGTTTGTGCTAGTGCGGATATTTTAATTGCAGCTTTGGGTCGTGCAGAGTTTATCACAGCTGAATATGTTAAAGATGGCGCTGTAGTAATTGATGTAGGTTTGACTAGAGTAGAAGACCCAACTAAGAAGTCTGGCTTTGCATTGAAAGGAGATGTGAAATTTGATGAAGTTGCTCCGAAGTGCTCTTTCATCACGCCAGTTCCTAAAGGAGTAGGCCCAATGACGATTGTTTCCCTGATGAAAAATACTTTGCTTTCAGCAAAAAAGGTGATTTACCAATAAAATGTAGTACTTTATTTGGGTGTTTAAGGCTTAATTATTTATTGTTTGAAAAATCGACTGTTCAGTGCTGTTTAAGCGAATGATTTTTTGTACTTTTGCGGTAAATTTCAGAAAAAGTATTTCCAAGATAATTTTGAATTAAGAGAGCCTTACAAAACTCTCCAAAAAAATGGCTGCTATCAATCAAGTTAAGATTTTCACAGGATCATCTTCCGAATATTTAGCAAAAGAAATTGCTCGCTTTTACGGAAAAGATTTAGGTTTGTCTTCTGTTCAACGTTTCTCAGATGGTGAAATGTCACCAAGTTTTAACGAATCTATCAGAGGATGTGATGTATTCATCATTCAATCAACCTTCCCACCAGCTGATAACATGCTGGAGCTTTTGTTAATGATTGACGGTGCTCGTCGTGCTTCTGCTCACTATGTTACGGTTGTTATTCCTTATTTCGGGTATTCTCGTCAGGATAGAAAAGACAAACCAAGAGTAGGTATCGGAGCAAAATTAGTAGCTAATTTATTAACAGCTGCTGGTGCTGATAGATTAATGACTTTAGATTTACATGCTGGACAAATCCAAGGTTTTTTCGATTTTCCTGTAGATCATTTAGAAGGAACAGCCATTTTCGTTCCTTACTTAAAATCATTAGGATTAGATAATTTACTTTTTGCTTCTCCTGATGTTGGTGGTGTGGTTCGTACTCGTAATGTTGCCAAGTTCTTCAATGCTGAAATGGTAATTTGCGATAAGCAACGTAAACGTGCTAACGAAGTAGCAACAATGCAATTAATTGGTGATGTTACTGGTGCAGACGTAGTTTTAGTCGATGACTTAATTGATACTGGTGGTACTATGTGTAAAGCTGCTCAGTTAATCATGGACAAAGGTGCAAAATCTGTAAGAGCCATCGTAACACACCCAGTACTTTCTGGAAAAGCGTATGAAAACATCAATAATTCAGTATTAACTGAGTTGGTTGTAACAGACACAATTCCATTAAGAGAAGCTAGTGATAAAATTAAAGTATTATCAGTAGCAGAATTATTCGCCAAAGCAATTGGCAGAATTCGTGATCATGAATCTATCAGTTCATTATTTATAAAAAATTAATTTAAACGGTTGATTGAAGATAGTGCTCAAGGAATAATTTCCTTGAAATCGACAGGCCTTCAACACAAATCACTCAAAAATGAGAAAGATTGAAATCGTAGGGTATAACAGAGAAACCCTTGGAACAAAATCAGCAAAAGATCTTCGTAACGAATCTTTAGCTCCATGTGTATTATACGGTGGTGAAAAACAAATTCACTTTGCTGTACCAATGATTCTTTTCCGTGAATTATTATATACTCCAGAAGTATCAGAAGTAATCTTAAACATCGAAGGTGAAATCCACCACGCTATCGTTCAAGATTCACAATTCCACCCAGTATCAGAAGTTCTTCTTCATGTCGATTTCTTAGAAATCGTTGAAGGTAAAGAAATCAAAATTGACGTTCCTGTGAAAGTTATTGGTGATGCACCAGGCGTTCGTAAAGGGGGTAAAATGGTTCAAAAATTACGTAAAGTAACTTTGAAAGGTTTATCAGACAATATTCCTGATTTTATCGAAGCTGACATTACTGGCTTAGATTTAGGACAAACATTGAAAGTGGCTAAATTGAAGGCTGAAAACGTTGCGATTTTAAATAATCCTTCGGCTCCAGTTGCTACAATTGACATCCCACGTGCTTTAAGAGGAAAAATTAACTCATAGTAGTTAATTTACAATTTCACTGATAGGTTTTATAAAAAAGCTGTTTCTTCAATTATTGAAAGAAACAGCTTTTTTTATGTTATTTTGAGAGCTTTTCTAAAGCTAGTTTAATTAAATTATCAACCGCCCTTTCAGGATTTTTAGCAAAATCGTTCGTCATTCTACTGGCAAGAATAGCACTGATTGATAATACTTCATGACCTAGCACTTTCCCCATTAAATAATAGCCTGCCGTTTCCATTTCAAGATTAGTCAATAATAAATTATCATGTCTGAATGAATTAAATTTTTCTAACAGATTTTCAATTTTAGGACTATATCTTAAAATTCTACCTTGAGGAGCATAAAATCCTGGACAAGTAACGGTATTGCCTTCAAACCAATCGACTGGAGAATCTTCCATAAACAGGTTGTACAAAGGCTTACTTCCAGCATTAGCATAAGGCATAAAATCTAAAGCAAAATACTTTTTGATAGATTCTGCGATAGAATTGTTTTGAGAAGTATAAAAATAGCCTAGTGCATCAAAGCCAATACCTAGTTTAGAAACTACGATGCTTTCCATAGGAATCTCTTTTTGTAAGCTGCCAGAGGTGCCTAGCCTAATAATATTTAAGGATTTATGTTGATCAAATGGTGTTCTCGTTGCTAAATCGATGTTGGCTAAAGCATCAAGTTCATTCATTAAAATTTCTATGTTATCGGTGCCAATTCCACTTGAAATTACACTAAGACGTTTTTTTCCAAGATAGCCAGTATGAGTAACAAACTCTCGTTTATTAATTTTTATTTCAACGCTATCGAAATATTTAGAAACTTTTTCTACTCTTTCGGGGTCACCAACGGTAATGATAGTATCAGCAATATCGTCTGGACGAAGATTCAAATGATAGATACTTCCATCAGCATTTGTAATTAAATCGGTTGATGAAATGGTCATAGTCTGTATGATTTTAAATGAAAAAACTAGAGGCATTGTAATTGCTACAATACCTCTAGTTGAATATACTCGTCAAATATATAAATTATGCGTTTTGTTCCAAAGGGCTTTTTGTTAATTTTCTACTTTTGAAACCAAATTCAGGAGTATAGTTATCCGACTGCTTAGAGTAATATCCTTTTACATTATAAGGGCGTTTGCGTGGATGATTTTTACATGCTACAGAACAAGCTCCATCCATTTCTAACAAACAAGTAGCACAAATAGGTAAATGCTCATTGCATTCTGGATTAGCACAGTTTACCATATCTTCTGTATCAGTTTTACAAATATGGCATTTTGAAATGATGACAGGGTTTACAGTATTTACTTCTGTTTTTACTCTGTTATCAAATACATAACATTTTCCTTCAAAGTCTTCACCACCTTCTTCTAAACCATATTTAATAATTCCGCCATGTAATTGATAAACATTTTCGAAACCACGCTCAATTAAATAAGCAGAAGCTTTTTCACATTTTATCCCTCCAGTGCAATAAGTAATGATTTTTTTATCTTTCAAATGTTCAATCTCTTGCACGTGTTCAGGCAATTCACGAAGCGTTTCCATATCAAATGTTACTGCTCCTTTGAATTTTCCTATGCTGTGTTCATAATTAGAACGCATATCAACTAAAACAACATCAGGGTCATTCTTCAACATTTCTTTGAAATCTGCTGGCTCTAAATGCTTTCCTGTTCTTACTCTTGGGTCAACTGGTAAATCAGAATTGACAATTTCTTCTTTTACTCTTACATGGAGTTTAGCAAAAGCGTGTTCTTCGTGCTCTTCAACTTTAAAGTCGAAATTAGAACCTGCAAAAATTGGGTCATTTTCTAACCAATGCATGTAACGTACACAGTCTTCAGTCAAACCAGAAACTGTACCGTTTAGTCCTTCAGAAGCAACAATGATACGACCTAATAAACGATTTTCTAAACAAAATAGATGATGCTTTTCTCGATAAGTATCCGCATCAGGGATAGGAGTGTAATTATAATAAAGAATTACTCTGTATGGCTTCATCTTCAACATGAGTTTACAGCGTGAATGTATTCTTATCAAAAAAACTTATTCGTGACCTAAAATATTTGATAAGAGATACTAAAACGAATAAGCGAGTACAAAGATACGAAAAAGGGGAGTTTTGACGTAGAAATTTCTAATTTCCAAAAATGCTTTTTGTCATTTTTTATGTGGTAAGAACAATTATAGGCTTTGTTTTTCAGCAGTTTAGGAGTAAAATGAGAACGAGACCATCATTTTCAGAATAGCCTCGTTAAAATATTGCAATACCAATGAATCTTAATGTGTTTCATAAACCTCAACTTCTTCAACTTCCACAAGCATATTTTCATTGATGGTCGAAAGCTTTACTTTTTTAGTTTCATTAATCAAAATTGGGTCATATTTGGCAGTTACTCTGATATAATTTTCAGTGAAACCCTGCATTTGTCCATTTTCAACATCTTCTTCAAAAAGTACTGTAAATGAATCTTCTAAATGTTCTTCGTAAAAAAATCTTCTTTTTTTATCAGATAAGATATGAAGCATTTTTGAGCGTTCTGATCTTTTACTCATTGGTACCACAGGTTTGATAGCCAATGCTGAAGTATTTTCTCTTTCTGAGTAAGTAAAAACGTGCAAATAACTGATTGGTAATTCGTTCAAGAAATTATAAGTTTCTAAAAACTCTTCGTCTGTTTCTCCTGGATGACCTACAATTACATCAACGCCAATGCAACAATTAGGCATTAATTCTTTGATTTTTGTAACTCTATCTACATAAAGCTCTCTTTTGTAGCGTCTTTTCATCAAGGCCAATACTTTATTTGAACCCGACTGTAATGGAATATGAAAATGAGGAACAAAGCGTTTTGAGCTTGCTACGAAAGCTATAATTTCATCAGTCAATAAATTAGGCTCAATTGAAGAAATTCTAAAACGTTCAATTCCTTCAACTTCGTCCAAGGCTTTTACTAACTCTAAAAAAGTATTTTCTCTTTTTCCGTTTTGAAGACCAAAATCTCCAATATTTACGCCTGTTAAAACGATTTCTTTTACGCCACTTTCAGCAATTTCACGAGCTGCTTTTAATACATTTGCTATGGTATCTGAACGACTTCCCCCTCTAGCCAAAGGAATCGTACAATAAGCGCAAGGATAATCACAGCCATCTTGTACTTTCAAGAAAGTACGAGTTCTATCGTTCAATGAATATGAAGTATGATATTCTACAGCTTCTTCAATATTTTGATTATAGACTTTAGCTTTATTGCCCGAAGGTTCTTTTACAAAACCATCTAATAAATCTATCAATTGGAATTTTTCTGCTGCACCCAATACCGCATCTACTCCTTCAATATCAGCAATTTCCTGTGGTTTCAATTGTGCATAACAACCAATGATTGTTACGTAACCATCAGGATTTATTTTATTGGCTTCTTTTACAATTTTCTTACACTTCTTGTCAGCATTTTCGGTCACTGAACAAGTATTGATGATGAATATGTCTGGCTTTTGATTAAACTCAACTTTTTGATAACCTTTTTGCTCAAACATTCTTGAGATGGTTGAGGTCTCAGAATAGTTAAGTTTACAGCCTAATGTATAAAATGCTACTTTTTTCATACTGCAAAGATAGTTATCAAGATTGAAATTTATAGCTAAAAAAGTAAAAGTAGCTGGATATTAGATTCATAATTAGCTGATTATCTGATATAATAATAAAGAAGCTCGACTAAATTAGCCGAGCTTCTTTATTATTATATGTTGTATCAAAATTAGATAACTGCAGTTTTAACAGTTTTAATGATACGAGCAGCCACTTTGTATGGATCAGCAGCAGAGTTTGGACGACGGTCTTCTAACCATCCTTTCCATCCTTTTTGAACTGCAGCGATTGGAATACGGATTGATGCACCACGGTCAGATACTCCATAAGAGAATTGATCGATAGATTGAGTTTCGTGTTTACCAGTCAAACGTAAGTGGTTATCAGCACCATATACTTCGATATGTTCTTTCACGAAAGGAGCGAATGCTTGACAGATAATGTCGTAAGTTTCTTTCTTACCAGCTGTTCTAAGAGCAGTGTTAGAGAAGTTAGCGTGCATACCTGAACCATTCCAGTCAGTATTACCAAGAGGTTTACAGTGATAGTTAACCCAAACACCGTATTTCTCACAAGTTCTTTCCAATAAATAACGAGCTACCCAGATTTCATCACCAGCTTGTTTAGCGCCTTTAGAGAAACATTGGAATTCCCATTGACCAGCAGCAACTTCAGCATTGATACCTTCAACGTTCAAACCAGCTTGAAGACAATATTCTAAATGCTCTTCAACGATATTACGTCCATAAGCATTTTTAGCTCCAACTGAACAATAATATGGTCCTTGTGGACGAGGATAACCGTTTGAAGGGAAACCTAAAGGAAGATTTGTAGCTAAATCGTATAAGAAGTATTCTTGTTCAAAACCAAACCAGAAATCATTGTCATCATCTTCAATCGTAGCACGACCGTTAGACTCGTGTGGATTACCTTCAGAATCTAAAACTTCGCACATTACAAGATATGATGGAGTTCCCAATAAAGAACGCTCAGGATCTTTGCAAATGAAAACAGGTTTCAATTGACAGTCAGAAGAACCACCTGGAGCTTGTTCTGTTGATGAACCATCAAATGACCACATGTCGCAATCCTCTAATTTACCGCTAAAATTATTTTCAATTTTAGTTTTACTACGAAGGCTCTGAGTTGGTTTGTAACCGTCCAACCAAATGTACTCAAGTTTAGCTTTTGCCATGATTTTGTTATTGGATTTTTATTTATTTGGTTAATTTCCTTATTTCTTGCTACAAATTTATACTTCAAAAGTTGAATTTCACAAGAAAAAAATGATTTTTATGAAATTTTTAAACATGGCTCTGTTTTTTCGATTGATTTGAACTATTCTAATGCGTCAAACAATTGCCATATTTCAATTGATGAAATTATATTTTGTTATTATCAAAATTACAATACTTTATTTTGTAAATCAAAATTTTTGCAGAATAAAATGTAAAGTTCTTGAAATAGTTAAATTTTTTCTTTAGTTATTTTAATGTTGATAAAATTGTGATATTTGAAGGTTATTCATTTTTGATAAAAAAGTTGATTTTTGGCTATTTTTTTAAATTTTAAGAGGGATTAATTAATAAAAAATAAATTTCAATTACATTTATGCGTGAGTTTATTATTTAGTGGAATTAAAAGGTAGAGATTGAAATGTAATCAGTAGTTTGCTTGAGGCTTCAGTCAAAACCCTGAGTGAAATATCCATTAACATTAAAAAAAAAATCTGAAAAATTTTATATGGCAATTGCAAGATTTAAAGCACTTGAGTTAGCTCAGTCTCGTCCGACTGTACCGGTTAAAATACCGACAGAAAAAGTAACCGATTATTACGGAAGTAATACTTTTAATGATGAAGTAATGCGTTCCTTATTAAGTCCAGAAGCTTATCTGAAAATTACAAATGCGATTGAGGATGGTAAGAAAATTGATAGAGAAGCCGCTGATGAAGTTGCAGCTGCGATGAAATCATGGGCTTTGTCGAAAGGAGTAACACATTATACACATTGGTTTCAACCATTAACGGGTACTACTGCTGAAAAGCATGATGCTTTTTTTGACATTACAAGTAAAGGTAAAGCTGTTGAAAAATTCAAAGGTTCAGCATTAGTTCAACAAGAACCTGATGCTTCATCTTTCCCAAATGGCGGCATTCGTTCTACTTTTGAAGCCCGTGGTTATACAGCTTGGGATCCTTCTTCTCCAGCCTTTATTATGGAAAACGTAGCAGGCACTGCTACTTTATGTATTCCTTCAGTTTTTGTTTCTTATACTGGCGAAGCATTAGATTACAAAACACCTTTATTAAAATCAAGTGAATTGATTGATAAAGCTGCAACTAAAGTAATGAATGAATACTTTAGTCGTGAAGTATCAAAGGTTTCTGCTTCTGTTGGTATTGAACAAGAGTATTTCTTGGTAGATGAAGCATTGTACAATGCTCGTCCAGATTTGATGATGTCTGGAAGAACAGTTTTTGGACATTCGCCAGCTAAAGGACAGCAATTAGAAGACCATTACTTTGGGTCAATTCCTTCAAGAGTAAATGCTTTTATGGTTGATTTTGAATTGGAAGCTTTGAAATTAGGTATGCCAGTTCGTACTCGTCACAACGAAGTTGCTCCAGCACAATTTGAGGTTGCCCCAACTTTTGAAGAAGCAAATTTAGCTTGTGACCACAATGCTCTTTTGATGGATTTGATGAATAAAGTAGCTGCAAAACATAAAATGCGTGTGCTTTTTCATGAAAAACCATTTTCAGGTATCAACGGTTCTGGTAAACACAATAACTGGTCTTTGGCTACAGATACTGGTGTCAACCTTTTAGGTCCATCAACTAAACCAAAAGAAAACCTTCGTTTCCTTACTTTCTTTGTAAACACAATCAAGGCTGTTCACGATTATGCTGATTTATTGCGTGCTTCTATCGCAACAGCAGGGAACGAACATCGTTTAGGCGCTAATGAAGCTCCTCCAGCGATTGTTTCAATCTTCATTGGAACAGAAATGACTCGTGTATTGAACGATTTAGAAAATCTTTCAGAAATGCACGATATTAAATTAGAAAAAGGAGATAATGTTTATTTAAGATTGGGAATCAATAAAATTCCAGCACTTTTATTAGATAACACTGATAGAAATAGAACATCACCTTTTGCTTTTACAGGTAATAAATTTGAGTTTAGAGCAGTTGGTTCTTCTGCCAATTCTGCCGCACCTATGACAATCCTTAACACGATTGTGGCTAACCAATTATTACAATTCCGTGAGGAAGTGGATGTTTACTTAGAAAAAGGCATCAAAAAAGAATTAGCAATTGTTGAAGTATTGAAAAAGTATGTAAAACAATCAAGAAAAATTCTTTTTGAAGGAAATGGTTATTCAGAGGAGTGGACAGAAGAAGCTGCAAAAAGAGGATTGTCAAATCTAAAAACTGCTCCTGAAGCACTTAGAAAATATTTGGATAAATCAGCGATTGATTTGTTCTCGAAACATGGTATTTTTAATGAAATTGAAATGCACGCACGCTATGAAATCGAGATTGAAAATTATATCAAGAAAATCCAAATTGAATCAAGAGTTGTTGGTGATTTAGCTATCAACCATATCGTTTCAACTTCTTTAAAGTATCAAACACAATTAGTTGATAACGTTCGTGGACAAAAAGAAATTGGTATTGATCCTCAATATTATGCTCCTACGATTGAAATCATCAAGAAAATTTCTATTTACACTGCCAAAATCAACAATTTAGTTGATGAAATGACAGAAGCTAGAAAAGAAGCCAATAATGTAGAAGATACTGCTGAAAGAGCTAGACTTTACAGTACAAAAGTGAAGAATTACTTAGAGGAAATTCGTTATTGCGTAGATAAATTAGAACTTATCGTTGATGATGATGAATGGCCTTTACCAAAATACAGAGAATTATTATTGATTAGATAAGTAAACAATAAGCCTGAAAATGCCCACAGCACTTTTGTGTTAGTGGGCATTTTTGTTATCTTTGACTCATAAATTAATCTATTGTAATATGTCATTAAAATCGAATCCGGGACTAGACCCTAAAGAAATTGAACAGTTAAAAAAGGAATGCAAAGAAGCAGGAAAGAAGTTTGTTTATTTTGAAGACGAACTGAATGATGAACCTGATAACGTTGAAGAATTTGTTCACGTTCAGTTTGTAGGTGAATACAAAGGTCAAGAAGCAATTTTTGATGCTGTTATTTACTCTCTTCGTTTGCATTACAACAGTATTGTTTATGAAACTGCCGAGCGTCAAGCGATGAAGTCGTTTCCTTTGTATGTTCCTGTAGAGAACCGTGATGAGACTTATACGTCAAATGAGGCAATGGATGAAGAAGTAGAATTATTCATTACTGAATTGATTGAAGAAATTGAAGAAAACGAAGAAATTAAACTTTCTGAGCATTTGGAAATTGATGAAGATTTTGAATTCGGAATCGGATTAGAAGTATGCTTGAATGTTGATGAAGTAAATGATAAAGTAGTTACTAAATTTGTGGACGATTACTTATCTGGTAACTTCAAATTAAACCCAACTTTGTTTTCTTTCAAAACAGAGGCTGAAGACTAATTTCTTTATAAATGTTTAGTAATTATCCCATTTGGTTAAAGTCACTTATTAAAGTCTTTGGATTTGTGTTGTTCTTCATCTTTTTTGTTGGACTTGGAAGAAGTTTCACAGTATTTCTGTTGACTTTCGTATATCAAATCGACTTCGACAAGCTTTATGAAATAATTACTTTACCTAAGCACTACGACAAATTACTGGTGTATGAAATAGGGGGACTATTCTTTGAAATATTAGCCGTTTGGCTTTATCCAAAGATGCTTGGAAAAAGTATTTCACTCAAAAGTTTAGGGTTAGATTGGAAAAACAAAAGTAAGGATTTTGCCTTTGGATGTATTATTGGCATCTTTTTAATAAGCACTGGATTTATCATATTGAAAATTATGGGATACGTTCAAGTCATAAAACTTGAATTTAATCCCATAATTTTCGTTTCGTATATCTTCTTTTTTTTAGCAGTTGCCATTTCAGAAGAACTTATGGCACGTGGATATGTGCTGAGTACTTTAATGGAAGGCATGAATAAATACGCAGCCCTGAGTACTTCTGCGTTTATTTTTGCAGGTTTACATTTGATGAACAATCACATTGGCCTCATTCCTCTTGTCAATCTTACTTTAGCAGGTTATTTATTGGGAATTTATTTTATTTTCCGAAAAAATTTAATGTTTCCGATTGGACTACATTTTACTTGGAATTTCTTTCAAGGAGCAGTTTTTGGCTTTGAAGTATCAGGACATGACGTCCAGGGCATTATTACACAAAATGTAATTGGAGATATTTTATGGACTGGTGGAGCTTTTGGTCTTGAAGGCTCAATTGTTTCTTTACCCATTGTGATACTTGGTATTGCATTTATTTACTTTTTTTATTGTAAATCAAACATTTCTTCAGCAGAATCTAATTGATTTTTTGCTTGTAAAGAAGACAAATTTCATGAATATATTTTACGAACCAAATATCAAGCAAACTTTACTGTTGAATGAAGAAGAGTCTCGTCATGCCATAAAAGTACTTCGTTTGTCGGTCGGAAGTAAATTGTATGTTGTAGATGGTAAAGGTGGTTTTTATACTTGTGAAATTAAGGTTGCACATGAAAAAAAGTGTGAAGTAAAAATTGTAGAAGAACAACAAGATTATGAACGTCACGATTTTTATATTCATTTAATCATTGCTCCAACCAAGAACATGGATAGAATTGAATGGATGGTTGAAAAATGTGTAGAAATGGGCATTCATGAAATTTCTTTTATTCAAACTCGTTATTCAGAACGCAAGGAAATAAAAACGGCTAGAATTGAAAAAATTGCGATAGGAGCAATGAAGCAATCTTTAAAAGCATTTTTGCCAAAAATCAATGAAATGATTACTTGGAAAGCTTTTTTACAGAAAGAAGTGGCTGAATCTCAGAAAATGATTGCTCATTTGGAAGAAGGTGATAGGAAATTAATCAAAGATTTAGCTATTCCAAAAGGAAATTACGCCGTATTAATTGGACCAGAAGGCGATTTTAATCCAGATGAAATAGAACAAGCTTTGAAAAAAGGTTTCCAGCCTGTTACTTTAGGAAAAAGTAGATTAAGAACAGAAACCGCTGGTTTGGCAGCTTGTTTTACTTTGAATTTAATTAATCAATAATGAAGTAAGTAAACAATCAAGTAATTCAACAATGAAGAATATCCGTAAAAGTATTGCTAGTATTTTATTGTTAACTTTTTTCTTGTTTTTTAATCATCAAAGCTTTGCTCAATATTCATTTAAAATTGCCAAAATGAAATATGGAGGAGGAGGCGATTGGTATTGTAACAAGACTTCATTAACGAATCTAATCAAATTTTGTAACAGTAATCTCAGAACAAATATTGCTCCAGAAGAAGACATTGTAGAACCTTCAAGTCCAGAATTATTTACTTATCCATTTGTGCATTTAACAGGACATGGGAATGTTGTTTTTAGCGATGGAGATGTGGCTAATCTTAGAAAATATTTAGTAGGCGGAGGCTTTTTGCATGTTGATGATAATTATGGTTTAGATAAATTTATTCGTAGAGAAATGAAAAAGGTTTTTCCAGAATTAAGTTTTGTTGAATTGTCATTTAATCATCCTATTTATAATCAGAAATTCAAATTCCCGAATGGTTTACCCAAGATACACGAACATGACAATAAACCACCACAAGGTTTTGGTTTGATTTACGAAGGTAGATTAGTCTGTTTTTATAGCTTTGAATGCGATTTAGGCAATGGTTGGGAAGATCAAAGTGTTTATAAAGACCCAGAAACGATTCGTTTGAAAGCTTTACAGATGGGTGCAAACTTATTGGCTTACTCGCTTACTTCTTTTTAAAGCTTGCAAATGTCAGAATAAAAAATATTTAAACCCTTTTTAATAAACATTCGGTAACTTTGTTGACGGTTTACTGTTAAAGTTTTAAAGAACTTAGATAGTAGCTGTCTTTTAAATTCTCAATCACAAGAACAAATTAAAATAATAATATAATCATGCAGTTGGTATTGCCCGCTTTTATCATTCATTGGTACTTATCTTTATTTAGCCAAACGTTTTTTTTACACCGTTATTCGGCACACAAGATGTTTACCATGAATAAGTTTTGGGAGAAATTTTTCTATTTCCTCACTTACGTTTCTCAAGGTTCATCTTATTTAAGTCCACGTGCTTACGCAATTTTACACCGTATGCACCATGCTTTCAGCGATACCGAGAAAGACCCACATTCACCACATTTTTCTGATAATGTATTCGCAATGATGTGGAAAACAAAAGATATTTATAACGCATTGTTGAACAATAAAGCTAAAATTGAAGAGCGTTTCGATCATAACTATCCTTTTTCAAAAACGATTGAAAAATTAGGTGATCATTGGATTTCAAGAATTGGTTGGGGCGTTTCTTACATTGTTATGTATGTAGTAGCTTTTGTTTATTTTGATATGCACTGGGCATTCTTCTTTTTATTGCCTATCCACTTTTTGATGGGTCCTGTTCATGGAGCAATTGTAAACTGGTCGGGTCATAAATATGGTTATCAAAATCATGACAATAAAGATAAATCTAGAAACTCTTTAGTATTTGACTTTTTGATGATGGGAGAGTTATTCCAAAACAATCATCACAAATTGCCAAACAGCATGAATTTCGCTTCAAAATGGTATGAATTTGACCCAACTTACCCAATGATTAAATTATTAATCTGGTTAAGAATCATCAAGCCAAATTTAAGTAAACCTGCTGATGCAGAGTTTTAGTTATTGATATTGAGTGAATTAATGAATGATTTAGTGATTCTCAATATCTGATATAATCAATAAAAAAGTCCTGATTGAATTTCAATCAGGACTTTTTTATTGATTATGGCTCAAAGCTCAAAACTGGTAGCTGAAAACTTACTACAATTTTCTGTCAATTTCAAAAGCCTCCAAGTAATCAGATACTCTCTTTACAAATTGTCCGCCCAATGAACCATCAACGATTCTATGGTCATAAGAATGAGAAATAAACATTTTGTGACGAATACCTAATAAATCTCCTTGAGGCGTTTCAATCACAGCAGGTTTTTTCTGAATAGCCCCAAATGCCATAATCGCTACTTGTGGTTGAACAATAATAGGAGTACCCATAATGTTTCCGAAAGTACCGATGTTAGAGAAAGTGTAAGTTCCACCTTCTAAATCTTCTGGTTTTAGTTTATTTTCTCTTGCTCTTTTGGTTAAATCATTAATTTTCTTTGTCAGACCAATCAAATTATAAGAATCTGCATTGTGAATCACCGGAACAATTAAATTGCCATTTGGCAAAGCAACTGCCATTCCGACGTTGATGTTCTTTTTGTAAATAATTTTATCACCATTTACAGAAGCATTGATTTGTGGAAAATCTTTAATTGCATTAACGATTGCTTCTACTAAAATTGGCGTGTAAGTAATGTTTTCGCCATATTGTTTTTTGAAAGCATCTTTAGCGTTGTTTCTCCAAATCGCCACATTAGTCATATCAGTTTCAACGAATGAAGTAACGTGTGGAGCAACCCTTTTAGATTCTATCATACGCTCTGCAATCATTTTGCGCATTCTGTCCATCTGAATAATTTCATCAGTACCAGAAGTGAAAACAGGAGTGGAGCTTGAAACGATTTTCTCAGGAGTTTTTACTACTGGGATACTTACTTTAGCTGTTTTTCTATTTTCTAAATAAGCTAAAATATCATGTTTTGTTACTCTTCCTTCTGCTCCAGAACCTACAATTGCATCTAGTTCAGCGGTTGAAATGTTTTCTTCTTTTGAAATACTTAATACCAAAGGCGAATAAAATCTTGCACCAGCATTTGAAACTGTTTCTTGTGCTGTAGGGTCAAGATTAATGCCTGTTAATGTTTTGATTTCTTCAATTTCTTGAGCAAGTTTTTCAGAAATAACTTCTGCTTTTGGTGAAGAATCTGCTTCTTCTCCATCTGTATCAATGATACATATTGGTTTTCCGATTTCTGCAATTTCTCCTTCTTGAATCAAAATTTCTGTTAAAATTCCCGACTCGGTACAAGGTACTTCTGTATCAATTTTATCAGTAGCTACTTCTAATAAATATTCATCGGCTTCAATTTTTTCGCCTATGCCTTTAAGCCACTTTAAAATAGTAGCTTCCATGATACTCTCGCCCATTTTGGGCATAATTACTTCGATTAAAGCCATGTTGTTCTTAATAAATTCAGGATGTTGATTGCTGTAAGATGAATGTTTTGTTCACGAAATCCACCCAATTGCAATTTCTTTGTGATTGTTTGTTTTTCTGAAGCGATGGCAATCCAGATAGTGCCTACTGGTTTGTCTGCTGTTCCTCCATCTGGTCCTGCGATGCCACTTGTTGCCAAACCAAATGTTGTTTGGCATAATTTGCGAATATTTTCTGACATTTCGATGACTGTTTGCTCTGAAACTGCTCCGAATTGTGTTAATGTTTCAGCTTTTACACCTAATTGATTGATTTTAACAGTGTTGTCATACGATATAATTCCACCCATAAAATAGGCTGAACTTCCTGCTACTTTCGTGAATTGATGACCTAAATAACCGCCAGTGCAACTTTCAGCAGTGGCAACAGTAAAGCCTTTTTCTTTCAATAAACGACCGATGGCTTCTTCTAGTTCTTCGTTCCCAAAACCATATACATAGTCTTTGATGATAGGCAATACTTTTTCAAATTCATCTTCTACTTCTTTTTCAAGTGCTTTAATGTCTTCTCCAAAACCTGTCAGCCGTAACTTTACACTTCCCATTGATGGTAAGTAAGCTAATTTGATATGCGGAGGAAGTGCATCTTCCCAAGCATCAATGATTTCTGCTAATAGTGATTCACCAATACCAACAGTACGAATTACTTTATGGAAAATGACAGGCGTTTTAAAATACTCTTGAATTTTAGGGAGTAATGAAATCGTCATTAATCCTTTCATTTCGAAAGGTACACCTGGCATTGAAATATAGACTACACCATTTTGTTCAAACCACATACCGGGTGCAGTTCCCATTGTGTTTTTGATATAAGTAGCATTGGCAGGTAATTCTGCCTGACCAAGATTTAAGCCTGTTACTTCTCTTCCTCTTTTTCTAAAGAATTCCGTTAAATCACTTAAAGCTTCTGGATGTACTTCTAATGTTGTATTGAAGTATTTGCAGAATGTCTTTTTGGTAATATCATCTTTGGTGGGACCTAATCCACCCGTTACAATCACTAAATCTGCTCTTTCTGTCGCTTCTTGAAAGATTTGTAAAATGGCTTCTTCTGTATCGCCAACGGATGATTTTCTAACGGTGCGAATCCCTATTTTATCAAGTTCAGCACTAATCCACTGTGTATTAGTATCGGTAATTTGTCCATATAATATTTCGTCACCAATGGTAATTATCTCTGCTCGAATCATTTTTATTTTTACCTTTTAGCTAAAGGCTTAGTCCTAATTGATTATTTTTGTTCAAAATTACACAAATTCAAGTGTTTTGGCGTTTAAATGGCAATGACTTTCCATAAAATTTGTCAGTTTTCATATTGTTAAACATTGAAATTTAAAAAAATGAAAAGAATTTTCTTAGGCCTATCCTTAATGTTTTCTGTGAGTAGTTGTAATTCACAGAATATTGGTAATATCCTCAAACAAGCGAATGACGTTTTGAGTGGTACACCCGGTGCTTTGACAACGGATGAAATCGGGAAAGGTTTGAAAGAAGCTTTAACGGTTGGTATTAAAAACAGTTCATCAAAGGCTTCTGCTTTAGATGGTTATCTTGGCAACCAAACCATTAAATTGTTATTTCCGCCAGAAGCACAGAATGTAGAACAAAAACTTCGTCAGATTGGCTTGGGTGCGCAATGCGATAAATTTATTACTGCTTTGAACCGTGGAGCAGAAAAAGCCGCAGAGAAAGCAGTTCCTATTTTTGTGGATGCTATTACTAAAATGACGATTCAAGATGCTTTGAGTATTTTGAAAGGTGATAAAGATGCCGCTACAAATTATTTAAAAAGAACATCTTCGGTGGCTTTAACCAATGCTTTTGCGCCAGTAATGGAAGAATCTATCAATTCTACAGGTGCTACTAAATTGTATGGAGATATTGCTACAACATACAATAAAATTCCTTTTACGAAAAAAGTAAACCCAGATTTGAAACAATATGCAACTCAAAAAGCAATTGATGGGTTATTCCTTTTAGTCGCTCAAGAAGAACAGAAAATCAGAGAGAATCCTGCTGCTCGTGTATCGGATTTATTGAAAAAAGTTTTTGCAAATCAATAGCATTATGTAGTGATTAGTAAATAGTGATTGGTGATTAGTACTTCAAGTTACTAATTGTCAGTTTTTTACAATAAACAAAAATGTTGCTTGAATTGTATTGATCACTTGGCTATCAGTTTTTTGCGATTCAATTAAAAAACAATTATATAAAAAGTACCCATCTTTTATAATGAAACATTCTGAAATTAATTTTAAAGTAACATTAGACGAACAAAGTATCCCAGAACAAATTCAATGGTCTGCAACAGACAATCCAAACGAAGGTATTGAAGAAACAAAATCAATCTTTGTAGGTGTTTGGGATCATTATCACAAAGGAACTTTAGCTTTACCGCTTTGGACAAAAGATATGGACGTTTTAGAAATGAAACGTTTTTATATTGAAGTAATCGGAAGTATTGGAAATACCTTAGTAGATGCCACTGGCGACCAAAAGATGTCCACTTTAATTGATAACCTTTGTAGAACTTTAACTAAAAATCTGCAAGAAGAAATTAAAGCCGCTGAACAACAGTAATAATGTTAACGATTGTTAATGCCAATTTCTTTCAAAGGAGATTGGCATATTTTTGTGATACTCATTCGCAATAATCCATTTTTAACCATGAAAAAATTCTTTACTCTTTCTCTCTTTTTATTCCTCACGCATTTAGTTACTGCACAAAAAGGAACAGCTTTTTTACAAAGCGGAAACCTTAGAACAGTTTTCGATTTAGCTAAAGCACAAAACAAACCTGTACATTTAGAAGTATATGCACCAACATGTCATGTTTGTAATGCTTTTAAACCTACTTTTGAAAATGCCCAAGTAGGAAGTCTTTACAATCAAAACTTCATAAACTACAAGTTAGATATTACTTCGCCAGAAGGAGCAGCTTTCTTGAACAAACAAGGTATTTGGATTCCTTCTACTCCAACGCTTTTGTTTTTTGATAAAGATGTAAAATTAATGCATATCACTGTTTTGGGCGAAAACTATAATACCCCACAAGCATTAATTGAAGCTGCCAATAAAGCTATCGACCCTAAACAACGCACCAGTAATTACAAAGCAAGCTATCGTTCTGGGAATCGTGATGCTAGCTTCTTAATTGAATACGGGTTTATGGCGAGAATCATGCGTGATACGCTTGATAATATCAATGTGATGAATAATTATGCGAAAATCGTTCCTGCAACACAATACAGCAATAATACGAGCTTTTTGCTATTGCAAAAAGTCATCATGGACGATGAGAATAATATCTTTGAATACATGATTAGCCATTTAGGAGAATTCAATGCCAAATATGATAAAAACTTGGTGAAGCAAACGGCTGAAAATATTATTATGTATTCTTTGTACAGTAGTCGTGGAATGAAATACTCTGTGGCAAAAATCAATCAGGTAAGAGCAAACTTGGCTAAACTAGGCGTAGATAAAAAATCTATTAATGGCAGAGTTTGGAGAGAAGAATCAACAGCTTATTTCCGAGAAGGACAAGTACCGAAAGCTCTTGCTGTGTTAGATAGTTTAGTGGATGCAACAACAGATAAGAAATCATACAAATTCTTAAGCAACTGGATTAAAGCTAGAAGTTCCGATAAAGCTGCTTTAGCAAAAGCTGCTCTTTGGGATGCAAAGAGTAAATAAGTTAGAACATAAACACATAAAAAAGCGTCTTGAAAATTCAATTTCAAGACGCTTTTTTATTGTATCAATAAATTCATAACTATAATAATCCTATAAGGTTTTTAAAACCTTATAGGATTGAAGGCAATAAATGTGCTTTTAATCTTTAAAAGATGTTTGTTTAAGCGAATCTAAATATCTTTGATAAGCGATAAAAAATTAGAAGATAAAGCAATGGAGCAAGAACAAGTAAAACCACAAGTGATATTGGAGTTGGAAAAGGCCTTCGGGGCTAGAGTATGGAATTTTGAGTTGAATAACGAAGGTGAAATTACTATGCTTGATTTTAGTCATAACCGAATTAATAACCTATACCCTTTATTAAATCTAGTAGATTTAGAAATACTTATATTAGCTTATAATCAAATCAGCGAGCTTTTGCCTTTATCAAATTTAGCGAAGTTAAAAAAACTTGATTTGACTAAGAATCAAATTAGCGATTTATCACCTTTGTCAAACTTATTGCAGTTGAAAGATCTTGATTTGGAATTTAATCAAATTAGCGATTTATCGCCTTTAACTAAGTTAATAGATTTAGAGATACTTGATTTGCGTTTAAACCCAATTAGCGATTTATCGCCTTTGTCAAATCTAATTAATATAAAAAGTCTTATTTTGGTGAATAATCAAATTAGCGATTTATCACCTTTGGCAGACTTAGTGAATTTAAATGCACTTCATTTATGGATAAATAAAATTAGAGACTTATCGCCTTTGTCAAACTTATTAAAGTTAAAAATACTTAATTTGGCGGATAATCAAATTAGAGACTTATCGCCTTTATCAAACTTATTGGAGTTAAAAATACTTTACTTGTCGAATAATCAAATTAGTGATTTATTGCCTTTAGCTACTTTGGAAAATTTACAAGGACTTGGATTAAACGATAATCAAATTAGTGATTTATCACCATTGTCTAACTTGGTGATTATGAAAAAGCTTTTTTTATCGAATAATCGAATCAGTGATTTATTACCGCTCAGTAACTTGATTGATTTAGAAGAAATTGACTTGAGAAACAACAATATTCAACATCTAAAAAAGAATGATATTATTAATTTTAAATCTTTAGAAGTTGTTTTAAAAGATGCAAATGTACCTTCTTCATTGAACCTCTACGGCAATCCTCTTCCCTCTGAAATGATTGAAGCCATCAAAAGCGGAGGAGAAGCTTTATTTCAATATTTTGAAGCCCAAGAAAAAGGCACTGTAAAAATCGAAGAAGCTAAAATGGTTTTACTGGGCGAGCCTCGTGCTGGTAAAACTACTTTGCAAAAATATTTGATGGGTTTGCCCATTGATGAGAATGAAATTTCTACACCTGATATTGCTATCTCTTCATGGAAACCTTTTGAAAATGATAAAGCTCCTGATGAAGGGGGTAATATCAAAATCAATCTTTGGGATTTTGGCGGACAAGAAATACAATACAGTTTGCATAAACTATTTATGACGACCGATACACTTTATATCATCGTTTTAGATAGTACTAAAGACCAAAACCCTGAAAAATATATTGCCTTTTTAGAAAACTATGCTCCTAAAGCTCCCTTTATCATCATTAATAATTATGCAGACGTTTTAACGAGTAGTCATCTAAAAATTGATGCCAACCAATTAAGAGAACGCTATAATGGAAAAGATGAGAAACGTCCTGTCTTGAAAGCCATTTTTAATAGAGTATCGGTGCTAAAAGCTGCCCAAATTGAACCTTCTTGGCGAAAAATTATGGATGAAGTAGAGCAAACGATAAAATCAGAATTATTACAATTAGAAAATCTTAACAAAGAATTTCCCATAGAATATCAGAACGTAAAAGAAGCTATTGAAAAGGAGTATAATAAACCCAACAAACATTATATTACGATGAGTTATTTCCGTGAATTATGTAAAAGCTTGGACGTAACTGATACAGAAGATAGACGAATAGCCATTTTAAAGTATCTGAATGAAATTGGGGTTTTACGCTATTTTAATGATTCTCCTTTGATGGATAGACATATTCTGAACCCAAAATGGCTAATCGATGGAGCTTACTCATTGATTATTAATCAAAGAACGATTGAAAGTCAGGGTGTTTTAAGGAAAGAACAGGCTTGTAAAATTTTAGAGCGTTCCAATAAATTTCAATTTTATGAAGAAGAAGCCACTTTTATCTTTAAAACCATGAATTTTTATGGGCTTTTGCATTTTGAAGAAAGTGAACAAAAACTATACATTCCTATTCGTTTTGGGAGTAATCAGCCCATTGCTTTGAGTGAGTTTTATGAAGCAGGCAAGCATTTTTACTTTGATTTTAAGGCAGATATTCCAGAAGATATTATGCCTTATTTGATAGTAAAGCATTTTTCGGAAATTAAAAATAAGCAATATTGGAGCAAAGGAGCAGTATTTATCAAAGATGATATTCGTGTCTTAGCCAAAGTAGAAGATAGAACCATACATTTTTATATCATTGGCAAATACCATCAATCTTATTTTGATACAATTCGTAGTACTTTGAAAAAAACCTTAGAGAAATTACCCGGTTTAGAATATGAGGAAATGGTAGAATTTGAATATGAAGATAAAAAGATAAAAGCTAAATATACTTCTCTGATTAACTGTTTAAAAAAGAACAGAAGAGAGTATGTAGATTATGACAATGATGTAGAAGTTCCCTTAGCTAATATTGTAGAAATATTAGGAGGTTATTTTTCTCAAGCTGAAATCAATAAAGCTAACCACAATTATTTTTACGGTGGTAGTCATTATCATGGGGATGTAACAAATAATGATAATCGTTATCAACAAACCCATATTTTTAATGAATTAGAACGGTTAGTGAAAACCAGTCAAGAGCCAAACGACCAAAAAGAGCTAAAGGAACTGATTGAAGAATTAAAGGCTTTTAAGAATGAAAAGAAAGATGAGAAAAAAGAGAGTTTAGGTAAAAGTGTTTTAGGTAAAATTAAGAAAATGTCTTCGGAAGTAGCAGAAGAGGGCATTAAAGATAAACTAAAGGATTTATTCCCTGCTGTTTTACAAATGGGTATTGAAGCTATAAAACGTATTGATTTACAACAAATTGAGAATTTACTTTTTTGAAAATGTTATTAATAAATTCTCAAGAAAGTAAATCATCCTTATAAAACATAACTAAACACCACATCCGAATAAACCAAAATAGGTTCTTTACCTACTGCGGCTACTTTGATGGCGTATTCTGTGCCTGATTGTAAGTTTTCAAATACAATTTTTTTGCGACTGGAGACATGCGTTTCCCAAATACTTGTTTCAGTTAGGGGGGAAGTTGTAATTTGATAAATATAGCTTTTGGCTCTGTGTATTCTATCTATATTGGCGATTAAAGTACCTTTTACTGGGCCGTTAACTACTGTCAAATTGCGGGGTTTGGCTAAAATACCAACGGGTTTTCCTTTCTTTTTAACATCAAATCCTGAACTTTGGGCTATTGCTTCATTATCAAAACAATTCATATTTACATACAAGCCCAACAATTCTAATTGTTTTTCTAAAATACTTCTACATTCTTTTTTAAGAAGAGTTGCTTGTTTGCTTCCAGTTCTTGAAGCGACCAAAGCATCCAAGAAAGCGATTCTGCTTTGATTAATTTCTTCTAAACTGGATTGCGGAGTAGGAAAATGAGGGTTTCCTGTTAGGCTTTGAATAATTGTCGAAGTCTTGATGTTTAATTCATCTTCTCTGTATCTTTTAAAACTTCTGAGGATAGTAATTTTAGGCATATTAATGGGTGTTTTAAATGTTGAACATGTATGGAATAAAGTAGATGATTAAAGCATTGATTTATAATGACTTAATCTTTGATTTTTTATTTAAAGATAAGTTTTTTTTGAATAATAAGCTTAAATATTTCTTTAGAAAATTGATTAATAGTCTCTCAGAATATCTTTATTTATGAGTAATTTCTCTTTTTTTCTTGTTTAAAAGACTATATTTTAGTGTAACAATGGCTAATTGTAATACGCAAAAATTATATTGTAGTATTACAATGATTCATTGTAATACGTAAAAATTATACAGTAGTATAACAATGACTAATTGTAACACGTAAAAATTATATAGTAGTATAACAATGACTAATTGTAACACGTAAAAATTTCATTGTAGTATAACAGTGACTAATTGTAACACGTAAAAATTATATAGTAGTATAGCAATGATTAATTGTAACACGTAAAAATTATATAGTAATGTAACAATAGTTGATTATAACATGCAAAACTATAAAATAGACTTACAATGGATTACTATAGCTCGTATAAAATATTTCTTACGTCTTTGTTGATATTTATTTAACAACAAGCTTTGCGTCAGGTACTGTCTGAAATGGGAAGGATGATAGAGAAATTATAAAATAGGCTATTATAATTGAAAATTAATACAAATTAGCTAAAGGAATATCAGAGGAGGAAATAAACTAGCATTTATGATTTTTATTGAATTATCATAAAATGATAAGGTTGGGGTTTTTAGGGTAATAATCAATGTAATTTATTGTTTTTTAGGTGTTTATCTATAAACCTATAAGGTTTTTAAAACCTTATAGGTTTAATGCCCACGCTTGGCGGAGTGTTTTTCACTACACCAAGCAAAGGTCTTTAACGTCTATCTTCTTACCGCTCTACCTTTTATAGATTTATCAACTTTTGAATAATCTACCCCACACTTCACAAAATACTTTTGGTCTTCTATATAAATGTATTGACGCTCTTCTTCCATTTTGTATTTTTCATAATCCAACCCTAAATACTTAATCCACTCAAGCGTTATGCGATGTCTCATATATCGTAAATTTGTAAAAACAATTATACTTAAATGCTTAACATCATCATAATTAAATGTAATATCTGGAAATCGAGAACCAACAGATGTATCAGAATAAACAAGCCATTCGCTATCCTCTGGTTTTGGATGACTCTCGTAATTAAAAGGAGATGTAAACTCTGGGCAAGTCAAATCTTCTTGACTCAAAGGAAAGTAATCTAGTTTTCTCCATTTATGGTCTCCTCTCTGTGGCGGTGGATTTATTCCTAAAATCGGTGTTGACAAAAAATCAAATTGCTCAAAAAAGGTTGTTGTTTTTTCTTTACGTGGTTTATCGCTTCGATAGTTAAGTACTTTTACAACTGTACCTATATGTCCAAACTCTGCCAAACAAATTGTTTGTACATAAGCATAGCCTAGATTCTGAGTCATGGGCACTTCCCAAAGCATACCATGATGACTATCAACTAATTTTTTCATGTTAAAAGAACTATGATGTTTATTAACCGTTGTTGATTTTTTTCAAATAACTAATACATGAATAACACACTAATGACAATTAAGAAAAACTATTATTGTAAGGTTGGTGCGTTGTTGATGCCTATCTTGTTGGAAATAATTCCAACAAGGGCAAAATGCTAAACGATATTATTCAAATCTAAACATATATCCTTCTTTTAATTCTCCATCTTCATTTTTCTCTTGTGTCAGACTACATATCTTTTTAAAATCTTCATCGACTAAAAAACATTGTAACTTTTTTTGTGTGTTCAATAATTTATATTTATCAATTTGCTTCAAACAAGACAAAATAAATTTATCTAAATTCTTTCCTGTTACATCTTCATCTAAAAGGTAAGTAGCAGTAATAGCATGAGCATCTTCTTTATAAATTGGCTTTATCCGAGAGAAGCCTTCTTTAGCTTTACTACCAAAAAATACTCGTGTGAAATTTATATTATTCACCTCTTCAGGAAAATAATAATGTACTCTACTCATTTTAAACAATCCCATTAGGTCTTCATCATCAATTTCACCTGTATTAACTTCTCCAAAATGAAAGGAATCAATATTTGTATTTAATAGTAGTTCATTCATCTGCTTCTGTAATATATTCTTTGCAAGTGAATCTATTTGCTTATACCACATTAAATCGTCTTGGAAATAATTTACTTGATAATAATAGCACGTAACTATTTGTTTTCCTGCATATATCTTGATTTTTTCCGATTGATTTCCACAGCAAGAAAAAATTAGACCAAGTATTACAATCTTTAGTTTATTCATAATCCTTCTATCATTATTTTATTAACTTTTCAATCCGCTCTCCAATTTTGTCCCCATTCTGCTTTAGTGCTTCCAATAGGGATGCGCATTCCAAAATGTTCCAAACAATATTTATATATGCTCTCAATATCAATAGTTTCATTAAATTTTTGCTGAATTTCTCTATTGTTTGGTTCATTTGACTCAAAAGGATTATCATATAATTCTATAAACCGTACCCCATTTTCAAGCAAAATATTCTGAATACCTTCTTCGAATCCTTCTACTTTCTCCCTTTTTATCATTTCATAAGCTTGTTCCCCAAACCACATTCGCCAACAAGACCTCAGCATCATATTACACACTTGTCGTTTTCTTCCCGGGTTTCCATCAATATTTATTCGCTTTTCACCATCAATGCGTAAAACTTTCCTTTTGTCAATCGGTATCTCTTTTTTTTCATAGTTTCTTACAAATGTTTCATTTTGTAAAAACTCATCTAATTCCCAAAAAGAGTAAGCACAAACAAAACCTTTATGAGTAAAAAAAGGCTCGAATACTGACAGGTTAAATTTTTCAATACTTCCTCTCCATATTATTCGCCTTAATCCTGGACTAACAATAGGTACAATATTTGCAACGCTTAATCTATGTTTATTCTCTACATCATAAAAAAGATGGCTATAATAGAAAAATCGTTCTTTTTTCATTTTGGGAAAAAAGGTATTCCCTTTTTCTATTGAAAAATCTTTATATCCTGTCCAACGTTTAAGGATATAACCCATATTTGGATTATTGACAAGGTCAATAATTTCAGATACTTCTAGGGTATCTAGTTTAAAACACATCTCAAAAGTAATGTCAGGATATTTTTCTGCTAATGCTTGTGTATCAAGTGGCTTAGGTCTAAAAAACCATTCTAGTATTTTCATAGAGCATTACGTTGTTTCTATCTAGTTTGTGTTGTAATTATAATTCTATAAGGTTTTTAAAACCTTATAGAATTAATGCCTTTATTAGTGTTCCGTCTTTGTTGGTGTTTTTTCACCAACAAGCTTTGCGTCAGCAACACGTTAATTTCAATTAAGAAAATCAATTATAGTAGAAATGATGCATTGCTGACGCCTGTCTTGTTGGAAATAATTCCAACAAGGGCAAAAGAATTTATCTATGTTGACAAGAGATTTTTAAGTCAGCTTATCCATTTCAAATAATTTCATTCCTTACTTCAATACCTTTTATGTTTAATTGTTCTTTTAATTGTAGCCAAGTAGTATCGCTCAATGTTGATGCTTTGTATGAGGTGGATTTAAAGTCTTTAGTGATGACTCTGATAGCATTAGGGTTTTTTCTGGCAGTTTCAAAGACTATTTCTTTGATGTCTTTTAAAGCATAAATATTTTGCCAAAACCAGATGTTATGATTTTTGATGACCAAATAATCGTTGGCAATAATGATGTAATTCATCATCCAAGAAAAAAATAAAATGCCTGCTATTAAAAAAAGGAAAATGTATACTATTGAAGGTGAGTAAGAATAGTTCGTCATTGAAGAGATTGTATAAACAAAATAGGCAACAAAAAACCAAAGTAAGATTCCTCTATAACTTGTAAATTGATTTCCATCAAAAACCTTCGTTTCTGTTGTTGTTAAATCAATAGATTCATATTGATTTACTTCAAATGCTTGGTAGGCTTGTTGTTGTTGCACTACTTGATAAAGGAAAGATTTTATTTCCCATAAATTCTCATACAAATCATCATAAAGTACTTTTTCTATACCGTTTTCAAACTGAATAATCATCCCTTCCAGTTCATTTCTATAAGTTTTATTAAAAGGTATTTTTGTGGAGAAAGTAATGTCTGTAATGTCTTTGATAAGGAATGATTCACTATCGCCAAAAGTAATAGTATCATTTTTGATAGTAACCGAAGGCGTTTTTTTGAAATAGGTAAATGCTTGATAAAGACCGTATGTAATTAAACCTAATCCGAAGAGAAATCTAATCCAATTTCTCCTAACTAGCTCATTATTTGTGGATAATAAGATTGTTGAACCATAGAACAGAAAGAAAGCACAGGTTATCGTAAGGATGATGTAAAATCTATACAGATGTCTTTGTGTTGAAATTGTTGTCATTGTTTTGTGCAGTTTATTGATTTGTATGTAATTGATAAAGATAATTATTTGGCTTTAATTTCTTTATCGTTTTACATATTTTAGAAGTAGTTAGTTTGTTGTAGAGGCAAAATCTGTAGAGGCAATCCCTTGCGGTTGCCTTTATTGGTTGGAATAGAAAACGGTAATTGTAAGAGTTACTGCTACAATGATTTTATTAAACATTCCGCCTTTGTTAAAGATAATCAACAAGCCTAAAAAGCAAACAACCTCTATACAATACGATGGCGGTCGTAACTGTATGAGGTTGTTTTATTAAGAGATAGTGGTTATTTCATTAGTGGCGGATTTAATCTTATGTTTAACAAGTAATGAGTAATACTTGGCGGTAATAAATATTACTTGAAATGTTCATGACCTTGATTGTTAATGCTTTATTAAATTTCATATTCAAAATTATAACTTTTGTTAAGGCTAGTGAATGACTATCAACATATTGTTTCATGAGTGTTATTGCCCAATAAATGACAAATATCATTTATTAAAATGACGAGTTATAAAATGCTTTTAGCGTAACTTAACAAGTTTATAAATTGCTGAGGATAAAACTCGTCAACTCAAAAAACTGCTTTTTGTCAGTTTTTTATGCTTTAAAATGCAAATGCTTATTTTTGCTATTTGAATCTATTAAAAAGTGATACACATTTATGGCAGAGAACTATACTTTTAAAGATAAGTCGAAACTGGAGTTATTAAGGTTTCTGGAGGCTTATCAAATGGCGATTGACGAAAGTATCATTTGTTCTGTTACTGACACAAAGGGAGTAATTGTTTATGTCAACAAGAAATTTTGTGAGGTTAGTAAATATCAAGAGGAGGAATTGATAGGTGAAAATCATAGAATTTTAAATGCTAATTATCATGCTGGAACATTCTTTAAAGAAATGTGGCAAACGATTTCAGCAGGAGAAATGTGGCGAAACGAAGTGAAAAGTATTGCAAAAGATGGTACTTATTTCTGGCAGGATAGTATCATTCTTCCAGTTTTTGATGAAAATCGTAATATCATTCAATATTTCTCTATCAGAATTCCTATTGATGAGCGTAAAAAGGCAGAAGAGGAAAGAGAACGGCGTATTAAGGATTTAGAAGGGCTTTTATTTAAGATTTCGCATGAGGTGCGTCATCCAGTTACTTTGATGTTGGGAATTTGTAATCTGTTTGATGATGTTTCACTTTCGCAAGAAGAGCTTGCTACTTTTATCAATGGCATTAAACATGCTGCGGAAAGATTAGATATTTATACCAGAGAAATTACTGAAGTACTTAGTAAACTTAGGGATAAGGAAGATGCTTAGGAGTTTATTTTGAGTTTATGAGTGCATGAGTTTAGGGTTTATGAGAATAATGTTACAATGATAAAATCGCCGTTGTTCGTGAGACACGAACAACGGCGGAAGAATACTTAACATCAAACAAAAAACTCTTCTCATCAACATTAAACTCATCAACTCATAGACTTTAATTAACATTAAAATACTTCAAAGCGTAATTCCAGCCTTCAATAGATACTTGTGATTTTGTTTGTAAAGGAACGTTGTCGATGATAATAGTTTTTTCTGCACCCGGAGCGATAGAAACATAATTATCATTATAAAATACTGGTAAGATTCTCTCTTTGCTAGTGGCATCTACTAATGATACTCTATTAAAGAAAGCGATTGGATTATTTGCTGGGTTTGTTAATGTGACTTGTACTTTGCCCGATGCAATACTTTTTACTGAAACTTTTAAATTTTCAGCAGCTTTCATTTTTTGTAAACCAGTATATTCTCCTTTTACGTTCGGATACCAATACATATTATCACTTACGATTTGTTTGTTTTCATCTAATAATTGTAAAGACAAAAACGAACCATCTTCTGCACCGATTTCATCTAAAATCTTTTTCACCGAAAGAATCTTTTTCACAGAACTTGATTCGATATAAGTAAACACTTGGGTGATTTCTTTAACAGTACCGTCTATCTTATACGCTTTGGCAACCAACATCAAATTTCTACGAGCTTTGAAATCATTGTTTACCATCATTAACATACCATCTACAGGATTAGCCATGATGTGTACCAATTCACTTCCATTTCTTAAACCATATAAACAAGCGTTAGGGTCTAAATAGTAATCATACATTTGTCCACGCATGGCAGTCCAAGGATTTTGTGTTTTCCAGATGATTACGCCTGTGTACCAATCCCAAATATGTGAAGAGAAACCTTCAATCAAGCCACGATATTGATCATAATTTACTAATTGTGCTTTCAAACCAAAATCTTTGATGTCTTTAGGTTTTCCATAAGGATTAATAAATTCATTATAACCAACGCCTGTATAAGTATGATATGTCCAAACAGAATCAGGCTTTTGGTTAGCATCATGGTATGGAACAACAAGGTTTTCTTTAGGAATAAAGCGTTTTAATGATTCATAATCACCAGTACCTACTGAACCAACTTCTGAATTGAAAGGGAAAGTGCGTTGATTCCAGAAAACATCAAGGGGTTGAATACCATAAGGACCGTCGCCATTACCACCTAATGAATTAAATGACATTTCATCAGAATTGGAATAATCAATAAACCAACGAGTACCATCTAATTTAGGCAAAATCTCATCTCTTAAAGGAACAAGTATGTCTTCTGGAGGAGTAATCTCGTTTCCGCCACACCATATTGCTAAAGAAGCGTGATTTCTCACCATTTTAATCATGTCGGCAGCAGATTCTAAGAATAATTTGTGATTATCAGGATAATTTCTTCTAGTCCATTGGTCTTCCTTCTTCATTGGGTCAACCCAACGACCATTGCAATCGCCCGACATCCAGAAATCTTGGAAAACCAACATTCCATATTTATCACAAGCTGCATAAAACTCAGGACGTTCTACCAAAGCACCGCCCCAAATACGAATAAGGTTCAAATTCATATCACGATGAAAACGAATTTCTGCATCATAACGCTCGTCGGTAAAACGTAACATGGCATCAGAGATAATCCAGTTACCACCTTTGATAAATACTTTTTGTCCATTTACATAAATCTGGCGACTAGCCGTATGTGCATTCCAATCCGTTTGGATTTCACGGACACCAACCTTTACAGCTTCTTGGTCGGATACTTTATCATTGACGATAAATTCAAATTTAGTATCATACAATTCTTGTTTTCCATAACCAGCAGGCCACCATAAACGGGGATTCTTTAAAGATAAATCAGCTAAAGAAACAGTAGTTGTGCTATTCGGAGGAAGAATTACTTTTTTCGATACCTTAATGCCATCTATGGTATAAACTAAAGTGCCTTCCACTTTCTGGCTAGAAGGATTCTCTAAATCGGCAGAAGCTTTGATAATTGCAGGTTTTTGAATAGCATCAGGCATTCTTTTTTCAGGAACTAGCGTAATGATATGCGGGTCTTTTAAATTTACTTTTCCTGTTTTTTCGATATAAACTTTATCCCAGATACCTGTATTTCTATCACGGATTGGACGAATCCAGTCCCAACCAGCAGTATATTGTAATGAAACGTTTTTAGCGATAGTTCCATCACCGCCTTGTCCACCATTGGCATTTCCAACAGTATAAGGAGGATAGACAATCACCGCTAAACGATTGTTATCATCTTTTGCCAAGAATTTAGTGATGTTGAAAGACTGACGTAAAAACATTCCTTCAAATACTTTCTGGTTTACTTTTTTACCATTCAAGAAAACATCACAGCTATAATTGATACCTCTGAATTTTAACCAAACTTCTGAGCCATCAGCAGGAATACTTTCTTTAAAATCTTTGGCAAACCAATAAGTATAATACTCTCTGCCAGTATTATAAATATCTGGAATTTTCTCGTTGTTCATGCCATAAAAAGGGTCAGGCACTTCTTTATTAGCCAACATTGTTGTTAGCACTGTACCCGGAACAACGGCGGGTTTCCAATTATTTAGCGAAAAGCTAGGAGAGGAGATGAGTTCACCACTTTCTTTGGTGCTTTTAATGGGATTACATTTCCAAGCACTATTCAGTTCGTACTGATTTTGTGCTTGGATTTGTTGTACAAACAATAGCATCAATATAAGATGAAATTGCTTGAGATTTAGTTTTAAAAAATTGGACATAGTAAGATTGAAAATTATTAATATTTTTAGAAGTACTCAGTTGCCTGACGTTCACAAGGAAAGCCAAGCCTTCTTCATTGCTGATGAATGATAGGCTAAATTTAATACATAATATTTGGGATTATTGTACTTCTTTGTATGATTTGATTCAAAAATAAGCAAGAATACTTAATTTTTATTTTGTAATCGGTAATATATGTAAAATGTTAAAATATTTTCAGTGAAATAAGAGATGCTGTTAAATTGGAGTATTGATGTTGAATAATTGTAAAATATTGAGAATAAAGATTTATTGTGTTTTCTACCTTTTTCAATGCGTTTAACGTCATTCAGCGAATTAATTTTATTCCTGCTATTAAATCCATTATTTTTCTCTCTTTAATATTCTTAATGTTTTCCATTAATTTCACGTTGAACTATAAAATTTCTCAGATGAATATCAAATCGAACAAAACCATTTTTCTATTCTTAATACTGCTTGGTTCATTGTTCAACATTACTGCTCAACCCATTAAACCAATGCCTGCTGGCGAGCTTTTGTTGAACCTTAAAAAATTGAATGTACTTGGTACTGCCATGTACATAGCTGCTCACCCAGACGATGAAAATACTGTAATGCTTTCGTGGCTTGCCAAAGAACGTAAAGTAAGAACAGCGTATTTATCAATTACCCGTGGAGACGGCGGTCAGAATTTAATTGGTTCAGAATTAGGCGATTTATTAGGCTTGATTCGTACCCAAGAATTATTGGCGGCTCGTGCAATTGATGGTCCAGAACAATATTTTACTCGTGCCAACGACTTTGGTTTTTCTAAAAATACAGAAGAAACACTTCAGATTTGGGGAAAAGATGCGGTTTTAGCTGATGTGGTATGGAGAATCAGAAACCTTCGTCCAGATGTAATTATTTGTCGTTTTCCACCTGACGCTCGTGCAGGGCATGGAAATCACTCTGCTTCGGCAGCATTGGCAGAAGAGGCTTTTAAAATTTCAGGAGACCCAACAAAGTTTCCAGAACAACTGAAATATGTAAAACCTTGGCAAGCAAAAAGAGTAGTTTGGAATACTTTCAATTTCGGAGCAGTATCACAAAAGCCCGCAGAAGGTACTTTTATTCAAGTGGAAATTGGCGGATATAATCCTTTGTTGGGAAAAGCCTATTCTGAAATTGCAGCAGAAAGTAGATCACAACATAAATCTCAAGGTTTTGGTGTTCCTCGTACTCGTGGTTTACGTCCAGAATATTTTGTCCATAAATTCGGTGAACTTGCTCAAAAAGATGTTTTTGATGGTGTTGATTTAACTTGGAGCAGAGTAAAAGGTGGCAAAGAAGTAGAATCTTGGATTAATCTTGCGATTAATAGTTTTAATCCAGAAAATCCTTCAACGATTGTTCCGTCTTTGTTAGAAGCCTACAAAACACTTGATAAAATTGGTGATGAGTATTGGAAAACCCAGAAGAAAAAAGAAATTGAAAACCTAATTATTGCTTGTACAGGTTTGTATTTTGAAGCGAATCCAAATGAGTATTCAGCTTCTTCTGGAGAGAAAATCAATATTCTTGCTACAGCCGTAAAACGTTCTGATTTTGGCGTAAACTTACAGAAAATCAAATTAGTCGGTTTAGGGAAAGACAGTACTTTCAATGTTAGTTTAGCCAATAATGAATTGCAACGCATTAATTTCTCAGTAGAAATTCCTAAAAATCAACCATTGACACAACCTTTTTGGTTGGCTGAAAAGAAAATGGGAAAAGGAATGTATCGTGTTGATGACCAAACTTTGATTGGTTTACCTGAAAAACCAGCAGATTTACAAGCAGAATTAACTTTCGTGATTGATAATCAGTCTTTTACTTTTAGCACACCAGTGATTTATAAATATACTGATGAAACTCGTGGAGAACTTTATCGCACTTTTGAAATTCGTCCAGAAGTAACTGCGAATATTTCAGATAAAGTATATGTGTTTGCAAACGACCAAGCCAAAGAAGTAGAAGTGACCTTGAAATCTGGAAAGAGCAAAACTTCTGGTTCGGTAAGTTTAGATTTACCAACAGGTTGGAAAGCAAATCCTGCAAGTATTGATTTTAACTTAGCAAATAAATACCAAGAATTGAAATTGGTATTTAAAGTTACTCCTTCAAGTACAACACCTGAAGGAACAGTAAAAGCCATTGTAAAAACAGCCAATGGGACTTATGACAGAGGGATTTTAACCGTTGCTTATGACCATATTCCTCCGCAAACACTTTTCCCAGTAGCAGAAGCCAAAGTGGTGAAATTGGATATTAAAACGAAAGGTAAAAATATTGGTTACATCGTAGGAGCAGGCGATGACGTGCCAATGGCTTTGCGCCAGATTGGTTATAATGTCACGATTTTAACGGAGAAAGAATTAAACGAAGATTTATCGAGGTTTGATGCTATCGTTGTTGGTGTAAGAGCTTACAATACCGAAGAACGTATTACTTATTATCAGAAGAAATTGATGGACTACGTTGAAAAAGGTGGAAACATGGTTGTTCAATATCAAGTAAATAGCAATTTGCAAAAACTAGAGATGGGTATTGGTCCTTATCCTTTTAAATTATCAAGAGATAGAGTAACGGTTGAAGAAGCAGAAGTTCGTTTTTTGAAACCAGAAAGTATTTTATTGAATAGTCCGAATAAGATTACTTCAAAAGATTTTGATGGTTGGATTCAAGAAAGAGGTTTGTATTTCTCGAACGAATGGGATGGAAAATATGATGCTATTCTGTCATCAAACGACCCAAACGAAGCACCAGCGAATGGCGGTTTATTATATGCTAAATACGGAAAGGGAAATTATATTTTTACAGGATATGCTTTCTTTCGTCAATTGCCAGCGGGTGTATCGGGTGCATACCGATTATTTGCTAATCTTATTTCAGCAGGAAAATAATTGTTGAAACGCAACCAAAGTAGAGGAAGAGCCGTAAGTGTGTGTAAGGCGCAAGTCTTACATTCACTTAAACAAAAAATATTATGAAAAAAACGCTCTTTACGCTCTTAATCTCTGCTTTGTTATTGGCTACTTCTTGCAAAAAAGATGAAGAAGTAGTTTCTCCAGAAGTAAAATTCAATGTTAGCCTCAATGGCTCATTAGAAGTACCCACCAATACTTCTACAGCTACAGGTTCGTTTGTTGGTACTTATAATAAGACAACGAAAGTTATTTCTTACACCATCAACTACAATGGAATTACGCCAACAGCTTGGCATATTCATAAAGGTGCGGTTGGTGTAAATGGTGCAGTAATCTTTCCTTTGGGAACAACATTCAATACTGCTTTTAGTAGTACAACAGCCGCATTAACAGCAGAACAAGAAACAGATTTAATGGCTGGAAATTACTATGTTAATATCCACAGTGCTTCAAAACCAGGAGGCGAAATTCGTGGACAGTTGATTTTGCAATAGCTTTTAGCTGTGAGTTGTAAGCAATGAGATTTAATAATCTTTATGCTAATAAAAAAGCGGTCAAAATTAATTTTTTGACCGCTTTTTTGTGATTTTTAGATTAAAGATGACTCATATTGCATTTAAGTAATCTCAAAGCTAGTAGCTCATTGCTCAAAGTTATTATCGATTAAACTTAATTCTCAACACCGTAGCATCATATTTTCCATTCACAAAATTACCGACTACTTCTAAGCCAAATAATTTTCCAAGACCTAACAAGCCGTAACCAACTTCTAGGTATTCAAATTGCTGATTAGGTACTTTTAAATAATTAGCAAAGATTGATTCTTTCAAACCGTAAATTCTTAAAGGAGTAATTTGCGTTAGCAATAATTTATTGAAATCTTGTTGAGCAAATACTTCTAAATAATTGCCTGTTGTGCTGTGTAAATAATAATCTAAGTTTCTATAAGCATCAAATCTGAATGAACGAAGAATAGTTTGATTACCATTAAAATGACGATAATCAATAAAATATGTCGGCTTTTGCAAGTATCCTCCGTAATTGGTAAGGATATGTAAATTTCCTAATTTTTCTAAATCAAAAAACTGTTCATAAGAACCTTGTAAACGTGAAAATTTACTTTCAGACAATAATCCATTGCTTGATTTTACTCTAAAAATAGGATTTCCTTCATTAATTGTGTACTCTCTGTCATTGAATTTGCGTTTCTTAGCAAAAGGTCTCCAAGCAATTAATGCTTCTGCTAAAAAGCTTTTATGGGTGTTAAAAGCAGTATTGGCTAATTCACTATTCATAGGGTTATTCGGACTGAAATCTCTATCTTTTACATCAATCCAAGGTTTGAAAGTACTTAGGTTTTCTAAAGCCTTTCTTTCTGCATATTCCCCACTGGCTACGATGGTTATTTTTTCAGAAAGTCGATTTCTGTATTCTGCACTGATATAATCTTTTTGGTAAATTTTCTGATAATTTCTTTCTGCCAACATCGTATAAATGGTATTTGCGGGCGTAGAAATAGGGTTTTCATTATTGAATTGTTGAATGTATCTACCCGTTTTGATTTCGATAGCATGTTGATTTTTTAAATAATAATAACCCAAATTCCAATTCAAGGCTTTTCTACCCAAAGCATATCTTAAATCACCAAAAAAGGCTTCTCTTCTGGTCAGTTTTTCACGAATTTCATATCGCAAAGAACCTTGCAGGAAATATCCATCAACAGTATTCACAAAATCTAAAGCAGGAAGTTGACTTAATGGAGAACTATAAGTAAGCGATTTCTGATGAAATCCGAATAGATTATCTCTTTTGCCATAATTATAAGTTTTTCCGAAAATCAAATGAGAAAATTTGAAAGCAGGCAAATTTCGAACAGAATCTTTTTTGAATTGCTCTTCATTGGTTTGTGCAATGCTATCAGCCTGAGCGTAGCCTTTTATTTCTAATGGAGTAAGCGGTATTTGTCTTTCTTCATTCCAAAAATCAGCATTTCGTTTATTATGAAGACTATCAATTTCAATGTTATAAGAACGAACCAAATCAACATCTTCGCCCTTTTTCTTTCTATCTTTTTTGTCTTCTTTCTCTGCTTCTTTCAAGAATTTATTCAGTTGCTTCCGAGTTACTTGTTTTTGGCTGAGTGCTATTTTACTATTTACTTTTTCACCTTTTAACGATTTTGCTTCGGCTTTGTCTATTTTCTCATCAATTACAACGGGTCTTTGATGGTACTTCTCATTGACTGATACCGTATAATTCCTAACGTTGGTTACATAATTAAAGAAACCTTTAAACCCAAAAGCATCAAAATCTGAACGAAAAGTATAATTGATGGGCAACCAAATTTCTTTGTTTGGCGCATAAATCATTTTTACACTGTTAGAAGTATTATCATCACTAAAGCGTAAATCTAAACTATGGATGTACCAAGAATCTTCGATGATATTAATAATTCCTTCAAAAACATTTCCATTTCTTGATTTAGGTGTTACTCTTATTTTATTAACCGTTTGCCCATTTTCAGTAAAAAAACCTTCGTATTTGAATTTATAATAAGCCAATGCTACAGGTGAAAGTGGCGAAACCATATCGCCAAAAGGTTTTGGATTATAGAAATTGGTACGTGAAACAGGAATAAAGTTTGTACCCTGACTTTGTAATTGCTTCGGTAAGTTATTTCTGGTAGAAATTACTTTTTCCTTCACTACAGAAGGTTGTTTTACATTAATTTCATTGATTGATTCCAAAACATATACTTGTCCAATTTTCAATCCTGATTCTTTTTCAATTTTTTTTCCTGCAATAGCTTTCATCAAAGCAGAAACTTCACTTACTTGTCCAGTACCTTTTACATAAGTTCTGGCAGAAAATTCGTTGATTTCTAAGATTTTGAAACGAGCCATCGAAATGGCTTTTCGCATAATAGTATAAGCTGGATCTTCGCTTTTGGCTGAGAATTCTACTTCTTTTAGACTGATAGATTGTTCCTCTAAAACGGCATCGACATTAATAATTTCATTGGCAACAGTTACTTTCTTTTCAAGTGTTTTGTGTCCTAAAAATTGGTAGATGATGGTGTATGTGCCAGCAGCTAAAGTAAGTTCGTACTTGCCATCTTCATTTGCCATTGTGCCTTTCCCAGATTCTTTAATAATGATTGAAGCAAAGGAAAGTAATTCATTTTTTGTATTTTTAACGGTTCCTTTGATTCCAGTACTCCAAGCAAAGGAGCTAAAGAAGAGCGTAAACAATAAAGTAGTTGAGAGGTTTTTAATAAACTTGTTCATAATCAGCAATTTGAGGTGAATTAATCATGTTTTAAAAGTGCAAGTTAAAAGAAAAGCGTGTCTAAGGTGTGATATGTTTTCTTAAAAAATCTTAAATCCTTGTTTTATCGTAGTTAAACCCAGAATTATTTAAATGTTATTTCATGGGTTGATTTTAAATTTAAACATAATGCGTGCAAAAATCTTAGTTTATACTTCATTGAGTTTATTATTGGGTTTATTGATACAGAGTTGCCATCGGCATACAATAGTAAAACACTCGAGTGAAAATAGTGATTTCAAGGTAAATTATAAAGATGTTGTAAGTCTGGGTGACTCTGCCCAATTTCAGTTTGAAGCTTTTGAAAAAGTAAACCAAGTGAAAGTCCTTTCTGATAATGTTGTGTTAGGAACTGCCAAGTTTGTCAATAAAAAAGCGATTGTGAAAATTAAGTTTGCAACAAAAGGAGAGAAGGAATTGGTTTTTATTGGGGAGAAAGATGGGAACAAACAAACGAAAAAAATCAAAGGTTTAGTGGTAGTTGTGATTCCTCAAAAAAGTATTCCAACACCAGTGGCAAAAAAGTCAGTGGTGAAAAGTAAAAAAGTAGTAAAACCAACTCAACCTGTGATTTCGGATGCGCAAATTTTTATCAATGAAATTTCATTATACCTTGTTGAGCGATGTAAAAAGAACAATCTTCCAACCAGTGTGGTGATTGCGATGGCAGCTTTAGAAAGTGGTTATGGAAAAAGTGAATTGGCGATGAATGCCAATAACTTTTTTGGCTTAAAAGATTGGACAAAAGACCGTACACAAGCTTATCAATATACTCGACAAGCTTATGCTGGTGAAATTGGAAATTGGTACAAAAAATTTAATTCAAGAGAAGAGTGTTTTGATTTTTTTATGGAAGAATTGTTGATGCACAAAACTGGAAAATGGCGAAATGATTATTCGCCATCAGTAAGAACTTATCAAGAAAACATGAAAAAAGGAATGGAAGAAGCTGAGGCTGTTGAAAAATTTATGGGACATTTAGTCGATTTAGGTTACACAACATTACCCAAATCTCAATACATCAGCCGTTTGAAAAAAATCATCAGTACTTATCATATTGATGATTTAGACTAATGATTTTATTTTCCGATTGCCCAAGTAAGAAATTCGGGCATTACTTTACTCCAAGTTTGTTGATTATGCTCACCGCCTTCTACTTGTCTGTAAATAATGTCTTTATTTTTCTGATAACCGTGTTTTTCTAACTCTTTCACCAAATCTAAAGTATCGTCGATAGCGTCAATAATACCATTATGATTTCTGTCTGAAGTTTCATCGTTGGTACCAGCTTCAAACCAAAATTGTTGATTTTGGTGATAATTCCCTTTTCTGACGATATTATGAATAATTCTATCATTTTCGTCTGTATAACCATCTTCTTCAGATTTTTGTCTCCACCACAAAGCACCCGAAAATACGCCTACTTTGGTAAATACTTTTGGCGAATTCCAAGCAATATCCATTGCCGAAAGTCCGCCTAAAGAAAAGCCAGCCATTACTTTATTTTCAGGAGAAAGTAAAAAAGTATTTTCCAAATAAGGTAACAATTCTTTCAAAACGAAGTTTGAATGTTGATGAGCTTTGTTTCCTCTGTTTTTATAATCTGCTTGCGAAGCCGTTCCATATTCTTGTAATCTTTCTTCGTTGGCATGAATTCCCACACAAAGAATCGGAGAGATTTTGTTTTCATCGCTTAATGAGGCAATCCATTGTCTGATTTTTAAAGATTCAAAATCTTGACCATCGTTAAAAATAACAAGTTGAAGAGAATTATTTTTTTTAGGATATATCAAAGTGAGCTTAACAGTTCTATTTAAATAGGCAGAATAAATATTATCTTCGATTTGAATGATTTCAGGGGAAGTATTTTGTGAATATATCGTCATTTCTGGATTGCCAATTTTAGGATTATTCTCGAAAATAAACAAATTGTTAAATATTTCACAGAGAAATTATTCTAATTTTTGTTTTGAAAGTTAAAAACAGTTTCTATTTTAGAGTAAAGATTCTACATAAAGATGGAAATCTTTGTAAAATGCCGAAACGGATATAATTTTTGACAAATGGTAATTTTATAGCTATACGAAAATACTCTAAATCTAGCTGTGAATATTTTTTAACATCATGCAAAACCCTCACCATCAAAATGCAAGAACGTTATATCAAGTATTACTCTCATCATCTCGGAGCAGATAATGAATTATTGATTTTTGGCAATTGGGGCTATCCGGTAATCGTCTTTCCTACCACAATGGGACGATATTACGAAGCAAAAGATTTTAAATTGATAGAATCGGCAAGAAGGCAAATAGAAGAAGGGAAAGTAAAAATTTATTGTCCAGACAGTATCGATAAATACTCTTGGTATGGCAAACATCTGCATCCTTCAGAGCGTATTCAAAATCACATTTATTATGATCAATATTTAAATGATGAATTGATTCCTGCCATTATGCGTGAATGTAATACTTCAAAAGTAGCAGTTGCGGGTTGTAGTTTTGGTGGTTTTCATGCTGCAAATTTTGCTTTTCGTCATCCAGATAAAGTTTCTCATCTTTTTACGATGGGAGCTGCTTTTGATATTCGCTCATTTTTAAATGGCTTTTATAACGAAAATGTATATTTCAACAATCCGCCTGATTATTTGCCCAATGCTACTCAAGCAGATTTATGGCAAATGAACATCGTTTTAGGAACTTGCAATGCAGATTTTTGTAAACCTGAAACAGAACGCCTTTCTAAAATTTTGAGTAATAAGAAAATTAATCATTGGTTGGATATTCGTTGGCATGGCACACACGATTGGGATATTTGGCGTGAAATGTTTCCAGAATATTTAAACAGAATTTAATTAATAATTATTAGCGTGATGAAATCGCTCAACTAATTTCATTCATCAAACCTGTAAAATTGAATTTAAACATTATGAAAAAAATTGGTATCCTTCACGGAATGGAATCTTCATTTCCAGAAGCGTTTGTGGAAAGAGTCAATCAAATTGCACCTACGGGCATTACAGCAGAGCGAATGGTGGTAGAAAAAGTAATACAAGGGGAATCTAGCGGATATGATGTAATTATAGATCGTATTTCTCAAGACGTTCCTTTTTATAGAGCAATGCTTAAAAATACAGCCTTGACTGGTACAGCGGTTATCAATAATCCTTTCTGGTGGTCGGCAGATGAGAAGTTTTTCAATAATGCTTTGGCATTGAGTGTAGGTGTTCCTGTTCCTAAAACAGTATTGTTGCCTTCAAAAGAACGTCCGACGGATACTGCTGAATCCTCATTTAGAAACTTGAAATTCCCTTTGCCTTGGGGCGAAATGTTTGATTATATCGGTTTCCCTGCCTACATGAAACCACATTCTGGCGGAGGTTGGAAAAGTGTTTACAAAGTAAGAAATCCAGATGAATTGTTTTCCGCTTATGACGAAACCGACCAATTAGTCATGCTTTTGCAAGAAGAAATTACTTTTACTGACTACTTCCGTTGCTATTGCATTGGTGGAAAAGAAGTAAGAATAATGCCTTATGAACCCAGAAATCCACATCATTTACGCTATGTAGCCGAAATGCCAACAGGACCAGCTGCTAAGAAATTATTGGCAACTGTGAAAGATTATGTGATTCGACTAAACAAAGCTTTAGGTTATGATTTCAACACGGTAGAATTTGCGATAAAAGACGGAATTCCTTATGCCATTGATTTTTGTAATCCTGCTCCAGATGCAGATATTAATTCTGTTGGACAAGAAAACTTTGATTGGGTTGTAGAAACCGCTGCAAAAGTAGCGATTGACCGTGCCAAAAAACATAAACCCGGTAAGGATAATCTTACTTGGGGAACATTTCTCACTTCGTCGATTGCAGGAAGTCCAAGAACTGGTATTATTGAAAGTAAAAAATAATCATGTTGAAGAAGGGAATCATTACGATTCCCTTTAAAGCCCTTAAACCTTCTAAATTATGCCTTTATTTACCATTGGAATTGAAGAGGAGTTTCAAACGATTGACCCTGTAACTCGTGAATTGCGATCGCACATGAGTAAGATTGTTGAGGGCGGTCAGATTATCCTACAAGAAAGAGTAAAAGCAGAAATGCACCAAGCTGTTGTGGAGGTTGGAACGAATATTTGTCATAATATTCAGGAGGCGAGGGCAGAAGTAACAGAATTAAGACGACATATTATCGATCTCGCAGACCAAAACAATCTTCTAGTTGCAGCTGCAGGAACACATCCATTTTCAGATTGGCAAGACCAGCTCATTACTCCAAGTCCACATTATGATTCATTGATTGATGAAATGCGAGATGTTGCTCGTGGAAATTTGATTTTTGGTTTGCACGTTCATGTGGGTATTCAAACTCGTAACGAAGGCATTCAAATATTGAACGCTGTTCGTTATTTTTTACCGCATATTTATGCACTTTCTACGAATTCGCCTTTTTGGTGTGGTAGAAATACTGGTTTTAAATCATATCGGTCGAAAGTATTTGATAAATTTCCAAGAACGGGTATTCCTGAATTTTTTGCTTCTGCTAATGAGTACGACGAATATATTGACTTGTTAGTGAAAACAAAATGTATTGATAGTGGCAAGAAAATCTGGTGGGATATTCGCTTACATCCATATTATAATACGATTGAATTTAGGATTTGTGATATTCCGATGCGAGTAGATGAAACCATTTGTTTGGCAGCTCTGATGCAAGCCTTGGTCGCTAAGATTTACAAATTGATGAAGCAAAACTTGAATTTTAGGTCGTACCGTAAAGTATTAATTAATGAAAATAAATGGCGAGCTGCTCGTTATGGAATTCAAGCGAAATTGATTGATTTCGGAAAACAAGAAGAAGTACCGTACAGTGATTTATGCGATGAATTATTAGACTTTGTGGATGATGTACTGGATGAATTAGGCAGTCGTCAAGAAGTGGCATATATCAAAGAAATCTTAAAAAATGGCACTGGTGCCGACCGACAATTAGCTGTATTTGAAGAAACCAATGATTTGAAAAGTGTAGTGGATTATATCGTACAAGAAACAAAATTTGGCATTTAATGAATGAAAGTTTCAATGTTAAATTTATCGTTGTTTTCTGTAATTGATTGATTTTAAGGCTGTTTTTCGTAAATTGCGTTGTTTTTATGATTAATTAAAGATTAAATCTTTGATAAATTTCCACATCAACAAATTTACGATGCAAAATATTTCGCTTGAAAAACCACTAAAAATAGCCGTTTTAGATATGTACGACAACGTAGCCGGAGAAGGTATGCGTTGTATCATTAATTTGATTAACGAATTCAGAACGCAAAAAAATATTGAAGTAATTACGGAGGTTTTTAATGTTCGTGCTAATACTGAAATTCCAAATTTAGAACACGATATTTATATTTCTTCAGGAGGACCGGGAAGTCCGCTTCCTTCGGATGAAGCTTGGGAAAAACCATATTTTGTCTTGATTGATTCAATTTTTGAGCATAATAAATCAGAAGAGGTTTTAAATGGCGAAAGTACTCCTAAATTTATGTTCTTGATTTGTCATTCGTTTCAATTAGTGGCTCGTCATTTAGAAATTGGGAAAGTAACGAAACGAAAAAGTACTTCATTTGGTGTTTTCCCTGTGAATCCAATTGATAAAACCATCAAGGAATCATTGTTTGAAGGATTACCAGAACCATTTTTTGTAGTAGATTCTCGTGATTATCAATTGGTTAGTCCTAACTTGAAAATTATTAAAGAATTGGGAGTACAGATTTTACGCATGGAAAAAGAACGTCCACACGTAAATTTAGAGCGTGCCATTATGGCAATTCGTTTTTCAAAAGAAGTATTTGGTACGCAATTTCATCCAGAAGCTGACGCACAAGGAATGCTAAAATTGCTGTCATCTGATGAAAAACGCAAAGCAGTGATAAAAACGCATGGAATTGAGAAGTATAATGACATGATTACAAAGCTTGATGACCCAGATAAAATCATGTTGACAGAATCTATCATCATTCCAACATTTCTTGAAAAAGCCTATTCAACCATTAGCCAACAATTAATTCTGGGAGAAATGGCATAAATTGTTTTAAACATACTCTTTTTATGCAAAAAGACATTAGAGCTTCATTTAACCAATCTTTTTCTCAAGAAAAATATCAAGATTTTTTGGCAGATTTGAATAAAGCGACTCAAGATTCAATTGAATTTAGAGTCGCTGAAACGCCAGTTTTTGTGCCTAAAAGTCTGAAAGATAAGCTTATTAGTACTTGTGAAAGTATTATAGATGTGATTTCACAAGATGATTTTAAGGCTAAAACTGAGAAAGCGATTCCTGTTCATCAAAATGTTCCTAATGAAAATAATCATACTTCTTTTTTGGCGATAGATTTTGCTGTTTGTCAAAATGAGCAAGGTGATTTCGTTCCCCAATTAATTGAATTACAAGGTTTTCCTTCACTTTTTGGTTTTCAATATTTACTTTCAGAAACTTTTCAAAAGCATTATCAACTTCCTGAAAACTATGACTTTATGTTCAATAGTTTTGATAGGAAAGCTTACATAGAAGAATTTTATCAATTGATTATTGGCGATTCAAAACCTGAAAATGTAATCATTTTAGAGATTTATCCTGAAAAACAAAAAACAAGAGTTGATTTTGAAGTAACAGAAAAATTGATTGGAGTAAAAGCCGTTTGTCTTACTAAAATTATCAAGGAGGGTAAAAAGCTTTTTTATCTCAATGAAGGTGTAAAAACGCCAATTGATAGAATTTACAATCGTTTGATATTTGATGATTTAACAAATTTTCCAAATTTAAAAACAGATTTTAATTTAACAGACGATGTTGAAGTAGAATGGATTGGTCACCCGAATTGGTTTTTTAGAATTAGTAAATACACCATGCCATTTTTGAAAAATCCTTACATCCCAACATGTAAATTTTTGAGTGATTATAATGGAGAATTTCCTGAAAATTTATCCGAATATGTACTAAAACCTTTATTCTCTTTTGCAGGAACAGGCGTGAAAATCAATATTGACAAAAGTGATTTAACATCAATTCCCGACCCTGAAAACTATATTTTACAGAAAAAAGTAAAGTATGAACCTGTGATACAAACAACTGATGGAAGTTCAGTAAAATGCGAAATCAGGATGTTATATATATGGCAAAAAGACGAACCCAGACCCATATTATTAAGTAATTTAGCCCGACTTTCAAGAGGAGAAATGATTGGAGTTCGCTTCAATAAAGATTTTGATTGGGTGGGAGGAAGCGTTTGTTTTATGGAAAGGTAATTAAGAGTTGAGAATTGCGAGTGCTGAGTTTTGATATATGAATTTAACTTACATCTCAACGTCGTCTATTTTACATGTACTACTTAGTTAGCTCTTAGTAAAACTCAATTTTTCATTTTACTTCAAACCTTCATCAAAAACTATGAAAATATTTCAATTGATAGCCCTTATCGTAACACTTAGTATTTTTGGGATAAAGAGTAATTCCATTCAGAAAGATAATGTTTCTTTGGTATTTAAACCCAAACCAGTCCAAACAGCTGCGGAGCAAACCAATCAATATTTTCCTTATCTAAAGCATAAAAGAATAGCGATTTTGGCTAACCCAACAAGTATTATTGGTGAAAAGCATTTGGTGGATAGTTTGTTAGCTTCTGGAATTAATGTGGTAAAAGTATTTGGACCTGAACATGGTTTTAGAGGCAATGCAAGTGCTGGGGCTAAAATAAGTGATGAGAAAGACCCAAATACAGGTATTAAAGTAATTTCATTGTACGGTTCCAAAAGAAAACCTTCAGCTGATGATTTAAAAGATGTCGATTTTATGATTTTTGATATTCAAGATGTGGGTTGCAGATTTTATACTTATATCAACGTTTTGAGGGATGTAATGGAGGCTTGTGCTGAAAACAACAAAGAGTTATTGATTTTAGATAGACCGAACCCAAACGGTTATTTAGTGGATGGGCCAGTTTTAGATATGCGTTTAAAATCTGGAGTCGGAAAATTCCCGATTCCAATTGCACATGGAATGACAATCGGAGAATTTGCACAGATGATTAATGGTGAAGGTTGGTTGCCTAATAAGATGGTTTGCAAGATTAAAATCATTCCTGTGAAGAATTATACGCATGATACTCCTTATACTTTGCCCGTAAAACCTTCGCCAAATTTGAATACACAACAAAGTGTGATGTTGTATCCAATTACTTGTTTGTTTGAAGGAACGATAATTAGTCAGGGGAGAGGTACGTATTTTCCTTTTACTGTTTTGGGAAGTCCAGCTTTGAAAGGTATTTATCCTTTTTCGTTTACGCCAAAAAGTATAAAAGGAATGAGTGAAACCCCTTTGCATTTGAATCAAGAATGTTTCGGGATAGATTTCAGAAATTACGATATTGAAATACTGAGAAAGAGTAAAAGAATCAATATTCAATGGATGATTGATTTTTATCAAACTTATCCTTTCAAAGATAAATTCTTTGATAAAACCCAAAGTGACCAAATGCTTAATATTGATGTTTTGGTAGGGAATTCTGAATTCAGAAAGCAAATTATTGAAGGGAAATCGGTAAAAGAAATTCAAGATTCTTGGGAACCTCAATTATCTGAATACAAAGAAATGAGAAAGAAGTATTTAATCTATCGCTGATAGATTAATACTTCTTTTTTAAATATTCGAATTTGGTTCTGAGAATATAATCAGCATCTTCATCTCCTAAATCAACGGCTCTGTTGAAATCATTGATGGCATTTTCTATTTGACCAATGCAATAACGAGCCATTCCCCTCCAACGTAAAGTTTCCGGATTTTCACTTCTAAAATACCAATCCGCTTTATCGAACTCTAAAAAGGCTTTGTCATATTCTTTTAATTGATAAAGTACTTTTCCTTTAATTACATAAGCTTCTCCAATGGTATTATCAAATGAAATTGATTGTTCAATGTCATACAATGCCGAGAAGTAATTTTTAAGCATAAAGTTAGCTTTACTTCTATAAAAATAGGCTTTGGCTGATTTGGGGAAATGCTTTAGTTTTTCAGTAAAGAATGCTTGTGCTTCAACAAATTTATTTTCGTGAAGTAATCTTTCGCCTTCTCCTAATTTTTCACGGTCACGAAAGTTAAATAGCTTTTCTTCTAACCAATTGAAAAACATCATGGTCAGCACAAATGGTAGGAAGAAAAACAATAATATCCATTCCATAACACTTATAAATTTTGAAATTCTACTTGTACTTTTTTAGGGAAGCTTGAAACTACTAGTTGATAAGAATGTTCTGTTAATTCTTTTACTTGTGCTGTTGAAGCAATATCGGCATTGACAGTATTCCAATGCTTTTTGTTCATGTGATAGCCCGGAATAATGTAATGAAATTCTTCTCGTAATTGAATTGCTCTATCTGGGTCACATTTTAGATTAATCGTGAATACTTCTGAATCAAGACCTGTTAAAGCAAACATTTTGCCCATTACTTTATAAACCAAAGTATCAGGGCCAAAAGGTAATTCTTCTGTTACTCCTTTCATCGAAAGACAAAAATCTCTAAATTCTTCAATATTCATTGTATTAAATCATAAGGTTTTAGTTTTGCTTATGTTATAGATTTGACAACTTTTTTGAAAGTTGTCAAATCTGAAATGCGTTTATCTAAAGAATGCTCTATAAATCATTACAATCAAACACATTAAAAACATCAAAATTGATATTTTATTGATAATGTGCATGGTTTTGATGTTAAAATTAGTTGGCTTTGATGGATCTGGTTTGCTGAATATTCTAAAGAAGTATCCAAAAGCTTCTCCTAATTTAAACTGGTCTTTCAATTTTGACATGGTTGTATTTGTTTATAATTGATGGCTTTGAGCTTTTTTATTTATATGGTTTGTTATACTTAGAAGAAACCCATTTTAAGCAATGACAATTAATCACTAATAATTCATATTTCATAATTCTAAATCACTTCCTCTAAAGCATTAACTGGTTCAAACCAAACGCCATCTTCTTTAATGATTTCAATTAATTCATTTACGGCATTATCAGCGTGAACAGATTTCTTTACTACATTTTGTCCACGATATAAAGCAATTTTATCTTTTCCAACACCAACATAACCATAATCTGCATCAGCCATTTCACCTGGTCCGTTTACGATACAACCCATGATTCCGATTTTTACTCCTTTCAAATGTTCGGTTCGTTTGCGAATCAAAGCGGTGGTTTCTTGCAAATCAAATAAAGTTCTGCCACACGAAGGACAAGAAATATATTCAGTTTTACTCATACGAATACGAGCGGCTTGCAAAATACCAAAGGCTGTTGAATTGTAACTTTTTGATTTAGTGATTAGTTCAGCTTTTGCTGATAAATCAGGCAATTGCAAAAGTATTCCATCACCAAAACCATCAATTAATAATCCTCCACAATCAGTCGCTGAAAATAACTGAAAATCACTTTCTGATAGATTTTTATATTTTCTTACCAAAACTGCTGGAGTACTTATTTCTTGATTAATCAATTCAAAAAATAATCTACGCAATGCTGGCATAGCGTGTTCATTACTTGTTTCTACTGCTAATACTAATGTTTTATCAGCTTTAATTTGTCGAATTAACTCTTCAGTCAAATCCGTTAAGCTGATACTTAAAAAATTTAAAGTAGTATGTTTTTCAGTGTTTGCTTGATAAGCCTCAATGCTAAACAATGGGAATTTATTGAGCTTATCATTTTGCTCTGCCCAAACAGATGCGTCTAAAATTTCTTTTAAACCCATTGGCAACATATATTTTGCTGGATTTTTAGCGGTATAAATATAATCTGCTCCCAAATCATTCATCGTCCATTTATCTGGCAAAGGCAAATAAAAATGACCAATTGGTTTTAAATCATCATGTTCCGAAACTTCAATCTGAGAATAATCAGCAATTACTCTTGGTACATTATGTCCTCCGAAATTAGCCACTTCATACGTATTTCTTCTAAAATACTGGAATGGATTGATGGGAGAATCGAATGAGTTTTGAGTGCTGAGTGCTGAGTGCTGAGTTGATGTAAATGCTGGAATTATTTTTGATTTCTCTTTTCTATTTGAATATCTATCAATCAAAGCTTTAGCTACTGGTGCTTCAAATTCTGGGTCTTCTGTTAGTGATACTCTTACAGTATCGCCCAAACCATCTTCTAATAAAGTACCAATGCCTACGGCTGATTTTATTCTTCCGTCTTCTCCTTCACCAGCTTCTGTTACACCTAAATGTAAAGGATAGGCTTTTAAACCTTCTTCATTGAGTTTTTTACATAACAGTCTGTAAGCTTCTACCATTACTTGTGTATTGGAAGCTTTCATAGAAAGTACGATATTGAAATAATTTTCGTCTTCGCAAATTCTTAAAAACTCTAAAGCAGATTCCACCATGCCCAGTGGAGTATCACCGTATCTACTTAAAATTCTATCACTCAAAGACCCATGATTTGTACCAATACGCATTGCCGTTCCGTACTCTTTACAGATATTTACTAAAGGCAAAAACTTATCTCTGATTCTATCTAATTCTACTTGATAACCAATTTCTGTATAATCAATCGTTTCAAAACGCTTTTTATCTGCATAATTTCCAGGATTAATTCTTACTTTTTCAACTAATCTTGCTGCTAATTCTGCTGCATTAGGTGTAAAGTGAATATCTGCTACTAAGGGAACACTATAGCCTCTTACTCTTAATTCTTTACGGATATTATCTAAATTCTGAGCTTCCTTCACTGATGGTGCAGTAATGCGCACATATTCGCAACCAGATTCAACCATTCTAATGGTTTGTTCTACTGAGCCTATTGTATCTAAAGTATCAATAGTTGTCATAGATTGTACTCTGATTGGATAATCAGAACCCATCGGTACATCGCCAACATTGACAGTAATAGTTTTTCTACGAGAATATTCAGTTAAAGAATTGGCATAACGATTGCCATTTTCAATCAGGTTATTTAAAGTTTGAGTAGTTGACATGGATTTGTGAATTGTTCAATGCAAAGATAAGTGATTCTATCATTGAATTATAGTTTGCATAAAAAAGCCCGATAAACTTAAAACGTTTATCGGGTCTGAATGTTCTTTTATTTTTGAATAAAGACTCATTAAATATTAATTGTATTTATTCGTGTTGTATCTCTGCCTTTTTTAAAATATCAATACCTACTCTGTTAATATGTTCAATAACATCTGGGTCATTAATATGACGATACAGAATAATATCAAAAGTATAAGGCAAATAAGTATCATCAAGTTGGTTATCAATATGCAAAACATCTGTTAATGTTAAATTTTCTCCTTTTAGAGCAATATCAACATCACTTCCTTTTCTGTAATTCCCTTTTGCTCTTGAACCAAATAATATCGCTTCTTCAACAGCAGGATTTGCAGTAATGATATCTAATATTTCATTAAGCTGTTTATCTGTAAGTCCGTATTGCATATTGATAAGAGTTTTGTCGTCTTATTATTTCACAAATTTAATTGGTTGTATCTATCTCTGTTTGCATTCGCTCCTGAAATACTTTGAATAAGAAATAATAAGTATTTTGAATTGAGTCTTGGATTTCCTCAGCTGTCTCTTTATTGTAAGTATGCGAACTTAAATTACGGCTCTTAATCATATTCATCCAGTTATCTCCATCTTCAATTAAACCTACTTTATAAGCTAATCTAATTGTATCTTTTGAACCAACTAAATCAACATAACCACCTTCTACAAGAAAATCTTTTAAAGTATTCCATGCTAGTTCATAAGTAAATTCAAATGCTTTAATCAGGCCCTGACGTTCAAGTTCGCTATAATCACCTTTTTCAACAGCATTTTCCAACTGAGCAAAAGCCTTATTGAAATTATTAAATCTTTGTATCCAGCGAATATCTGTATTTTCCATGTTTTTAGATGATAGCATTAGAGATTTATTGCATTAGGTTAAAATGAGATCATACTATTTAATGATTCTCTTTCACAAATATCATTTAAAGCTTTATTTAAACCTAAAAAAAGCTTTTTAACCTATCCTTAAAACAAAAAATCCACTCAAAAACTGAGTGGATTTTAATTAAGATCAACTATTTAAACCTACAATGCAATATATTTTAAAAATTCTGCTTTTGTAGATTCTTCTAAAAATTTTCCACCATAAAAACTTGTCACAGTTGATGAAGTATCATCTTTTACACCTCTTGAAGCAACACAAAGGTGTTTGGCATCAATCATAATAGCCACGTCTTCAGTTCCTAAAAGCTTTTGTATTTCTTTGGCAATTTGCATTGTAAGTCTTTCTTGTACTTGCGGACGCTTCGCAAAGTGTTGAACAATACGATTTAATTTAGATAAACCAATTACTTGTCCGTTTGCAATATAGGCAACGTGTGCTTTTCCGAATATTGGTACAAAGTGATGTTCACAATTTGAATAGAATGAAATGTTTTTTTCTACCAACATCTCATTGTATTGATATTTATTCTCAAAAAGAGCAACTGAAGGCATATTTTTAGGGTCAAGACCACTGAAAATTTCCTTTACATACATTTTTGCTACTCTTTTAGGCGTACCTTTTAGTGAATCATCTGTCAAATCTAGCCCCAATGTTTCCATAATTTGCTTGAAATGATATTCAATCTGAGCCATTTTTTCATCATCACTCAAATCAAAAGCATCTTCACGCATAGGAGTATCCACCGAAGTCATAATATGCTCATCACCGATTTCATCATCCGTAAACCTAATCTTATTATTGTTATCAACTAACAGGGTATTCAACAAAGTTTCGTTCGGTTTCATATAATCTAATTTTAAGGTCAAAATTTGAGTTGATTTTGGTTTTTAGTTTGTCATGAATCACAATTGCGATATTCTCAGCAGAAGGATTGAGGTCTTTAAATTCCTCAGTATCAAGATTTAAGTTCTTATGATCAAACCTATCTAGAATTTCTATCTTAATAAGTTCGCTCAATACCTTCATATCAATCACATAACCAGTCTCAACATCTATTTCTCCCGTTACTTGTACGATTAATTCATAATTATGACCGTGATAATTGAAATTATTACATTTTCCATACACACGTTCATTTTTTTCATCCGACCAATTCGGATTATTCAGTCGATGTGCGGCATTGAAATGCTCTTTTCTAAACACCGACACTTTTTTTGGCATCATGCTTTTTTTGATTAATTAAAATACAACTTCAGATTAGTAATAAAGTTCAACTAATCTTTAAAAGTTGGAGACAATCATGCGGAATTTAGTCTCAAAGTTTAAAAGCCGTCTGAAAGGTTGTCAGCAACACTCTTAAACTAAATCAGCGTTTTCTTACTCTTTACTATCAAACACTCAGAATAGAATGATTGTTTAAGTTTTAAATTAAAATAATTAAACAAATCCCTCTGTGTGTTGTCTTATCATGCTTCATCAATAAGAAAAACAAAATTAATCAGTAATCAATTACTTATTAAGGCTGATTTGTTAAATATTATTGACAAACTTAATTGAATAAAGAAATTATGATTATTTTTCTCGAAATAATTTCTTAGGTTAGAACATCATTTCAGCTTTCTAGGTTCAAAAAACTAGATAGGATGTTAATAATTCTTTCAAAAACAGCATCATCAAACACAAAAATGCAAAGACGTCAATTTATCCAATCAACTGCGCTGGCAGGTACTGCCGCACTCACTATTCCTAATTTCGTATTTGGAGCTAAACAAGAAGACAAAAAGGTACGCCTTGGTTTTATTGGCGTTGGTCTTCGTGGAAGAAATCATTTAGAAATGGCAATGTATCGTGACGATGTAGAAATTAATGCAATTTGTGACATCGACCCTAATGCCATTGCAATTTCTTTGAAAATGCTGAAAGATAAAGGAAGAAAAGAACCTGCTATTTATCAAAAGAACGACCATGACTTTGAAAACATGGTAAAACGTGATGATTTAGACGGAATTATTATCGCTACGCCTTGGGAATGGCACGTTCCGATGTCGGTTGCTACGATGAAAGCAGGAAAATATGCTGGTGTTGAAGTATCTGCAACGGTTACTTTGCAAGAATCTTGGGATTTGGTGAATACTTTCGAGAAAACAGGTTCGCATTGTATGATTCTGGAAAACGTTTGTTATCGTCGTGATGTGTTGGCGGTCTTAAACATGGTGCGTCAGAATCTTTTTGGAGAATTAGTGCATTTACAATGTGGCTATCAGCATGATTTGCGTGGTGTAAAGTTCAATGATGGTAAACAAGCTTATGGAGGAGGAGTAGAATTTGGCGAAAAAGGTTTCTCAGAAGCTAAATGGCGGACACAACATTCTATTGATAGAAATGGAGATGTCTATCCAACACATGGATTAGGACCTGTGGCTGAAATGATTGACATTAACCGTGGAAATAGATTCCTTTCGCTTACTTCAACAGCCACAAAAGCAAGAGGTTTACATGATTATATCGTTAAAAAAGGCGGAGCCGACCACCCAAATGCCAAAGTGAAGTTTAAATTAGGGGATGTAGTGACGACAGTGATAAAATGTGCTAATGGAGAAAGCATTCTGATTACGCATGATACCAATTTACCTCGTCCATACTCTTTAGGTTTCAGAGTACAAGGCACAGAAGGAATCTGGACAGAAGATAATAAATCAATTTACTTAGAAAGTTTGGCGAAAAACCATGATCGTTGGGAGCCATTCAAAGAATATCAAGATAAATACGACCATCCACTTTGGAAAGCCCACGCCAAAGACGCAGAAAACGCTGGTCATGGCGGAATTGACTATTTTGTATTGAGAGCTTTTGTAGAATCTATCAAAAGAAAAGTAGCACCACCAATTGATGTATATGATGCAGCAGTTTGGTCGGCAATTAGTCCATTATCAGAGCTTTCAATCGCTAAAAACTCCGCATCAGTAGAAATCCCAGACTTTACCAGAGGAAAATGGAAAACCAACAAACGTATTTTTGGATTAACAGATGAGTATTAGGTTCTAATTTGAAAATTTGTTTAAATAGAATTTGAAGATTTGAAAATTTAGAAATTTGAAAATGCTTTTAAGTGTTTTAGATAATGGAGAATAGAGGATATTCTTAGCTCAGAACCTCATCCCCCAGTCCCTTCTCCTGTAGAGAAGGGGAGCAATTGGAGAGAATTTCTTATCAATTATCAGACACTTATACCTTAGTTTTAAGATTTTTCCAGTTTAGAAAATGGAAGCCAACTTTGGAGCTTAAAGCTCCCCTCTCTGACGGAGAGGGGCTGGGGGTGAGGTCTTTTTTCGCAGATACTTTCAAATTTTCAACCCAAATCATATTTTCAAATCAAAAAACCTCACTTTCAAATCAATTCACTAAATTTGCAGTAATTAATTACCGACATTAATGAGTAATAAAATTAAAGTATCAACGCCAGGAAGAATTTGTCTTTTTGGCGAACATCAAGATTATCTAGGATTACCAGTAATTGCAGCAGCCATTTCTAAAAGAGTAACCATTACTGGAGAAAACAGAAATGATGGAAAAGCGATTATACATTTACCCGATATAGAGGAGGAAATCAGTTTCGATATCTATCCAGAATTACCTTATTTACATAAAAGAGATTATTTTCGTTCGGCTTTAAATATTTTACAAAGGCAAGGCTATACTTTTAAAAAAGGTTTAGAATGTACAGTTCAAGGAAATATTCCCATTAATTCAGGAACATCAAGTTCTTCTGCATTATTAGCGAACTGGATTCATTTTTTATCAAGAATTGCTGATGAACCCAATCCTCTTTCAGCCAATGATATTGCTGAAATTGCCTATAGAGCTGAAGTAGTAGAGTTTAACGAAGCAGGAGGAATGATGGATCATTACTCAACCGCAGTTGGGAATGTTATTTATCTGGAATCAACGCCAGCAATTAAGGTTGAGACCCTAAAACCAGCATTTGGTAGCTTTGTTTTAGGCGATTCACTTGAACCAAAAGATACAGTAGGTATTTTAAAAAGAGTAAAATATGGTGTTTTAGAAGCTGTAGAGAAAATTAAAATAGCCTATCCCGAATTTTCTTTATTTAGCGTTCAGCAAGAAGACACTAAAGTATTTGCTTCTTTAATTACGAAAGAAGAACTAGATTTAATAAAAGCCAATATTGATAATAGAGAGATTTTGATTGAAGCATTGGCACTATTAAAAGCTAAAACATTGAATCATCAAAGATTTGGTGAATTATTAAATCAACATCAGTTAAATTTACAAGCATTATTAAAAATATCAACTCCTAAAATTGATAGCATGTTAGCAGCAGCAAAGGCATCAGGAGCATTTGGAGGTAAAATAAATGGTTCTGGTGGTGGTGGATGTATGTTTGTGTATGCACCAGAAAACCCTGAAGAAGTTGCTAAAAGTATTGAAAAAGAAGGAGGCAAGGCTTATGTTATTCAAATAGACGAAGGCACAAGCTTTGAAAATTAACCCAACTAGCAAAACGAAAATCTTTAAATGGCAAAATTATTAATCATGGCGGGCGGAATGTCGTCAAGAATGAAAAAAGCAGAAGGCACAGAGACTTTAGATTCTACATTAGTTGAACAAGCAAATACACTTCCGAAAGGAATGATTGGTGTAGGAAAAGATGGTCGCCCATTTATGGATTATTTAATTTATAACGCTCATCGTGCAGGTTATACAGAAGTTTTGATTTTAAAGAACCCAAAAGACCACGTTACCAAGCCTTATTACGATCAATTGGTTGCTGAAAATAAAGCTTGGGGAATTACTTTTAAATATGCTACTCAGCAAATCGCTCCCGACCGTGAGAAACCCGCTGGTACTGCCGATGCTATCCAACAAGCTTTAGAGCAAACGCCTGAATGGAAAGGAGAAAGGTTTACCGTTTGTAATTCAGATAATCTTTATTCTGTAAAAGTACTTACGCTATTAAGAGAAAACCCTGTTCAAAATGCAGTAGTATCTTATGAAAGTATCGCTTTAGGCGTAGCACCAGAAAGAGTAAAAGCATTTGCAGTAATTAAAGCCGATGAAGAAGGCTATTTGGTAGAAATCATTGAAAAACCAAATGATGAACAAATAGAATCTGCTAGAGATAAAAATGGAAAGATTGGTGTAAACATGAATGTATTCCATTTTAATTATGATGATATTTTGGAATATGTAAGTAAAGAACCTTTTAACCCAGTACGTAACGAACGTGAATTGCCAAGTGCAGTAATGAAAATGGCAAGAGAAAATCAGAAGAAAGTAATCACTGTTCCCGTTGAAGAAAACGTACCAGATTTAACATCAAAAGGGGATATTACCATCGTTCAACAATATCTAGTGGAGGAATTTGGAGATTTTTAATAAAATTCCTTACTTAAAGTATCAATTAAATAAAAATTAATATTGAATAGCTCAGAAAGCATTATCTCTTATCAATATCCTGTTATAACTATTGCCCTTCTCTGTTTGAGAAGGGTATTTTTTTGTTGAAAAATTAAACCTCATCCCCAGCCCTTCTCCTGTTGAGAAGGGAGCTTTCGACCCCAAAGTATGCTCCCCTTCTCAACAGGAGAAGGGGCTGGGGGATGAGGTTTTTTTCCTATCCCCCAAAAACCAATTCTAGGACTAATTCCCCCGAAAAATTTACCGTTTAATAAGTTTTCTGAGTATTACTTTGAGTTTATCTGTCTATTAATTAAGTTTGAAATAGATAAAATTTTAATAGTCATCCATCAGAACTTATACCTTAAAAAGAGAATGTGGAAAAGCCTATTTAATAACCCAATAAAGCCAAAAGATTAAGAAACAAGTACACAAAAGTACCTTGTAAAGCCCGCTAATGATGAAGCAAAGGCAGGAAATAATCTTGTGAAGTTCGCTAGTGATGAAGCAAGAGCGGGAAATAATTTTGTGAAACCCGCTAATGATGAAGCAAGAGCGGGAAATAATTTTGTGAAGCCCGCTAATGATGAAGCAAAGGCGGGAGATAATCTTGTGAAGCCCGCTAATGATAAAGCAAAAGCGGGAGATAATCTTGTGAAGCCCGCTAATGATGAAGCAAAGACGGGAAATAATCTTGAAATGCCCGCTAATGATGAAGCAAGAGCGGGAAATGATTTTGTGAAACCCGCTAATAATGGAGCAAAGCATCAAATGATTGTGTAATGATGGGAAAATATTTTGTGAAGCCCTCAGATGATTGTGCAAATGCGGGAAAATATTTTGTGAAGCCCTCAGATGATTGTGTAATGATGGGAAAATATTTTGCGAAGTCCTCAAATGATTGTGTAATGATGGAAAAGTATTTTGTGAAGTCCTCAAATGATTGTGTAATGATGGGAAAGTGTTTTGTGAAGCCCTCAAATGATGGAGCAAAGAGTAAAGAATAATCTGCAAGAACCTTAAAGAACTATGCTAAAACCACTTAAAAATTAGTGAAACAAATAGCTTTTTTGAATAACAGCGCTAATGAGATACAACAGTTTTACCTTTTAATGAAATAAACAGGCTACATAAAGAAATGAAGGGATTGAAAGAAATTAACGCTACAAAATTTTTAAAAAGATAAATAATCAATAACAATAAAGACTACAATTTTTTAAACATTTAAACCCCCATTTCTTATGACCTCGTTACAAGAATCCAAATTAAGCATGTACCAAAGCGTACAATTGTTGTGCTCAAACAACCCTACAATTACTTCAAGCAATGCAGCCTTTACAGAAGGTCTCAACGAATTAAATGCTAAAATTAGCGACATCCTCAATTTTGTCTCCACTGATATAAAACATACCAGTGGAATTACAAACGACAAAACGGTAACCAAACATAATCTTTGTACTGTTGCCTCGGAAATCGCAGGATTTGTTTTTGCTTATGCCAATGTTGTTAAAAATGAAGTACTAAAACAAGAGGTAAATTATACTTATAATGAGATTAGGAGACTCAGAGAAGATTTAATTATCCCAACCGTCAAAATTATCTTCAATGCCACACAGGCAAATCTAGCGTCTTTGGGTAGTTATGGCATAGATGCCATCAAATTACAAGAATTTGCCGATGCCATTAGTGCTTATACAAATGCACTGCCCTCAACGAAGATGACAAAGTCAGAAAAATCAAGTGTGGTTATTTCGCTAAACAATCTCTTCAAAGAAACCGACGAATTATTGAAAAATCGACTGGATAAATTGTTGGCACTTTTCACCAAAGCCCATCCTGAGTTTGTAAATGCCTACAAAAGTATCAGACATGTAGATGCTCCTACCAAGACAACCACACAAATTAAAGGAAATATTAGTAGCGCAAAAGACGGAACAGTCATTGAAGGAGCCAATATCATTCTTACAGGCAAAACTAACTACTCAGCCATAAGCGACACCGAAGGAAACTTTAACTTCAAGCCCATTAGCTACGGCAAATATCAAGTAAACGTACAAGCAACAGGTTATCAAAGTCACACAGAACTGAATTACCTAGTAAAAAGAGGAGTTGTGAATAAGCTTGTTGTAGCGCTAAAAGAGTAAATCAGAAGTGTAATTATATAACCTTTTCCAAAGCTAGCGATTTCAATCGCTGGCTTTGAGGAATTGGTGTGGGTTGGGTTTGTTTTTTGTCTTTTGGTAATTGTTGTTTTTGGTAAATAGTTTATTATTAATTGATTAAGCTTTAATTTTTACCGTATAATAAAAAAAGGAAAAGTTTGTTGGGTGAAATTTTGATTATTGTTGGGGAAATTGAAGATTTGTAGAATGAAGGAAGTTCATAACTTCTAAAAGTTAACCCTTAGCTTATAAATGTAAAGTTGTTTTTACTAAGTTAAGACAGTGTTATTGATGAAGTTTAAGAAAATATATATAACATAATTTCACGCTTTAATATGGATCAAAAGAAGAAAAAAGTGAAAAGTTTAAGAATGCACTAAAAGATGATGTTTTAACTCCAATCGAAATTTTGAATAAAATAAATCATCTAAAGACAGAGTCTATTGAAGTATTTTACCAAGAATTGATTAAATATGCTAATTGTAAGCCAACAATAATTCACAAAAAAATTGGTGAATTATCCAATAGAATTATTACTACCAACTATGATGAATTATTAGAAAAAGCCCTTCCAGATTTTGAAAAAATTGTTTACACTAATACTTTTAAAGTTGCAAAATTGTCTGATTATGATAAATATATTTATAAAATACATGGAGATATAAATGAACCTGATAAATGTATATTATTTCCTTCTGAATATGAAAATTTATATTCAACTGTGGAAAAATCTTCTATTTTTGAGTTTAAGAAAATAGTATCAGACAAATCAATTTTATTTTTAGGTTTTAGCTTAAATGATCCATACATAAATTATGTATTAGATTATATAAGTAATATATACTCAGGTTTTAATCCTGAGCATTTTATTATTACTACTCAAAAGAATAAAAGTTGGCCCAATAAAATTACACCAATAATCATAGAAGATTATAATAAACTTGATGAGCTTCTAGATAAATTAATCAAAATTAAAGTAGATCAAACAACTTATTTTGAAGAGATTGAAAGCGAACTAAAAGGTAACAGCAGCAACTCTCCAAATCAAATTATCAAACTTTCAAAAACAACTGATTTTGATTCTCCCCCAAGTAATAAATATTGGGTTGGCAGAAGCAAAGAGTTAAGAAATATAGGCAATGATAATTTTAAAGTAATTTTTATAACAGGTATTGGGGGGCAAGGAAAATCAGCTTTAGCAGCTCATTATTTAAGAAATCATTTTGATTCAAGCAAATTTGAATTTGCTGATTGGCGAGATTTCAAAGAGGAAACAAATAGATTTCAGACCAAATTATTATCTATTATTCAAAGACTAACTGATAAGTTTGATATTGCTACTTTTGAAACTATTAGTAATCATGATTTAGTTGATGTTTTTTTTGAGTATTTAGGTGATAGAAAAATAATTTTTGTTTTTGATAATGTCGATAGTTATATAGATTTGGTAACATTCAAACCAACTGGAAGTTTAAGTTATTTTTTTGAACAAATTTTGAATAAAAATCATAATTCAAAATTTATTTTTACATGTAGACCATTTATAAGAGAAGCAGGTATTAATTTTTATCAAATTTCATTATCAGGTATTTTAGAAACTGAATGCGAGAAGTTATTTGAATTTTATAAAATTCCAATATCAAAATCTGAAATGGTAACTTTAAGCTCAAGAGCTCATAAGTTAACTAAAGGTCACCCACTTTGGTTAAATTTGATTGCAGGTCAAGCAATAAGAGGAATTCAAACAGTAAATAATTTTATTAATTCAATTGAAAATAAATCAAATTTTAACGAGGATAATTTTTCAGCAATTTTGTCTGAAAAGATATTGAATGAGGTTTGGAATTCCCTAAATGATAAACAAAAACTATTAATTAGGGGTTTGTCTGAAACTGTTAAGCCTGAGAATGAAGAAAACTTAAGGAATATATTAGATAGCGAATTGAATGGAAATCAGTTCATTAAATCTTTACGAGTTTTAAAAAATTTAAATTTAATTGAGACATTGAGCGATGGAGAAATAGAGCTTCATCCTTTAGTTAAAGAATTTGTTCTTACAAAATATCATAGGAATGAAAGGGCTAAGTTTATAACATTGTTTGTTAAATTTTACGATAAATTCATATACATATTAAAGCCAAAACTAAATTCAAATTTAACCATAAGTGAATTTCAAAATTGGACTTTAAAAATTGAATTGCAAATAAATAAAAATGATTTTAAATCTGCATTAATCTCTTTGGAGGAAGTTAGGCATGCAATCATAACTGCTGGTTTTTTAGAAGAATATCTGAGAGTTGCAGAACTATTGTATAATAAATTAAACTGGAATGATGCAATAAGTCAAGAATATCCTTACTTTCATTCTCAATTTATAACCTTAACAACTATACAAACACAAATTGGAAAATTTGATTTATGTAGTACAAACTTGAATAAATATTCAAAGATCATAGCAGGTAAAAGTATACACTACTTAGCATTTTGTAGTCAAAAGTGTTATTTTTTTTGGTATCAAGGATTATTTAATGAAGCAATTGCCATAGCAGAAGAAGGGGTGTTCTTACTTGAAGAATCTAGTTTAACAGACAATTTTAGTTTAAGACATAATCTAGCATTGTCATTAAGAGACTCTAAAAATGAAAATGATATAAAAAAAGCACTTGATTATTTTCTGCAAAATGAAAGTCTAGATAAAGTGATAAATAGAGATCAAATAAACTTTGAATTTAGCAGTCAATTGTATGGAAATGTAGGGAAGTGTTTAGAGTTAATCGGAAGATATGATGATGCTTTATACTGTTATTGTATTTCTTTTAAAAAATTACTAAATGAAAACTATGATGATTCAACATTAAATAACGGTTATGCAAGCTTTTGGATTGCTGAAATATTATTTAGATATAAAAAATTTAAAGATGGTTTTTATTTCTTAAAATACGCAGAAATATGTTGGGAAAAAACATCTCCACCAAGATTAAAACTTTTAAAAAAAACATGGTCGGATTGTGTCTTTGATAAAGTTACCAAAGATACTATTCAAAATATGACAACATGGCAAGTTGAAAGTTATTGTAAAAGTTTTATAAATCAGGAGTTAATTTGAATTAGGATTAAAGTGTAAGTGGTCTTTATCTATATTGAAAAGCTATTCTGTAAGACCCACTTCGGGTCTGATTTGTGGTGTAGATTTAATTTTTTGCTATAAACATATCATCCCTTCTGGATTTTAAATTAAAGAGCAATTATTTGGGATTGTGATTTGCTGAGAAGATTTAATTTATTACTATAATCCTTTCATCCCTTCGGGATTTTAAATTAAAGAGCAATTATTTGGGATTGTGATTTGCTGAGAAGATTTAATTTATTACTATAATCCTTTCATCCCTTCGGGATTTTAAATTAAAGAGCAATTATTTGGGATTGAGATTTGCTGAGAAAATTTAATTTATTGCTATAATCCTTTCATTCCTTCGGAATTGGGAAATGAAAACATAAAAGAAAGTATTATTTATTATAAACATGAATCATCCCGAATTTTAAAATTACAAAAAAGCGGTCGAAAAACTAATTTTGACCGCTTTTTTGTTTGATTATAGTTCCGTTAGGAACACTATATCGGTAGATATATCTTGTTTTAACTCCTTCAAGCCCCATCGGGGCGAAATATCCCGCCCCGATGGGGCTTGAAGGAGATGTTTTACCATAAATGCTTCTACTACCGATATTTCACCTCTCCGAGGCTATCTTGTTTTAATTTTATATAAGTCTCTATTCTAAGAAAAATTCAGAATGACTCTTGTTTTTACTTTAAAGTCTCATCATAAAACTCATCGGCTTCTTTTTTGAGTTTAATCAATGAAGCTTTATGAATATACATCATGTGTCCAGATTCAAAGTAAGTAAACTTAACGTTTTTACGTTGTTCTGGTCGCAAACCCATGTGTGAAACTACATATTCGGCCGCAAAATAGGGCGTTGCCAAATCGTAATAAGCCGAAGGAATCCATACTTTTAAATAAGGGTTTTTTGCCATCGCTTGTCTTAACGTTTCTGCTACATTTAAGTACTTGTTTTGTACATTATTATAATTCCAAGGCTGAACACGTCCCGTCAACATCAAATAAGGCAAATCGTTTTCATACTTCAAGTCCTGACGTAAATAGTTATTCACCGTCGTAGAATATGGGCCAGAGATAGTAGCATCTAAACTTGGGTCGAATTCATAGCGTTCACCCACATTATCAAAATCAATACCCGTAAAACGACCGTCTAAACGTCCAGCAGTTTTGCCTTCATCACGCAATAATTCCTTTGTGAATCGACTAATTTCAATACGAAGGTTTGCATTTTTAATAAAGGTGTCTGAAATACCCGTAAGTTTACTTAGTTTCTGTACAATCTTTTGTTTTTCGTCTTCTGGCAATAAATCTCCTTTCATTAAAGCGGTAGCATATTCATTTAAAGCAAAATGTTCTGCCTCACGCAAAGTTTTTTGTAAGTCTCCTTGATATTCTTTAGCGATTTTCTTGTGATACCAAGCCATTGCGGTATAAGTAGGCACATAAAGAATGTTGGGTAAATCATTTCCTTTATCGAAAAGTATCGTTTGGAAATTCAACACCGAAGAAATCAAAGAAATACCATTGATATACATATTGAATTTATCTTGTAAGTAACCCGAAAGTCCCGCAGAGCGAGTAGTACCATAACTTTCGCCAGCTAAAAACTTAGGAGATGACCAACGACCGTTCTTTACAGTGTATAATCTAATGAATTCACCGACAGATTCAATGTCTTCTACATATCCTAAAAACTGTTTCGGGTCTTCGCCTTGTACTGCACGGCTGTAACCAGTATTAATTGGGTCGATAAAGACCAAATCAGTTTTATCTAACCAAGAATATTCGTTATTAATGTATTTATAAGGAGGTGCTAAAGCATCACCTTTGTCGGACATTAAGATTCTTTTAGGACCAATCGCACCCATGTGCAACCAAACCGAAGCAGAACCTGGCCCACCATTGAAAGTATAAGTGATAGGTCGTTTAGTAATGTCAGTAACGCCATCTTTGGTATAAGCAATAAAGAATACATTGCCTTTAGCTTTGCCAGCTTCATCTTTTAAAACCATATAACCAGTAGTGGCAGTATATGAAATCGCTTGACCGTTAATAATAGTTTGATGTTTTGTAACAACTGGAGCAGGAGGAGGGAGAACAGGAGTATTAAGTTTTGATTCAGTCTTTTCTTGGGCAAAAGAACTGATTGAACAGAGCATTAATAAAAGTAAGAAATGTTTTTTCATTGATTTATTAGTTAAATGATGATGAATGAATTGTAATTTTGTGTTTACTGAAATCTAAAATCTCATAGCTCAAGGCTCATTGCTTAAAGCTATGAGAAGCTAATATCAATTAAATTACAAAAACTTGATTACACATAGAGAATTATTCTTAAAAAATGTTGCCCAAACTTCTGATTTTCCACTGGGTTTGGAAATTGAGAAAGCAGAAGGCGTTTATATGTACGGAAAAGACGGAAAACAATACATGGATTTGATTTCAGGTATTGGTGTTTCGAATGTAGGGCATCGTCATCCGAAAGTAGTAGAAGCGATTAAAAATCAAGTAGATAAGTACTTGCATTTAATGGTTTATGGTGAATATGTACAAAGTCCACAAGTGGAATTGGCGGAGGCTTTAGTAAAAACACTTATTCCTCAATTTGAAAATGTTCAACCTTTGGATAATGTTTACTTTACGAACTCAGGAACTGAAGCCGTGGAAGGAGCAATGAAATTAGCAAAACGTTATACTGGTCGTCAGGAAATCATTTCATGTTTTAATGCTTATCATGGAGCTACACAAGGAGCATTATCTTTATCAGGAAGCGAGAATTTTAAAAGAAATTTTCGTCCACTGTTGCCAGAAATTAGAAATATTCGTCATGGAGTAATAGAAGATATAGCTTTTATTACAGAAAAAACGGCAGCGATTATTATAGAAATCGTTGGGGGAGAAGCAGGAGTAAGAATTCCGAGCAAAGACTATTTCTTGGCTTTAAGAAAACGCTGTGACGAAACCAAAACATTGTTGATTGTAGATGAAATTCAAAGTGGATTTGGTAGAACAGGCACTTTCTGGGCTTTTGAACAATTTGGGATTTATCCAGATGTATTATTATGTGCCAAAGGAATGGGCGGAGGAATGCCAATTGGTGCTTTTATTGCCAATCATGAAGTGATGGGTGTGTTTAAAAATAATCCAATCCTAGGTCATATCACTACTTTTGGTGGACATCCAGTTAGTGCTGCCGCTTCTTTGGCAACATTAAAAATTATTTTGGAAGAAAATCTTTTAGCAGAAGTAAAAGCTAAAGCAGAGCTGTTTAAATCTTTATTGATTCACGATAAAATCAAAGAAGTTAGAAATCAAGGTTTGATGATGGCGGTAGAGTTTGAAGATTTTGATACTTTAAAACCTATTATTGACCGAGCGATTGAAAAAGGTGTTGTAACAGATTGGTTTTTGTTTTGTGATAATTCTATGAGAATCGCACCACCTTTGATTATTACAGAAGAAGAAATCAGAAAAGCTTGTGAAGTGATTTTGGAAAGTGTCTAAGATTCTATGAGTTTAAGGTTTATGAGAATATGTGTTATGGAGTTAATGAGTCTATGGTTTATGAGAATATATGTTTTGGAGCTGATGATTCTATAAGTTTAAGGTTTATTAGAATGTGGATTTAGAGAAGGTAAGCGTAATTGTTTATTAGTTTATGTGTTTAGAGTTTTTAATCACGATAGACATAAAAAAAAGTCGGTCAAATTGATTATCGATTTGACCGACTTTTAAAGTTATGAACTCTAAACTCATAAACTTTAAGCTCATGAACTCAAAGTATTAAGCGTGTTTCAAAAGTGTTTGTGATAAAACAGCTTTTGGAATATTTCCACCTACTAATCTTTCTTTCAATTCACCATTTTTGAAAATCAATAATGTAGGAATAGAACGAATTCCTAAAGTTGAAGGAACAGTTGAATTAGCATCAACGTCCATTTTAGCAACGATTGCTTGTCCTTCTACATCACCAGCTAATTCTTCAACGATTGGTCCAATCATTTTACATGGTCCACACCATTCTGCCCAAAAATCCACTAAAACTGGTTTATCTGAATTGATTAATTCTTGAAAATTATCATCGGTTGCTACTACGTATTTTCCCATTTTATTTTTTAATTAAGTTAATTTCTTTTTTCAAAGTTAGAACAAAATGTCGTAATATCTTAGTTCCTGTGTTTTATTGAAACAAGAGAGAATTACAGTTTTGTCTTGATATTCAATTATTTAATACTATAAATTTCAGTAATTTTCATAGTATTTTTTTATTTTACGGGTAATTTGGTCGTAAATAGGCTTGGTAAATTCCGTAAATAATTGCTGAGGAGGCGGAGGTAAAAGCTCTTTGTTTCTGGTAAGACTAAGCTGCTGTTTGGTTAAAGCTCTTTCATCACCGTTAAAATTTCCCCATTCATTCACCCAAACGAACTCACCACCGATTTTATCTTGATAGATTTTCTGTTTGGTTTTAAAATCAATCACTTGGAAATCTAAAATTCCTTTAGAAGTAACTGCTTTTCTGGATTGTGTTAATTTAGCCGTTACTTTATTGAACACAGCAATTTTCTTTCCATTCACTGTTGTTTCACCAACTTTTACGCTGTCTTTACTGGTAACAGTATTCGTATTGGTTTCAACATAAGTTTGTCCAACAATAAAATCATCAAATTGTAAGCGAATAATTTGGTCAGGTTTTAGCTTGTTTTGTTCAGCCATTTCAGGAGAATGAAAACGGACGAATTGATTTAACTTTGGATTAGTACGAAGAAATTCATTGATTTTCCCTTGAAAATACTCATTGCTTAACGCATAAGTTGGAGAATGTACACTTACTTGTTCGACTACAATATCTATACTGGCTAATTCATAAGATTCATCAAGTTTAGATTTGATGTCTTTATAAGTAGGAATTAATTCTTCTACGACTGAGAAATTATAAAAAGCATCTTTTGCCGCTTGGCGGTTATCATAAGCTTGCTTTAAAGCAGATTGCCCAACAGCATAACGTTCATCAGCCGCTAAAATCCTAGCAGTTTGCAAATCGTCAAAGTATCTTCTGGGAGTACCTGTTACTTTTAAACAAGCTTGGCAATTCACCAATTCGTCTGTTAAAGCATGAATTTGTTTGTATTCAGCCACAACACGTTCCCAACGGAATTGTTCTTGAGAATTTTTCCAGTTCTCTACTTTTGAAAGATGAAAGTTTACGGCAGCAGGAAATGCTTCTTTTAATACTTTTTGAGCTTTGGTATTCGTCGGACTTTTCTGTAATCTTCCAATAGCTGTTTCTACCGCAGCATCATAATTTCCTTGTTCTAAAGCCTTTTTTCCAGAACTACAAGCAAAAGAAAAATAGCCTAATAAAGCAATAGCAAAAAATCTTTTAATCATATTGATTTTGAGGTTTATGAGAGTAATTGTGAATGAGTGAATTGTGATTTAGTGATTGTGTCAAAAAAATCACTAACTCACAATTCACTAACTCACAACTAATTTAATTTATAAGTAAGTCCTTGAATTAATTGTAATTCATTCAAGAATTCATTGCTTGGTGAAATTTTATTTTTTCTCGATAACATGGTTACTTCCACTTTGTCTTCGGGGTCGTAAACTGTCAAAGTCAAATTACAAGTACCTTGGTTTAAGGTTATCAATTTGTTGAGATGCTCAATAAAGACAGCATTAACTTGTTGTAACCCTATGTTGATTTTTAATTCTTTAGAAAACTGATTTCTAATTTCTGATAGCAATCGAATCGAAACAGGTTTAAATTCCCATTCATCTTGTCGTCCCCAACGGTTTTTGATTTGCCCTTTGATGTAAAGAAAACGGTCAGTAGCAATATATTTAGAAAGATTTACAAAATCTTCGCCAAACAAAGCAAATTCATAACTTCCATTATAATCTTCTAAAGTGAAAAGCATAAATGGATTTCCATTTTTAGAATATCTTTCAATCGCTTTTGTAACAATGCCACCTACAGAAACTTCTTTACCTCTAAAAATCGGTTCCATAACTCTGTCTAAAGTACAAGTACAGAAACTTTCTAATTCCAGACGATACTCATCTAATGGATGTCCGGAAATATAAATTCCTACAACTTCTTTTTCAAATTTAAGCTTCTCCATTTGTCCCCATTTCTCAATGTTGGGAATTTTAGGTGTTGCAATTTCGCCACCACCACCTTCGCCAAGCATACCAAAAAGCGAACCTTGAGCAGAAGCCGCTACTTCAACTGCTTTGTTGGCATAACGAATGATTTTTTCGATGAAGTTACTTCCTTCAACATCAGCAAAATAAATTGCACGGTGAATATCTTCGAAACAATCAAATCCTCCGCCATAAGCCAAACTTTCTAAAGTCTTTTTGTTAACGGTTCTGAGGTTTACTCTTTTTACGAAATCAAAAATATCTTTATATGCACCATTTTTATCTCTTTCTTCAATGATACTTTCAACCGCAGCATCGCCAGTTCCTTTGATAGCTCCCAAACCAAAACGAATTTCTCCTTTTTTATTTACCGCAAAAGAACGATAAGATTCATTAATATCTGGTCCTAATACTGGCAAGCCCATTCTCCTACATTCTTCCATGAAGAAAGTAATCTTTTCAATGTTCCCCAAAGAGTTTGACATTACTGCCGCCATGTACTCTGATGGATAATGGGCTTTTAAATAACCAGTTTGATACGCTACAAAAGCATAACAAGTAGAGTGAGATTTGTTGAAAGCATACTGAGCAAATGCTTCCCAGTCAGTCCAGATTTTATTGAGTTTGTCTTCGGGATGTCCTTTGGCTTTTGCACCGTCCACAAACTTACTTTTCATTTTATCAAGTGTGTAGCGGTCTTTTTTACCCATTGCTTTTCTCAGAACGTCGGCATCACCTTTCGAGAAACCTGCTAATTTCTGAGACAAAAGCATTACTTGCTCTTGATAAACCGTAATACCATAAGTATCAGCCAAGTACTCTTCCATGTCGGGCAAATCGTAAGTGATTTCCTCACGACCATGTTTACGAGCAATAAAGTTTGGAATATAAGCAATTGGCCCGGGACGATACAGGGCGTTCATGGCAATTAAATCCGAAAATTGGTCAGGCTTTAAGTCCAATAAGTGCTTTTGCATCCCAGCAGATTCAAACTGGAAAGTAGCGTTTGTTTCACCTCTCTGATATAATTCATAGGTTTTTACATCATCGAGCGGAATATTGTCTAAATCAATTTCTACACCGTAGTTTTGCTTGATGAGTCTGAGTGCTTCTTTAAGAATGGAAAGGGTTTTCAAACCCAAAAAGTCCATTTTAATAACACCTGCATCTTCAATAATTCTTCCTTCAAATTGTGTAATCAAAAGGTTTACTTCTTTTGAAGTAGCCACAGGAAGAATTTCTGTTAAATCTTTTGGAGCGATGATAATCCCAGCGGCGTGAATACCTGTACCACGCACAGAACCCTCTAAAACCAAAGCTTCCTCTAATACTTTTGAACGCAAAGAACCTTCCCGACGAATTTCACGAAGTTTTTTTACATTTTCTATATCTTCTGCTTGGAACTGTTCTTTTTCAGCAAGCGATTTTTCACCCACTAATGGGGCATTCATTACTCTGTTTAAATTCGTACCGGGTTTATCAGGCACTAATTTGGCTAATTCGTTGGATTCATTCAAAGGTAAATCCATCACACGGGCAACGTCTTTGATAGACATTTTTGCCGCCATTGTGCCATAAGTAACAATGTGTGCTACTTGCTGTTTTCCGTACTTTTCTACCACATAATCAATCACTTTTTGGCGACCTTCATCGTCAAAATCCGTATCAATATCGGGCATTGATTTACGGTCTGGATTCAAGAAACGCTCGAAAAGTAAATTGTACTTAATCGGGTCGATATTAGTAATGCCAATACAATAAGCAACCACAGAACCCGCCGCAGAACCACGACCAGGCCCTACAAAAACGCCCAATTCACGACCAGCACGGATAAAATCGGATACAATCAAGAAGTAACCTGCAAAACCCATCGTGCGAATGGTATGTAATTCAAAACTCAAACGGTCTTTTACTTCTATACTTTCCCAAGCTTCGCCATAGCGTTTTCTTGCTCCTTCCCAAGTAAGATGTTCCAAGTAATCATCTTGACTAACAAAACCAACAGGGATTTCATAATTAGGCAACATGATGTCTTGTTTCAAACGAAGTGTATCAATTTTGCCTACAATTTCATTCGTATTATCAATGGCTTCAGGAATATGCGACCAAAGTTTGGTCATTTCTTGCGTATTCTTGAAGTAAAATTCATCATTATAAAAGGCAAAACGCTTTCCTTTTACCGACTCGCCATCGTCAACATCTTTGTAAGTAGGTGTTGCTTGTTTTTCGCCTGTGTTGATACACAATAAAATATCGTGTGCGTTGGCATCTTTTTGGTCTAAATAATGTGAATCGTTCGAAGCAATTACTTTTACATTATACTTCTTCGCAAATTTTAGTAATACTTCATTACACTTTAATTGGTCGGGAATTTGGTGATTTTGTACTTCTACGTAATAATCTTCCCCAAAAATATCCAGCCACCATTTGAATTCTTTTTCTGCTTCTTCTTCACTTCCACGCAGAATTGCTTGAGGAACAGACGCTCCAATACAACAAGTAGTAGCAATAAGTCCTTTGTGATATTGTAAAATCAGAGATTTATCAATACGAGGATATTTTCCATAAAGTCCTTCGATATAACCCAAAGAACAAAGTTTTACCAAATTGGCATATCCTTCGGCATTTTTGGCTAACATCAATTGATGATAGCGTTTATCTTTTTGGTCTTTTGAAAATTGCTTTTTAAAACGGTCTTCTACCACATAAAACTCACAACCTACGATTGGTTTTACGCCTTCATGTTTCCCTGCTTCTGCCACAAACTGAAAAGCACCAAACATATTTCCGTGGTCGGTAATGGCTACGGCAGGCATATTGTCGGCTTTGGCTTTGGCAAAAAGTCCAGAAATTTTAGAAGCTCCGTCTAAGAGAGAGTATTGCGTATGACAGTGTAAATGAGAGAATTGCATTAATTTGGGGTTTTAACTTCTACAAATTAAACAAAAAAGCGACATTTTATTGTCGCTTTTCGGTAAAAATATATAATCATGTTGTTATTTCTTCCCACTAGCCGAAGCAGGTGCAACATAATCTCCTCCTTCTTTCAATTGTTGAATGCCCATGATTTGTTTCATTGTTTTGTCCATTCCTTCAGTTGAACCATCTAAGAAAATAACATTGCCTTGTCCTTGTTCTGCGAAGTGTTTTACGGCTTCTGTCCACATTGAGAAGAGTATCAACGAAGCATCTAAATTTGCTTCATTCATTACTTTCGCAGATTCTGCCATACCTCTCGCTACTTCTTCACGGAAAAGGGCAACGCCTTGTCCACGTAACTGTGCGGCAATTTTTTCTGCCTCAGCCGAAATCCTAATCGCATTACCTTCTGCCTCAGCCGACTTAGTTTTGGTGATTAATAAGGCTTGTCCTTCGTTTTCAGCCGCAGCTTTTAAATTATTTGATGCTACTACTTGTGCCATCGAACGCATGATTGCTTCATCAAAAGCTATATCATTCAATTGTAAGTCTATTAAATGATAACCCCATTGTTCTAGTGTTTCATCTAATTCATTTTTTACATTTAATACAATTTCGCCACGTAAAAGGAGTACTTCTGCTTGTTTTTTAGTTGCCACAAATGCACGAATTGTTCCTTCAACAGTACGAATAAGGGCTTGCATAAAAGAACGTTCGTCCATGTACTTGAAAGCTACGTTTTTAATCGTCTGTTCTTCCTGATTCAGTACTGCATAGACCAACATCGCTTTGAAATTTACATTGGCTTGGTCAGAAGTGATGGCTTGGAATTCTAATTCCATCGAACGGTTTTGAATGGAGATTCTTTTGAAGATAAATTCTACAAATGGAATTTTAAAATTCAAACCAGGTGTCATTACTCTTTGGTATTTTCCAAAAATTGTAATAACTGCTACTGTGCCTTGGTTGACAATGACAATGGAAAAGAAAATAACAAGAATGGCAAAAACCACTATAAAAATTAAAGCACTCATAGTTTTGGGGTTTAAGAATGTATGTTTTAGTTAATAATATAGAAACAGCACCAAAGTACGGAAAACTTTGGTGCTGTTGGTAATAATTATAAGAAAAGACGCTTTTCTGATTTGAAAGGCAAAATTACATCGTTTTAATTGAGCTCATCCCACCATCAATGTTTAGTACTTGTCCTGTAATCCAGCTTGCATCATCTGAAATTAAGAATGATGTCATGCTTGCGATGTCTGATACGTTGCCAAAGCGCCCTATCGGATGGCGTTTGTTGGATGCCTCTTTCTTTTCTTCGCTTGATAATAAGTTTTTTGCCAAAGGGGTTTCTGTTAACGAGGGTGCGATGCAATTTACTCTGATTTTATTAGGAGCAAACTCTGCTGCCAAGGAGCGAGTTAATCCTTCTATCGCACCTTTTGAACTTGCTACAGAAGCATGGAAACCCATTCCAACTTTAACAGCAACAGTACTGTATAAAACGATGGAAGCACTATTGCTTTTTTTGAGACGAGGCAAAACAGCTTGAATAACAGCAACAGCACCTAATACATTGATTTGAAAATCGTTCTTGAAATCTTCTTGACTAAGTCTTGCAAAGGGTTTTAAGTTAATTGTACCCGCACAATAGATAAGTCCATCTAAAACATCTGGTAGTTCATTAAAAACTGTATTATCAGGATTAAGAGCATCCCAAGTGAAATGCTTTACTGTTGCTACTGATGGTTCTGTACGAGAGGCATCGTAAACATTAAAGCCTTGTTTGTTTAATATTTGTGCAGTAGCTTCTCCAATTCCTGAACTTGCACCTATAATTAAGATATTTTTTGACATCCGATTGTATATTTATAAATAGAAATTATAGCTAGAACATCCTTGATACTGAAATGTTTTAAGGAATAAATAAATCTATAATGGCATATACTTTTATTGAAACTTTTTACACATATTATTGATAATTACTAAGAGTTAATTTATTTTTAATAATAAATTGAATAATCATTCATTATTGTTTTTCTATTGAAAATCAGTGTATTATATACCGTTTAATAAGTTTTGAATAAAAAAATGGATTTTTATATAAAGATTATTTATGTTTGATTTTAGAAGAACAAAATTGATTCTTATTCAAGAATGAATAGATTAAACAAATACAGATTACGAACAATTTTATAAAGAAGACAGTAAAACAAAGCTTAATTCTATTCAAACAATACAGATATTTAATTAAGCATGAGATAATTAAAAGAAGGTATTGACAAAGTATAGTTAAACAAAGAGCAATTACATTAAAGCAATAAAACAGTACAATGAAACAAATAATATTGATACTAAAGCATTTGAAAGGTATAACCTAACAGTGAAAAATTACCTAGAATCATTAGAATAGTGCAGTCAAGCAAAGAGTAATTACATCAAATCAAGAAAATGGTGCAATCAAACAAAGTGTAATTACACAAAAGCAATGAAAGGGTTTCTTTAAACAAAACATAATTGCACATAAGCAATGCTATAGTATTACAAAGCAATTTTTAATTCTATTATCATAAATAATAGGTACTACCAAGCCAAAAGCAATTCAATACAAACAAAGTAAAATTGTATGTAAGTATGTGTAAGTTGCTTTATATTAAATAGTTAAATTGTTTTGAAACAAGTAATGATAGTTCATTAATTAAGAATTACATCAAATTTTAATATAAATCAAACACTTATGAAAGCACGTCAAGAGTCCAAATTAAGTATGTACCAAGGTGTACAATTATTGTGTAAAAGCAATTTAACTATCGTATCAAGTAATTTAGCTTTTATGGAAAGTTTAGCACTGTTCAACTCAAAAATTGAGGAAATTCAATTCTATTTAGGACAACAAATTAAAGAAACTACTGGTATTACGAATGATAAGCAATTAGTTAAGGAGAATCTCTGTAGAATGGCTTCGGATATTGCAGGTATTATTTATGCTTTTGCTTCTACTCAGAAAAAAATAGTATTAATGGAAGAGGTAAATTATTCTTACACTAAACTATTTAGGTTAAGAGAGGATTTGATTTTACCTACAATGCAAAATATTTATGTAGCTGCTGAAGCAAATCGTGAAGCAATTGTTGATTATGGTATTGATGCTGAAAAAATTGAAGCCTTTGAACAAGCAATTCTTCATTTTAAAGCAGTATTGCCTAAAATCAGAATTATAAGGTCTGAAAAATCTATTTATTTAGATAAAATATCAGCAATAATGGTAGAAGTAGATGCTTTATTAAGTAATCGTTTAGATAAATTGGCGGTTCTTTTTCAGAAATCTAATCCTGACTTTTATAATGCCTATAAACATATTAGAAAAATTGATGCACCCAATAGCACAAGTACTCAAGTAAAAGGAAATATTAGTACAGTGCTTGATGGAAATGTAATTGTAGGAGCAACAATTACATTTAATGGTAAAACAAAAACTAATACTCAAAGTGATAAAGAAGGAAACTTTATCATAAAACCTATTGCTTTGGGTATGTATCGGGTAAACATTGAAGCAAAAGGTTTTAAACCTCAAACTATTGAAAACTTTAGGGTAAAATTAGGGAAGGTTAATAGATTAAATGTAGTGATGAAGGAAGGAGAGGAATAAAAGCAGAAATTTATTGTATCAATAGGTGTGCAACAACCAATTATTATTCTGCGTTCAACCTCACCCCCAACCCCTCTCCTGCAAAGAGGGGGCTTTTTAGCTCCCAAAGCTCCCCTCTCAACAGGAGAGGGGTCGGGGGTGAGGTTGAACGCAGAATAATAATTAGTCTCAAAAACTTTTTGGACAGCCTTTTGATAATAAATCATTAATTCTATTGATAATAAGCCATTAATCTTCAGTTTTTATCTTCATACTTCCAGTTTCAATCAATCTTGCTTGCCAAGAAAGGGCTTCATTGAGTAAATGTGGAGTATGTCCTCCTTGAAGACAGGCACGTTGGAAATAATCTAATAAATAAGGTCTGTAATCTGGATGTGAACAGTTTTGAATAATTCTTACAGCTCTCTCACGAGGAGCTAAACCTCTTAAATCTGCCAAACCATAGTCGGTAACAATAATATCTACATCGTGTTCGGAATGATCTACATGTGAAACCATCGGAACAATATGAGAAATATTATCACCTTTAGAAGCAGCCTGTGTTACAAAAATGCAGAGATAGGAATTTCTTGCAAAATCGCCAGAACCACCGATGCCATTCATCATTTTAGTACCGTAAACATGTGTTGAATTCACATTTCCATAAATATCACATTCAATAGCCGTATTAATAGCAATGATTCCTAAACGTCGAATCACTTCAGCGGCATTACTGATGTTCTGAGGACGCAAGAGAATTTTGTTTTTATAGTTATCAAAGTTTTGAAAGATACGCTGATAACATTTTTCGGAAACAGTAATAGAAGAAGCAGAAGCAAAAGTTAAATTACCAGCATCTATCAAATCAAAAGTACTGTCTTGAAGAACTTCTGAATACATCGTAAGATTATTAAACTCACTGTTGACGAAACCTTCGAGAATGGCATTGGCAACTTTGCCAATACCTGCTTGTAAAGGCAATAATGAAGTAGTTAATCGCCCGTGCTTAACTTCATTTCTGAGGAAATCTAATAAAAAATTGGCTATGGCAATGGTTTTTGTATCAGGTTCAGCTATACTAGCGGGACTATCCGCCACATTCGTATAAACAATACCGATAACTTTAGAAACATCTACCGGAATACTGGTAGTACCAATTAAAGAATTGGCTTGGGTGATAGGAATAATGGCACGATGAGGGTAATCTCCAGTATAAAATATATCATGAATACCTTCAATGTTGGTAGGAATAGTAAGATTTACTTCAAGGATAATCTTCTTTGCTTTTTGGATAAAGGTAGCCGAATTTCCGATAGAAGTAGTTGGCACAACACTGCCATCGGCTTTAATCATTGCCACCTCTACAACGGCAATATCAATTTCAGGAAGATGATGGTTATTGATAAGTTCGGCAATTTCACCTAAATGTTGGTCGATAAACATTACTTCACCCGCATTAATATGTTTCCTTAAAATAGCATCAGATTGAAAAGGCATTCTTTTAGCAAGCATATCAGTATCTGCCAGAATACCATCAATATCATGTCCTAACGAAGCCCCAGTAATTAAAGTGATTTTTAATTGAGCCTCTTTTCCTCTATCGGCTAAAGCCTTTAAAACAGCTTTACTATCACCAGCACGAGTAAAGCCACTTGAGCCAACCACCATTCCATTTTCAAAAAATAAAGCAGCCTCATTGGCAGTAATAACTTTGTCTAATAAATCAGTATTTTGAATTCTTTCTAGGTTCATACATTTAAACTTTTGTTGAAAAGCTCGAAATTCGACCGAAAGGACTTGAATAACTATGACTATTATTAGTTTTCGGGTTAAAACACCGATTAAAATATTTTAAATTGATATTCTAATCGGTGTTAACAACTTACTTAATCAATTTCCCATCAACACCTTCGTTGGTAATGATGACAGGTTTAATCAAACCATTTTCATCAAAATACATTTTATCAATACAAGTAACTCTTGAATTACCATCTTTCTCAGTTAATGGTCTTCTATGATAAACAATGTACCAATCATCTGTTTTAGGATTTTTTATCACTGAATGATGCCCCGCACCTGTGGCAATCTTTGGGTCTTGTTGTAAAATTTTACCAATTCGTTTAAAAGGACCAAAAGGAGAATCAGCAATGGCATAAGCCACAGAATAATCTGGCCCAGTCCAACCACCTTCCGACCACATAAAGTAATATTTTCCATTCTTTTTAAACATAAATGGACCTTCAACATAGTTTTCTGGTGTAATTTCTTTGAAAATGCTTCCGTCTTCATAAGGAATGAAGCCTGTAAAATCCTTTTTCAAATGAGCAATATTACAATGTCTCCAACCGCCATAAATTAAATAATACTCGTCTTTATCTTTAAAAACAAATTGGTCGATTGGCTGAGCACCATTATGAAATTTATCAATTAAAGGTTTTTTAAGGTAATCTTTAAAAGGCCCCGAAGGTTCATCGGCAACAGCTACGCCAATGCCACCATATTCTTTATCGCTCTGGATATCGTTTGCTCCAAAGAAAATAAAATACTTTCCACCTTTTTCAATGATTGAGGGAGCCCAAACGGCACGTTTCGCCCATTTTACGTTAGAAGTATCTAAAATTTTGGAATGCTTTGTCCAAGTAACTAAATCTTTGGATGAAAAAGCATCGAAGAATACTTGTTTGTCGTAAGGGGCTGAATAGGTTGGGTAAATCCAGTAAGTTTTGTCGAAAATTATTCCTTCTGGGTCGGCATACCAACCTTGAAAAACAGGATTGCCAGCACTCGTTTTTTTCTGAGCATGGATTGCCTGGGTAATCAAAATAAAGAGTAATACGGATAGTAATTTTTTCATGATTTGAAATGAAAATGTTTTTATAGATAATTGGATAATTGAGCCTCAAACATAGCATTTGAGTACAACAAAGAAATCATAAAAACCTTTTGAAAGAAAACAAAAAACAAAATCTTTGATTGATAAGTACATTTTACTGAAATTGTATTTTAAAGTAAATAAAGATTTTAAACCATTATTTATGAAAAACATTTTTTCAAGAAGAGTTTTTTTACAATCCTCAGCCATATCTGCCTTTTTGATGGGTTTGAAAATTAATTCAGTTGCTGCAAGCAATCTTGAGATGGAAACAAAACTTACTTTTCTTTTTCAGGGAGATTCTATTACGGATGGAAACAGAGGTAGAAATACCGACCCCAATCATATTATGGGACATGGTTATGCTTATGGAGTAGCAAGTAGGATAGGAGCTGATTTTCCTGAAGCGGGATTTACTTTTTATAATAGAGGTATCAGTGGAAATAGAATTCCAGATTTACAAAAACGTTGGAAAGAAGAAACACTTGATTTAAAACCTGATGTATTGAGTTTGTTAATCGGTATTAATGATGTAAATGCTTTAATTCGTAAACCAGAGGAGGCACCCAATCTTGAACAATTTGAAATTGGTTACAGAGATTTACTTGATCAGTGTAAACAAAACAACCCGGATATTCTATTTGTATTGGGTATTCCATTTGTTTATGCAATTAAGGGTAGAAAAGATAATTGGGACATTTGGCAAAAAGAAACGAACACTAGAGCCGAGGTTGTCAAAAAACTTGCAAAAGAATATGATGCAGTTTTGATTGATTATCCTTCAATGTTTGAAAAAGCTTTTAAAAATGCACCAGATGAATACTGGGTTTGGGATGGGATTCATCCAACTGTTTTTGGACATGAATTGATGGCTCGTGAATGGATTAAAGCAGTAAGTAAAAGATTGAAGTTTCTGAAAAAGTATAAATATTAAATGAATTGTAGCCTTCGGATATGAAGGCTATTTTTTTGATTTTACCGCAAGGCTTTATTTAATACTCAGAAGAGTAGTCCGTTTTTTGATTTTGATGCTAAAAAGCCCGAAATTTGCGAATAAAATCAAATTCATCAATTTAATAAAAATACAATGCACATTGCCGTAACTGGAAATATCGGAGCTGGAAAAACATCACTAGCTAAAAAATTAGCAGATCATTTTGGATGGGAAGTATTATTTGAAGCTGTGGAGGGAAATCCGTATTTGGCTGATTTTTATGGAGATATGCCACGTTGGGCTTTCCATTTGCAATTGTATTTTTTGAAAAGTAGATACGAACAAGTCTTACAAATTCAACAATCGAATAAACGAATTATTCAGGATAGAACGATTTATGAAGATGCTTACATCTTTGCTCAGAATTTATACGAAGGCGGAATCATGTCAGAAAACGATTATCTTACTTATAAAGGAATCTTCGATTTGATGATGACTTCTGTAAAGGCACCCGATTTAACGATTTATTTAAAAGCGGATATGCCAAAATTAGTTTCTCAAATTAAAAAAAGAGGAAGAGATTTTGAAGCAAATATTTCTATTGATTATCTACAAGATTTGAACAGACACTATGATAACTTTACCGAAAGCTATACTTATGGTAAATTATTGATTTTAGATGTTAATGAGTTAGATTACTTAAATAATGCGGAAGATTTGGCTTTTGTCATCAACCAAGTGGACAAAGCTTTACTTTATGAAACGCCTCCACGTCCCAAGCCGCTGACAATCCCTTCTTTATTCGATAAATCTGAATAAATTTCAGCCTGAATATTTACCGTTTAAAGTAAATAAATGACATTTTAAATTTATTTACGAAAATATTCGTAGATAAATTTGTTTGTACGAATGTTTTCGTAGTATATTTGTTACGAAATTATTCGTAACAAATATTATTATTGAAATGGAACCTATCAAACCTACAGAATCAGAATTACAAATTCTTCAAGTACTTTGGTCATTGGGTCAAGCCAGTGTCAGACAAGTAAATGATGAACTTTCGAAAGTAAGAGACATTGGCTATACAACAACTTTGAAGTTACTTCAAATCATGTTTGAAAAGAAAATTGTTTCACGTATAGAGGAGGGGCGTTATCACTTGTATGAAGCAGCAATTACTGAAGAAGCCACGCAACAATTTTTAGTTGACAAATTTGTAGATACTGCTTTTCGTGGTTCTGCCATGAAATTAGTGATGCAAACTTTGGGAAATCATCAAGCTTCGAAAGAAGAATTAGATGAAATCAAAAAACTCATTGCTCAAATGGAACAAAATGCCTAAACCTAATTTAACAAACCTCATATTTAACCCCTTTCTAAATCAATGAACTCAATTTTGAATTTTTTCCCAGAAAATGTAATGTCAGCCGTTGGTTGGACATTACTTCACTCAGTTTGGCAATTAATGGCACTTGCCATTGTTTTAAAAGCAGTTTTCTTGTTTACAAAGAACTCGGCCATTAAGAAATATTGGTTTGGTTTTGCGAGTTTACTTTTTCAAGTTTTTGCAAGTATCGTTACTTTTTTAATTGTTTTTGAAGAAAACTCAGTTTCATCAATCACCCAAACTAATTTTACTTTCGATAAAATAGCTCAGACCAATTTAAGTACATCAACAACAATTGCTTCAAATACAAGTATTTGGATGGATTTTCAGGTATTGTTTTCAGAAAATGTAAATGTATTAGTAACAGCTTGGATGATTGGAATGTTATTTTTGTCAGTCAGGTTGATGGGTGGTTATTTTTATACAGAACAATTACGTTGGAAATACACCAAAACCATTCAAGGCGATACGCTAGTACTTTTTAATCAGCTTTTAGAAAAAGTAAATATTAAAAAAGGAATTAACTTGTTAGAATCTTCTTTGGCAACTAGTCCAATGACGATTGGTTTCTTGCAACCCGTTATTTTATTACCAATTGGTTTGATTACAGGTTTGTCAAACAAAGAACTTGAAGCAGTTTTAGCGCATGAATTGGCGCATATCAAACGTCATGATTATTTGGTAAACATCATACAGTCATTGGTTGAAATTATATTTTTCTTTCATCCAGCTACTTGGTGGATTTCTGCGAATATTCGTGAAGAAAGAGAAAATTGCTGTGATGATTTAGCGATTGAGTTATGCGGAAATAAAGTTCATTTAGCGAAAGCATTAACCAAAGTTGAGATTTTCCAACAGCAAACTAATATGTCTTTAGCGATGGGTTTTGCTGGTAAGAAACAAACTTTGTTAGGAAGAGTACATAGAATTTTAGGTGTAAAGAAAACAAATTCAGTGAATTATGCTGGTATTATTGTAATGTCTTTATTTGCATTGACTACTTTGGTATTTATGAATTTGCCTAATAATGCTGATGCACAAACGATTCCACAAGCGCCCAAACCACCTAAGAAAGCCGATGCACCGAAACCACCTAAAAAACTAAATAAGACTGTGAGAATTGACCATAGCTTTGATAATAACCTTAATATCTCTAAGGGAAATATCTATATTAATGGAGAAAAGGTGCATCTTTCTCAAGTAGATAGTATCAAAGTATCGAAAGAATTAGTAGCCATTGAAATTCTTGAAAAGAAAATGGAACCTCACCAAAAGAAAATAGAGGAACTTTCTAAACAGATTTCTATTTATAGCCAGAAAATAAATGAGCATAGCCAGCCAATGAATAACTTTTCAATCAAAATTTCAGAATTGAGTAATAAGTTATCTAAGTTAGGTGAAAAGCAAGGGAGTATTGCTGAAAAGATGATTTCTTACAAAGAGGACTCACAAGCTAGGAAAAATGCTGAACAAAATATGAATCAGATTGAAAAAGAAATGAAGATGATTGAGCAGCAAATGGAAAAGTATGGTGATGAAATGGAAAAAATAGGAGAGAGGATGAATTTCAACAGCGCTCCAATTGACAGCCTGAGTAAATTAATTGAATTAGAAGCGAAACCAATAGAAGCTTTGGGAAAAGAGATTGAATTACGTGCTAAAGAAATTCATAAAGTACTCCCAGCCTCAGTAAGAGCAAAAATTAATAGTGCATTTAATGCTTTACCTGATGCACCAGAGCCACCAAGTCCACCGACACCTCCATCACCTGCTGCAGCGCCAACACCGCCACCAGCACCAAGTATTAAGCCATAATTAGGATTAACAATAACAAAAAAGCATCTCTGGAAATTTCCAAAGATGCTTTTTTTGTGACAATGAGGAGACTCGAACTCCTACAGGATAACTCCCACTACCACCTCAAAGTAGCGTGTCTACCAATTCCACCACATTGCCTAATGATGGTGCGAAATTAAAGAAAATTTGCTTAATTGCAAAGGTTTTCAAAAGGTGAAGGGGCAAGTTAGCTTTTGTCTTTTTTAAACCTTTGAGAATCAAGTATAACAAACAAAGTAAAAAATAAAAAAATATTACAATGGCATTAGAATTTGAAGGTAATTTGATAAAAGTACTCAATGAAGTAACCGGTCAAGGAAAAAATGGAGCTTGGGTTAAACAAGATTTTGTACTTGAAACTGAAGACCAATATCCTAAAAAAGCTTGTTTCACTGCTTGGGGAGACAAATCAGCAGATTTAAAAACTTTCTCTTTAGGTGATAAACTTAGAGTTACTTTCAGTGTAGAATCTCGTGAATATAATGAAAGATGGTACACTGATTTAAGAGCTTACAGAATTGATTTGGCAAGTGATGCTCCAAGTGCATCTGCTCCAGTGGCTTCTTCAAGACCATCTTCAGCACCAGCTAGTAAGCCTGCAACTCCTGCAGCAGACCTTCCATCTTTCAGTGAAGACGATCAAGACTTACCATTTTAAGTATGAATTTTAGGTGTTATTATATGATTTTTATGACTATAATAACACCTAAAAAAATTAGTAAACCTTCAATGCGTTTGATCTGAGCCATTCTGGGCGTGTTGTCGTTACTTTGGCTTTTAATTCGTTAAGAATAGAATATAAGCCAAAATAAGTACGATTAATATACAAACCATGTTGTGAACCTCTGGCTACTTTAGAGCTTTTTAGTTCATCTAAGTTTTGTAATTTCTCTGCATATAAATATACACTTTCAAAATATTCGTCATCTGCAAAATCAAATTCTTCTACAGCGAAAGGCTTTCCAAGTAAAAAAATCATTTCTTTAAAAAGCTCAGTAAAAAATATTGCTTCTTTTTCAGAATCGGATTTTGTGATGAAATCCAAGGTTTTGAAAATTCTTGTTGTTTTATCATTATCATCCAAAGTATCAAAATTGATTAAAGCGAAGTAATTATCATAAAATTCATCATTAATTACTTTAATGCAACCAAAATCAATAATTCCCATTGTCCCATCTTTTCTCATTAAGAAATTTCCGGGATGCGGGTCTGCATGAACTTTGCGAAGTGTATGTATCTGAAAATCATAAAAATCCCAAAGTGCTTGACCGATTTTATTTCGAATTTCTTGTGAAGGATTTGTTTTCAGAAATTCATTTAAATGAAATCCTTCCAGCCAATCCATTGTCAGAATTTTTTCACAAGATAAATCAGCGTAATATTTTGGAAAAAATAAACACTCGATGTGTGCGCAAGCCTCTGAGATTTCGACAGAGCGTTTTAATTCTAATAAATAATCAGTTTCTTCAATGAGCTTTTCTGCAACTTCACCCATGTACCTATCAACATCATTCTCATTTAAGCCAAACATTGCGATTGCAATTGGACGAATCATTTTTAAATCACTACCAATACTTTCTGAAACACCTGGATATTGTACTTTAACTGCTAACGGTTTACCATTTTTAGTAGCCTTGTGTACTTGTCCAATTGAGGCAGCATTGCTTGCATTTATGTCAAAAGTGTCATAAAGTTCTTGTGGCGATTTACCAAAATGTTTCCTAAAAGTTTTCATTACTAAAGGTCCAGAAAGGGGCGGAGCAGAGTATTGAGACATAGCAAATTTTTCTCTGTAAGCTCTTGGCAACATTCCTTTGTCCATACTTAACATTTGTGTAACTTTGAGGGCAGAACCTTTCATCTCGCTCAAAGAGGAGTAGATGTCAGCAGCATTGTCTTGATGTAATTCGTCACGACTAATATTGGGGTCAATAATTTTTTTAACATTATGTTTTAAATAATTACCACCAATTTTTACACCAGTCTTTACGAATTTTGTAGCTCTTGCAACCTTTGAAGTTGGTATTGAATTTTGTTCTTTCATTGTCATAGAGAAAATCTATACTCTTATTTTAAGTACCAAATAATATATTTGTTAAAATATTAACTTGTTGTTTATCAAATATGTTATGGTATTTTGTGTAAATAAAATATTGAGAATATATTTTTCCTGTTATCTGTTTTGAAACATGAATTTTGCAAAGTCAAGCACAGAATCTAGGGCAGATGAAGCCATCAAATCAAACGAAGTATTTACTGATTTTTCAATCATAGCATCTGTTTGTTCAAAGCCTTTTGTTTTATCTTTTACCCAAAAATCTAGTATCATCAAGAACTGTAACCAAAAGGCATCTGGGTATCTTTCATCAATAAATTTTCTAGGCTGTACTTCATTACTTTCTTTTCCTTCTAAAACCAAATCATGAGAAAATTCTTTAAAAGCAATTTTCAAGTCGGTCATGAAAACAGGCGTTTTTAATTTACGTTTGTCGATAAGTCGCCAAGTTTGTGATGTGTAACTTCTATGTTGTTTAAGCACTTCAATCCATGTGTAGTAAAATGCTAAAAGCTTTTCACGAACACTATACGTAACATATACTTCTTCGGATTCAATTTTGCTTTTGGTTTCATTGAAAAAGCCGAGCCAAATAGCACTTTCTAAAAGCTCAAATGAATTATAGTGTTCATAGAATTCACTCTCTTTCATTTTCAATTTTTTAGTGAATGCAAATACAGAAGGGGGTTGAGTTCCATTTTCAAGAAAGTACTCAATGTAGGCCTGTTTGATTTTTTCTACTTTATCCATGTTTTTTCTTTTTTGTTATTCAGCAAGAAGGATATAATATCTACTTATGATGCTGTAACATACTGGTGAAGAGCTTTGTTTCTTATTCTTGGAATAATTGCAATATTAACGTTGTACTAAAACTTTTTTTGAAATATATTCAGTAGCAGTTTTTACATTGACAATGTAATATCCTGTTGCTAATGCTTCTGAACTCAAATAATAGAAACCACTTTTTTGTTTATTAAGATTTTTTTCTTGCATTAAAATGCCTCTGCCATCATAAAGCTGAATACTTAAATCTTGCTCATCTTTAAAAGTTACTCTTATTTTGATACTTCCGTCAGTTGAAGGGTTGATTGGATTGGGCTCAACAGATGCTTGTAGTTTTTCAGTATCTGAAAGTGGTTCGGCATTATTTAATAATTTTTGTCGCTTCATACTTAAGTTCAAGGCCGCTCTAGTTCTATTTTTTTGGTCGAGCGTAAAAACATTCATGCAACGGTCTGGAGAATAATCCATGTAGTTTTCAATCATGTTAGTAATTCTATCACTGCTACAATTGGATGTCAATCTATCACAAGTTGTGTTTAAGTTCAAACTTTCAATTTGAGGTGTATCATCACAGTAATCTGTTCCACAATTTTCATCTCCATTTGGATGTAAAAGTCCAAGCCAGTGACCTACTTCATGGGTTGTAGTTCGTCCTAAATTATAAGTTTGGCTTAAAGTACCGCAACAATTTCCAAAATTTTTATAGTCGATAATTACTCCATCGAATAATTCTTGTTCAGCAATATTTGAACTGTTAGCACCTAATCCTTCGATTTTACTATCATAAGGGAAACTTGCATAGCCAATTACTCCGTTATTACCACGAGTAACCCAAATATTCAGGTATTTTTCATTGTCCCATTGAATAATTTCTGCAATTTGATTTTTGTCATCTACAAAATTGAACCCTGTTTGTTTAACATAAGTACGAGTAATACCTGTTGTAGAATTACCATCTGGATCAATGTCTGCTAATTTGAAATTTATTTCCATATCGGCTCCTACTGGATTGATATTGTATCCATTAGTGCCCAATTGACGACGATAATCTTCATTTAAGATTTGAATTTGAGATTTAATTTGTGCATCGGTAATATTTATATTATTTGCTCCGCCTATTACATTATTGACGTTGTTATGAAGAATGTGCACAACAACTGGAATGGTATAAATTTTATCTTCGACTCTTGCCGAACTACTTTTTCTTTGTGCTTGTATTACTTGAATTTGTGCTTCAAAATTTGCTTTTTTTTGATTCCAGTTGCTATACTTTTCTTGAAGCTTTTTGTCGTTCATTACTACTCCGCATTTGTCTTGGGCAGATAGGATAGAGGGAATAAGTATTAAAAAGGAGGATAGTATTTTTTTCATAATGAATATTTTTTGAACTAACGCAAAAACGGCTTTGATTTGTATTATTGACAAAATACAAATCAAAGCCGTTGCGTATGTATATAAATTTTAAGCCTTATTTTTCAGCTTCAGATTTTTCGTAAGCCATGATAATATCACGAACTAAACGGTGACGGACAACATCTTTTCCATCTAACTCTACGAAAGCAATGCCTTTGATATTGTCAAGAATTCTACTTGCTTCTGCCAAACCAGATTTCACCTTTGTTGGTAAGTCAATTTGAGTTTTATCGCCAGTAATAATTACTTTAGATTGAATTCCCATTCTTGTCAAAAACATTTTCATTTGCATGGGCGTTGTATTTTGTGCTTCGTCTAATAAAATAAAAGCATTATTGAGGGTTCTACCACGCATATACGCCAATGGAGCTATTTCAATGACTCTGTTTTCGATAAAGTATTTTAGCTTTTCTGGCTGAATCATATCATCTAAAGCATCATAAATTGGACGAAGATATGGGTCAATTTTTTCTTTTAAATCACCGGGCAAAAAACCTAAATTTTCACCTGCTTCAACGGCTGGGCGAGTGATGATGATTTTTTTGACTTCTTTATTTTTTAAAGCTTTTACCGCAATGGCTACAGCCGTATATGTTTTTCCAGTTCCTGCAGGCCCAACAGCGAAAACGATATCATTTTTTGCCGCCGCCTCAACCATTTTTTGTTGGTTTGGCGTTTTTACTTTGATAACAACTCCCTTTGTACCATACAATAAAACATCGTCTTCTTCTTTAAGATGTACTGTAGGTTCTGTAGAAGGATTTTTTTCAAGAGTAAGATAGGATTGAACTTGCTCCTTGGTAATCTTACCATATTTTTGATAGTGTTGAATAAGCGAATCCATAATTTCGTTTATTCTTACAATTTCAGGCAGTGAGCCTCTGATTGTAATTTCATTGCCACGAGAGATGATTTTACTCTGAGGAAATGCCGCCGCCACTTGCTTAATATTGCTGTTTTCAACACCAAGAAAACCAACTAACTCAAGGTCTTCCAAGGTAATTATTTTTTCTGTCAAATCTGAAATAGTTAAAGTTTGATTAATATTCTACCTAAACTTAATAAAAAAATGCTTCAATTGTTTTATAATTTTGTATTAAATATCAAACATTACTTTTAAACTTTGATTATCAATAAATTAGGAAATGTCAGTTTTTTTATTTCTCGGTTTTCTAAGAATTTCTTTGTAAAATTGTGTTACGGATAGAAAATCTTCTTTTTTATTGCTAGAAAGAATTGTAATATCCTAATAAAAGGATTGAATATTGAGAATGGAACTATCAAATCAAAATAACGGAAATTTTAAGAAAAACGGAAATTTCGCTGGTGGAAGAATATCTGCTCAAAACAGATGGTTGGATACTGGCCTTGGTAAAATTCCACCTCAGGCTACAGATTTAGAGGAAGCGGTTTTAGGTGCTTTGATGTTAGAGCGTGATGCTTTGACGGATGTAATAGATATTTTAAAAGTTGAGTCATTTTATAAAGAAGCACATCAAAGAATTTATGGGGCGATTACGCAATTATTTGCTAATTCTGAGCCGATTGACTTATTAACTGTAAAAAACCAATTAGTAACTACTGGCGAATTAGAAATAGCAGGTGGTGTACAATACTTAGCAGAACTTACACAAAGAGTAAATTCTGCTGCCAATATTGAATTTCATGCCAGAATTGTTGTTGAACATTCTTTAAAAAGACAATTGATTACGGTTTCTTCTGAGATTCAAAAAATGGCTTATGAAGATACGACTGACGTTTTTATGCTCTTAGATAAAATAGAGCAAGAATTGTTCAGAATATCTGAAGCTAATATTCGTAAGAATTATTCTGATATGGGGCAAATTATGCGTTCTGCTTTATTGGAATTAGAATTAAAGAAAAATCAGAAAGAAGGATTGACTGGCGTGCCAACTGGTTTTACGGCTTTGGATAGAGTTACTTCTGGTTTTCAGAAAACAGAATTAATTATTATTGCGGCTCGTCCAGGTATGGGTAAAACCGCTTTAATTTTATCAGCATGTAGAAATGCGGCTGTTGACCACGGTCAAGCTGTTGCGTTTTTCTCTCTTGAGATGTCCTCTGTTCAATTGGTCAATCGTTTGATTTCAGCTGAAGCAGAATTAGAATCAGATAAATTAAGAAAAGGAAATCTTGCTCCACATGAGTGGGCACAATTACATGCAAAAATTGGAAAGTTAACCAATGCCCCAATTTTTATTGATGATACTCCAGCACTTTCAATTTTGGAATTAAGAGCAAAGGCTCGTCGTTTGAAAGCTCAACACGATATTCAGATTATTGTGATTGACTACCTTCAACTAATGTCAGGAGATTCTGGTGGAAAAGGTACTGGTAACCGTGAGCAAGAAATTGCGAATATTTCTCGTTCATTGAAACAATTGGCCAAAGAATTGAATGTACCAGTAATTGCACTTTCACAATTGAGCCGTGCGGTTGAAACCAGAGGTGGTGATAAGAAACCACAATTATCAGATTTACGTGAATCTGGGTCGATTGAGCAAGATGCTGATATGGTAATGTTTATTTATCGTCCTGATTATTATGGAATTACGCAAGATGAATCTGGAAATTCTGTTGCAGGAATAGGAGAGTTGATTATTGCAAAAAACCGTGCGGGTTCATTAGATACTGTTCAATTGAGATTTATCGGTAAATACACCAAGTATTGCGATTTAGATGCTGGCGACTACATGGGCTATGCGGGTGATAGCTTACAATCTTTCCAACAAATTGATAATCCTGCGGCAGCTTTTGAAACTGGTGGAAAAATGTTAGGAAGTAAAATAAATAACTTACCATCTCAAAATCCTTCTTCTTCGTTTGGAAGTAATTTGCCTAATCAAGATGTTCCATTTTAAATGCTTATGAAGTGATTAGTAATTGGTGATTAGTGACTATTTTTAATAATAGGCTGATTATTAGACAAATACCAATATTTTGGTTGTAGTGATTCATAAAAGTAAAAAAGCTACTGATTTTGTATCGGTAGCTTTTTTACTTTTATGACGTTGATATTTGAAATTATCGTAAATCTAATCTTACCACATTTTCAACATGATGTGTCTGTGGGAACATATCAACAGGTTGAACAGCGCTTACTTGATACTTTTCATCTAATAATGCTAAATCTCTGGCTTGCGTAGCAGGATTACAACTTACATAGACAATTCTTTTCGGAGAAGCTTCTAAAAGTGTTCTAACTACTGGTTCGTCCATACCAGCACGTGGTGGGTCTGTAATAACGATGTCTGGTCTTCCGTGTTTATTTACAAATTCGCTGCTCAATAATTTACGCATATCACCAGCATAAAATTCTGTATTGGTAATATTATTGATTTGTGAATTTACTCTTGCATCTTCAACAGCCATTTCAACATATTCTAAACCAATTACTTTTTTGGCTTGTTGGGCTACGAAATTGGCGATTGTTCCAGTTCCAGTATAAAGGTCATATACAAAGTCATTAGCTTGAATATCAGCATATTCACGAGTGATTTTGTATAATTCATACGCTTGTTTTGAATTTGTTTGGAAGAAAGATTTTGGACCTACTCTGAATTTTAAATCTTCCATTTCTTCAACAATATAAGGTAAACCTTTGAAATTGACGATTTCTAAATCAAAGAAAGTATCGTTTCCTTTTGTGTTGATTACATAATTTAGAGAAGTAATTTCTGGAAATTTTTCAGCCAAAAAGTTCATCACTAAATCAATATCTTCAGGTTGGCAATAGGCAAATTGTACCACAACCATTAAATCACCCGAACTAGCTGTTCTGATAATTAGATTTCTTAAAGCTCCTTTTTCTTGACGAACTTGCTCATAATAATCTAAATTATGGGCTGCTGTAAAATCTCTCAAAGCCAAACGAATAGCATTTGATGGGTCTGGCTGTAAATAGCAATGGTCAATATCCAAGATTTTATCATAGCGTTTAGGAATATGAAAACCTAAAGCGTTTCTTGAGAAAGATTCTCCAGAATCAATTTGTGCTTGAGTCAACCAACGATTTTGTGAGAAAGTATATTCTAATTTATTACGATAATAAAATGTTTCAGAAGATTGGAAAATTGGTTTTATTTCAGGCAATTCTACTTTAGCAATTCTTTCTAAAGCATCAACAACTTGCTTATGTTTAAACGTTAATTGTGTTTGATAATCAATGTGTTGCCATTTGCAACCCCCACAAGTGCCAAAATGTGAGCATATTGTTTGAGTACGATATTGTGAGTTTGGGCGAATGTTAAAAGCTGTCGCCTCCATGAAGCTTGACTTTGATTTGGTAACTCTTAAATCAGCATAATCACCAGGAGCAACGGGTCCATCTATAAAAACTACTTTGTCTTCAATTCGACTTATACACTTTGCTTCGGCAGCAAAGTTTTCAATTAATACATTTTCAAAAATGATATTTTCTTTCTTTTTCTTTTTCATACTTTGCAAAAATACGAAGGATTAAAATTATTATTGATAATCAACGAGGAGTTTTCAGAAACTTAGTTGAATTTTGTAGTAAATAAGGATACGTTGAAAGCTCATTGTTGGTATCCTAATCATTTTAAAAAATCATTGACAGAGCAACAAAATTTAATTATGAAAGGTAAAGTTGTCATTATTACGGGTGCATCATCAGGAATTGGAAAAGCTTTGGCTTTTGCCTTTGGTCGTGAAGGTGCCAAAATTGTTATTACTGGTAGAAAACAAGATGCACTTTTAGAAACAAGCAAAGAACTGAATGCTGTTGGTATCGAAAATTTGCCAATCGTTTCTGATGTAAGTATTGAAAAAGATAACCAAGATGTTGTTGAAAAAACAGTAGCAACTTTCGGTAAAATAGATATTCTTATCAATAATGCTGGCGTTTCGATGAGAGCTATGTTTGATGATTGTGATACTGAAGTAATCAGAAAAGTAATGGATATTAACTTTTTTGGTACTGTTTATATCACGAAATACGCTTTGCCTTATATTAAAGCTACTAAAGGCTCAATTGTAGGGATTTCTTCGATTGCTGGTTACAGAGGTTTACCAGTTAGAGTTGGCTATTCTGCATCTAAATTTGCCTTGAATGGCTTTTTAGAAGGACTCCGTACAGAGCTTCTTCATTCAGGAGTGCATGTGTTAACCGCTTGTCCGGGTTTCACAGCTTCAAATATTAGAGTCGCTTCATTAGGTGCTGATGGTAATTCAAAAGGAGAATCGATGCGTGATGAAGGAAATATGATGAGTTCAGAAGAAGTAGCTGAACGTATTCTTCGAGCTGTGAAGGCTAGAAAAAGAGATTTAGTACTTACGCTTCAAGGAAAATTTACTGTTTTTATCAATAAATGGTTACCTGCTTTAGCTGACACGTTGGTTTTTAATGCTTTGGCAAAAGAAAAAGATTCCCCTTTGAAAAAATAAAATTAAAAAGGCTAGTTCATATTCACAGAACTAGCCTTTTTAATTATTCAACTAACCAAATATCACTTTCTTTCAAATAAAGAAATTTATCGTCCCAATAAACTCTTTTCCAAATATCATTTCCTCCGATTAGATTCAAACGATGCCCTCTGTCAATCATCAACACTACTGGGGCTACAGCAGAAGGCTCTGCTCGAAGTAAAACACCATCTCGGTTGATAATACCTTGGTGATACTTATCAGGAAGATTCAACAGAATCCCTATTCCAATAATATAAATCAATAAAAAAATCTTTTGACCAATAGGAGTGAAGCTATTTTTATATCTTTTCGTAAAAAGTACAAAGAATATATAAATACTCAAGAGCAACATAATACCAATTAAAAAGCCAGAATATTGCTTATAGAAAAGAATTAGAAAATTAAAATCATTCAATTCATAGCCTTTCAATTCATGAAGCTGAGCAATTTCATTCAGTTTTGAAAGAATTTTTTCGTTTGGGTCTTGTTGATAAGCTTTATTGAGGTAGTAAAGAGTCTTCAAAAAATCTCCTTTTTTTTCTTTCAGAAAAGCTAATTTTAAAAACAGTGCAGTAGAAGGTTTTTCTATGTTTGGCAAAAGTTGCTCGTAAATAAGTTCTGCTTGAGTAAAATTGTCAGATTTATACAAAGAATCTGCCTTTTTAAGCGTTGCTACATTGCTCTGAGAATAAGCTAGTTGTAGTAAAGTTAAAGAAAAACAGAAAAAAAATATGATTTTTTTTAGATAGTATGCTTGCATTGTATTCTTAATAATCGTAGTTTTGCACCGCAATTAAGGGAAACAATATGACAAAAACAAAAGATGTTTAGTCGCTTTCTCAAAAAAGCAAATGATTCCGTAGCTCAGTTGGTAGAGCAATACACTTTTAATGTATGGGTCCTGGGTTCGAGTCCCAGCGGGATCACAAAAGAAAAAGCCATCGTTTTAGCTGAAGCGATGGCTTTTTTTACCGAAAAAAAAATAATTACCGATTCCGTAGCTCAGTTGGTAGAGCAATACACTTTTAATGTATGGGTCCTGGGTTCGAGTCCCAGCGGGATCACGAAGATTACCGTCGGTAATTTTCCTTTCGTGCTAGATGGCACATTTTATATATATAAAATCGGTTTGCCGATTTACGATTCCGTAGCTCAGTTGGTAGAGCAATACACTTTTAATGTATGGGTCCTGGGTTCGAGTCCCAGCGGGATCACAAGATTTTTTCTTATAATTTTTTTCTATGTGCTGAAAAGCATTTTTATTGAACAAATCGGTTTGCCGATTCCGTAGCTCAGTTGGTAGAGCAATACACTTTTAATGTATGGGTCCTGGGTTCGAGTCCCAGCGGGATCACAAAAAAGCCTTCAAAATTTAATTTTGAAGGCTTTTTTATTGAATGTATCTTTTGATTTTATTCACTAATTTTCATTAGTAACCGTAAGTGTTACTTCGATATTTCCTCTTGTAGCATTTGAATAAGGACAAACTTGATGTGCTTGTTTTACAAGTTGTTCGGCTTGTGCTTGCTCAACGCCCGGAACATTGACAAATAATTCTACAGCTAATCCGAATCCACCATTTTCAATTTTTCCGATACTTACTGCTGCTTTTACTGATGTTTCGCCTGTTGTAACTTTCCCCATTTTAATCACCAATTTCAAAGCGCTATCGAAACAAGCTGAATATCCTGCCGCAAATAATTGTTCTGGATTGGTGTAATTGTCATTTGCACCGCCCAATGCTTTTGGCATACGAACTTCTAAATCTAAAATACCGTCTGAACTTTTTACTTTACCATTTCTTCCGCCAGTAGCAGTAGCTACGGCTGTATATATTTTTTCCATTTTTGTTTTTTTGTTGATTAATTTTAAATATTCTTTGATTCTTTTACTGCTAATATTCTATTGATTTGCGTTTTTAGCATGAAGTATTGCTCTTCGTCAGTTTCTAATTCTTTAATTAAAGCTTCTGGAATACTTGTGGCTTCTTGTTTTAACAAACGCCCTTTTTCAGTTATTTTAATATCAACCAATCTTTCATCATGTTCAGAACGGCTTTTGGTTACAAGTCCGCTCTCAATCATTCGTTTAAGTAATGGGGTTAGTGTACCACTATCAAGCCATAATTTGTGTCCTAATTCTTTTACCGTTACTTCTTCATATTCCCACAGTACCAACATCACTAAATATTGTGGATAGGTTAATCCGATTTTTTCAAGATGAGGTCGATACAATGAAGTAATATGCCTTGATAAGGCATAAACGGGAAAACATAATTGGTTTTCTAGTTTTAAGTTATCCATCTTCTTATTATTTATTGCTCAAAATTAAATTGTACACAATTAAATTGCAAGCAAAGTGACAAGTATTTTTGATTCAATCAAAAATATTATTTTATAGGAATAAAATTGCTTTAATTATCTTTGCATCCTTTTTTCAAAATACGTCAACAATGAACACAATTTTTCCGACCCAATATTCTACTGTTTCTACCAAAGCGCTAGAACGATTTTTGAATGAACAATACAGTTTTAAAGAAATGTCGTGTCGTTTGCTAATTCGAAATGTAAGTGATACTTACTTGTTAGAAGGTGAATCGGAGAAACACATCTTTAAAATTTATAGAAATACGCATAGGAGTCTGCCTGAAATTCAAGCTGAAGTTGAATTATTACATCATTTAAAACAGCAAGGAGCGAAAGTAGCTTTTCCTATTTTTGATAAACAGGGAAATGATATTCAATCATTTAATGTGGCAGAAGGCATTAGATATGGAGTTTTGTTTACTTATGCTTTAGGAAAACCAGTTTATGATTTAAATGAACCCCAATTGCTGACTGTAGGGCGTGAAATGGCGATAAATCATAACATTAGCTCAAATGTAACATTAAGTCATTTAAGAGAGACGCTAGATATCAATACTACATTACTGACGCCTTTAGACGTAATTAAGCCAGCTTTTAAAGATTTGCCAGAAGAATACGAGTATTTAAGAGCAACAAGCTTTAAAGTAATCGAAAAACTAAATGAGTTTGATACTACGAAATTTAGTTATGGCTATTGTCATTATGATTATTTACCCAAAAATTTCCATTTTGATGAAAACGCCAATATTACTTTTTTTGATTTCGATTTTGCTTCAAAAGGCTTCTTAGTCAATGATGTCATGACTTTTTTTGTACATTTTTTCTTTCACGTACATTTTAAAGCCATTACTCAAGAACAAGCCGATAAAGATTTTGATACTTTTTTGAAGGGTTACCGAGAGAACAGAGAATTGTCGGATGAAGAAATTGCTACAATTCCTTACTTAGGATTTATGTTTTGGATGTATTACTTCAAATTTCAATTTGAGCATTTTGAAGATTGGTCGAACTACTTTTTTACACCAAGATTTATCAAGGAAAGAGTAACACTCATTAGGAAATGGACAGATTTGTATTGCAAGTTTTAAAATTATCTTGGAAAAAAGGTTTTTACTGCTCCTTTTTCCAAGATATAATTCCTACAAAATTTCTCTAATCGCTTGTTTAGCTTTCACTAAAGTAATCATTCCTGTATGGCGCCACTTTTGTTTGCCTTTTTTGAAAGCAATCAAAGTTGGTACAGCGGTGATATTATATTTTTTTCTCAAAGCTGGATTTTTATCAATGTCAATTTTTATAATTGAGATTTCTTCATCCAATTCATCCACCAATTGACTTAAAATCGGTGTTATTTTCTTGCAAGGCACACACCATTCTGCTGAAAAGTCAATTATTACTGGAGTTGATGAAGCAATTAATTCTTCGAAAGTACCTGTCATTTTATTTTAATATTTGATGATTCTGAATTAATAAACAGCTTTTTAAATAGCTATAGTTCATTATGTCAATAAATTTAATGAGTTGCTACAAAATTATTGGATACTCATATTTTATTCATTGAACTAGTTCAAGAAAATAGGAATCATTTTTTGTTTAGAAATAAATTTAAAAATAAATCAAGCAATATTTTGTTTTTAATATACCGATTGGTATATTTGTGTCATCAATTAAAAAATAAAGAAAAAGCAAAGCTGATTTGTTTATTTTTTATCGAATGAAATACCGAAAAGTATATAGCCATGACTTTTATTCCAAGATCAGAAAAAACTCGTCAGTTTATTATTGAAACCACAGCAAGCCTTTTTAATAAGAAAGGTTATGCTGGTACTTCAATGTCGGATTTAACAGAAGCGACAAAACTTACCAAAGGAAGTATTTATGGAAATTTTGAAAATAAAGAAGATGTAGCTTTAGCAGCTTTTGAATATAATCTTGCTCAAAGAAATCAATTGATTACTAAAAAAATGAATGAAGCAAAAAGCTATTATGATAAATTAATGGTTTTGCCTATGATTTATGCTAGTTCAGAAATGTCAATATTTCTTGAAGAAGGCGGTTGCCCTTTATTAAATACAGGTATTGAGGCCGACGATGCTAATGAATTGTTTAGAATACAAGTAACAGAAGGAGTAACAAACTGGAAACAGTCTTTAGAAAATATTATTAAAGGAGGAATTGAAGCCCAAGAATTTAAGGCTGAAACTGAAATAAGTAAAACAGCTACATCAATCATCGCTTTAATACAAGGTGGAGTTTTCTTGTCAAAGACGACTAAAAATCCATTATTGTTGAATCAATCTTTAGAAACTGTAAAAGAAATTATTCAAAAAATAACCTTGTAAAAAGGTATTTTTTTTGAATATAAATATACCGATTGGTATATGATAAATAAAAAAGAATAATTAAAAATCAAAAAACAATGAAAACGCAAAACAACACAATTTTGATTACTGGTGGTAGTGCTGGTATTGGCTTTGAAATGGCTAAATTATTTTCTCAAAATGGAAATAAAGTAATTATAACAGGTAGAAATGCAGATCGTTTAGCAAAAGCCGCTGCTCAATTAGAAAATGTAACATCTATCGTTTCTGATGTGACAAATGCTGAAGATACTGCACAATTGGTTGATGTACTGAAAAAAGATTTTCCTAGTTTGAACATCGTTATAAATAATGCTGGCTTCGCTCATGTATATAATTTGATTGATATTGAAGTAGAAGCTTTTCAAAAAGCACAAGAAGAAATCGTTACCAACTATTTATCCATTGTCAGATTAAATGAAAAGTTATTGCCACTCTTAAAACAAAATGAGAGTTCAGCCATTGTCAATGTATCTTCAATTGTATCTTTTGCACCAGCTTTGTCTATCCCAACTTATTCTAGTTCTAAAGCAGCTTTGCATTCGTATAGCCAAATTTTACGTTTTGCATTGGCCAAATCAACTAATGTAAAAGTATTTGAATTGATGCCTCCTTTGGTTGATACAGATTTTTCAAGTGAAATTGGTGGAAATAATGGTATCAAACCTAATGTAGTTGCAGAAAGATTATTTGAAGGCTTAGCAAACGATGAGTTTGAAATTCATGTGGGCTTTACAGAAGACTTTTACAAACTCTATCTTTCTTCTCCAGAAAAAGCCTTAGAAGCATTGAATTCATAAAAAGCTTGAAACTGGTTGTATTGGATGAAATGCAACCAGTTTTTATGACATAATTCTTTTACGATGCTCAATTCCCCAACTTATCATTTCGGCGATTAATGCATTCAATGTTTTTCCGTACTCTGTGATTTCATATTCAACAGTTATGGGCTTGGTATCGCAAACAGTTCTGGTAACGAGCTGATTACTTTCAAGCGTTTGGAGTTCTTTTGAAAGCATTTTTGAACCTATTCCTTCAACATTTCTTAATAAATCCATAAAGCGTTTTTTGCCGTCAAAACTCAATGTAGCAATAATTTGGATTTTCCATTTTCCGCTAAGTAACTCCATCACATCTCTTGCTGCTAAGATGCCCTGAGTATGATCTCCCTCGCAATTTCTTTCAATGATTTCTTGTGCTTTGTCTTTATCCATTTTCTTATTTTAAGTTGATGTAAAATTACTGTCTTTGATTTCTCCGAAAGCTATTAGTTTACTCAAAGAAACTACTTTCCTTCAGTAAACTGATAGCAATTTGAGGGAAATTTTAGCAGAATTTTGTCGAAACAAATTTTAAATCAATGAAAAAAGAAAAAATAATTTATTGGATAAGTACTGGTCTAGTAGCAGCAGGAATGTTGATGAGCAGTTTTATGTATTTAAGTAAGAATCCAGAATTGTTGGAGAATTTTAAACAATTAGGCTTTCCAGCCTTTTTTATTCCGATGTTAGGGATTGCCAAATTATTAGGTGCTATTAGTTTAGTGAATCCGTGGATTGAAAAACTGAAAGAATGGGCTTATGCAGGTTTTACATTTACTTTTATTGGAGCTATATGGACACATATTGCAACGAATACGCCATTTATTCCTGCACTTGTGTTGTTAGTAATTTTGGCGATTTCTTACTTTTTTAATGGTAAAATTGAAAAAGCATAATTGTAACCTAATCTTATCAGCAATAAAAAATCCCAAGTTGTTAGCTTGGGATTTTTATTTAATCATAAATAACTAACAATTTACACTAGTTTTTCGCACCTTGAACTGCACTAGCTTTTTGCTGTTGCATTGGGTTTGGCTGCGACTGGCGACTTTGTTTGAATACTTGAAAACGAGTAGGTTCTTCTGGTTCTCTTGGAAAAACATTGCTTTTTGTATCAATATCAGCAATTTCGAAGAATGGATCTAAAACCCACTTAGTTACTTTTTTGTCTGTAGGAATTACTTTTTTAATTTCCTTATCATTCAAACGCCAAATTTCAGCAGGGTATCTGAATACTTCGCTTGTGCCATCTTCATAATTTGCTTTTACAATGACTGGCATTGGTAAACCACCTACATTTTTCACGTTCAATACATAGAAGTTTTTATTTCCTTGCACCAAAGCTTTTTCTTCTTCATTGAGTCCTGCAATGGTTTGTTCGAATTTCTTCTTATCAGCTTCGCTTGTCGCAAATTTGTCATAAGTGTTATAGAAGTCTCTCATATCAGGATTTTCTTCTACTACCGTCTTAGGAATATCTGTTTTGTTACGAATATTACTCATCGTTTGGCGTTTAGCTTGATCTTCAGCTTTTGCTTTTTCGTTTTTCTTTTCTGGAGAAACGTTGTCAATACCAAACCACTCTACATTTTCTAAAGATAAATCCACAGGTTCAACACCATAGAACCAACCTTTCCAGAACCAATCTAAATCAACACCTGAAGCATCTTCCATGGTACGGAAGAAATCTTGTGGAGTTGGATGCTTGAATGCCCAACGGCGTGCATATTCTTTGAAGGCTGCATCAAACAATTCTCTTCCCATTACTGTCTCACGCAAGATATTTAAAGCTGTTGCAGGCTTTGTATATGCGTTTGGTCCGAATGCCATGATATTATCCGAGCTCGACATAATCGCTACTTGTTGGCTTTTGTCAGTTTTCATGTAAGGAACAATGTCTTGAGGTTCACCCGAAGCATCAAAATTTCTGTCCCATTCTTTTTCTGCCAATTGTTCACAGAAAGTATTTAAGCCTTCATCCATCCATGACCATTGTCTTTCATCTGAATTGACAATCATTGGAAAGAAGTTATGACCTACTTCATGAATTACTACACCAATTAAGAAATCTTTTGTTCCTTGTGAATAAGTACCATCAGCTTCTGGTCTTGCGCCGTTGAATGAAATCATCGGATACTCCATTCCACCAACTGGACCATGAACTGATTGTGCTACTGGATAAGGATAAGCAATTGTTCTTTTTGAATATGAACGAAGTGTATGCGCTACTAACATCGTAGAGTACTGTCCCCAAAGTGGATTAGCTTCTTTTGGATAAGCTGACATCGCCCATACTTTCTTGCCTTCAATATTTACTTGCATGGCATCCCAAATAAATTTTCTTGAACCTGCAAAAGCAAAATCTCTTACATTTTGTGCTGCAAATACCCACGTTTTTTTACCTGTTGGTTTAGCTTTTTCAGCAGCAGTTGCTTCGTCTTGTGTTACGATTAATACTGGACGAGTAGCACTTTTTGCTTGTTCTAATCTTTTAGCTTGTGTTGCGCTGATTACTTGTGTTGCATTTTGTAATTCTCCTGTTCCTAGAATCACAAAATCATTTGGAGCAGTAATGCTTACTTTATAATCTCCGAAAGGAACAGTGAATTCTCCTTGTCCAAGGAATTGTTTGTGTTGCCAGCCATTTACATCATCATACACACACATTCTTGGAAACCACTGAGCCAATTCATATAAATAGTTACCATCTTTTGGAAAGTACTCATAGCCACTTCTTGCACGTGTAGCAATCGCATCTGTAATGTTAAAATTCCAATCAATAGAGAAAGTGAACGAAGCACCAGATTTTAATGCAGCTGGTAAATCAATTCTCATCATGGTTTCATTGATGGTATATTTTAAAGCATTACCAGCTTTGTCTTTTACGGCTGTTATGTTATAACCGTATTCCTTAGGGGTTACTCCTGAAACATTCCCTAATCTTGCAAAAGAAGTACCTCTGTCTGTTAAACTTGATGTTTGAGAAAGTTGGGCGATACCTCCTTTCTTAAAATTGTTTTGGTCTAACTGTACCCATAAGTAGCCTAATTCATCGGGCGAGAAATTTTTGTAGGTAATTACTTCCGAAGCGGTCATTGATTGATTTTGGTCGTTCAATTCTGCTTTAATTTCGTAATCGGCACGGTTTTGCCAATAACTTTTTCCGGGTGCACCTGATGCTGCTCTGTAGGCATTTGGCGTTGGTAGAATGTTTCCGAGTTGCTCGAAACGATTATTACCATTGAACTGACCTGCTTGTTGTGCTATTGCTTGAATACTACAAGCAAGGAGCATCAAACAGGGAGATAGGAATCTTCTTGTCATGATTGATAGTTTGAGTTAATGAATAAAACTAACGAATTTAATGAAAAAAAGGCTTTATTCTTCACTTTTGGGATAATTGGTAGCATTTTCCAGCCTTGTGTCAACCTTGAATTGGGTTTTTACAATCAAGAAAATTCTTTATTCACTTGCATAATGAATTACCTTCTTTCGTTATTTGTCGTAATTTCGTTATTCAACAATAAAAAAAATCAAACGATGGAAAACTATTATAATCCTGAAGACCTTAAAAAATTTGGTAAGATAGGTGAGTTTCAAAAAGAATTAGCAGATAAGTTTTTTGATTATTATGGCGCTGTTTTCGCTGAAGGTGCTTTAACTGCTCGTGAGAAATCTCTGATTGCTTTAGCGGTTGCTCATGCTGTTCAATGTCCCTATTGTATTGATGCTTATACAACAGATACTTTAGAGAAAGGTTGTTCGGAAGCGGAAATGATGGAAGCTGTTCACGTTTCTGCTGCCATTCGTGGGGGAGCAAGTTTAGTACATGGTGTACAAATGATGAATAAAGCGAAAGAATTATCAATGTAATAAATTATGAAGTCATTAAAAGCAAGTGGTCATCAGTTTGCTGAATCTTCTACTCAAATTCAAACACTTCATCAAGAGGTAGTTGATGTGTTACAATTACCTACTTTTCAAGAAAAATTAGTAAAAGCTTCTCTTTTTCCTTTGAAAACCAAGAACATTGATACTTTACAGATTAATGTTGGGAAGATGTGTAATCAAGTTTGTAAACATTGTCATGTAGATGCTGGGCCTGACCGTAAGGAAATCATGACTCAGGAAACGATGCAAGAATGTTTGGAAGCTTTAAAGCGTTCTAAAATTGAAATAGTCGATTTAACGGGTGGCGCTCCTGAAATGAACCCTCATTTTCGTTGGTTTGTAGAGGAAATTGCTAAACTCGGAAAGCATATTATCGTTCGTTGTAACCTTACTATTATTGTTGCAAATCCTAAATACAACGATTTACCTGATTTTTTTAAGCAACACCAAGTGGAGGTAATTAGCTCTTTGCCTTTTTATAACGCTGATAAAACCGACCGCCAGCGTGGACAAGGAGTTTTTGTTGATTCTATTAAAGCTTTGAAGTTACTGAATGCTGTTGGCTATGGAATTGAGGAGGGTTTAAAGCTTAATTTGGTTTATAATCCCAATGGTGCTTTTATGCCCGCTCCGCAAGAGAGTTTACAGAAACAATATAAACGTGCTTTGCTAAATGAATTCGGAATTGTATTTAACGATTTATACGCCATTACGAATGTTCCAGTGAGTAGATATTTAGATTACCTGATTACTTCTAAGAATTATGATGGTTACATGGAAAAACTAATTAATGCCTTTAATCCTGTAGCGGCTGAAGGCGTAATGTGTCGCTCTATGATTTCTGTGGGTTGGGATGGCGCTCTTTATGATTGTGATTTCAATCAAATGCTTGATTTATTGGTGAATACTCCTGTTAAACACATTCGTGATTTTGATATTGAGAAATTATCGCAACGTAATATCGTCGTCGGAGAACATTGTTACGCTTGTACGGCAGGAGCTGGCTCTAGTTGCGGAGGAAATACCATTCAATAAGCTACAGAATTTCTTTTTGGAGTAGTAGTATCTCTTTCTTGAGTAGCAATATTTCTTTTCTGAGTAGTGATATTTCTTTTCTGAGTAGTGATATTTCTTTTCTAAGTAGCGATATTTCTTTTCCGAGTAGTGATATTTCTTTTCTGAGTAATGATATTTCTTTTCTGAGTAGTGATATTTCTTTTCCGAGTAGTGGTATTTCTTTCTTGAGTAGTGATATTTCTTTTTGGAGTAGCTATATCTCTTTTCAGAGTAGCAATATTTCTTTTCTGAGTAGCGATATTTCTTTCTTGAGTAGTAATATTTCTTTAACCAACAAGAGTGTTTAAATTAAACCTATAAGGATTTTGATGATTACCAGTTGATGGAATCTTTTAAAAGAAATCCTTATAGGTTTTAGTATCAACTAATTAACTTCTTAATGCAAAATTCTAAAAGTCATTTCTCTTAAAGCTTCACCGTCGCTCAAAGAGCCACTTTCAACGCCTTTTGATTTTAAATCTAATTTCTTAATCTCATTAATAATCTGAATAACCTTTGAAAGGCTGTAATTTCTAACAGCTAATGAATAATCTTTCGTGAAAAATGGATTTACGCCCAACACTTGTGCTAAATTCTTTTCTGTTTTATCGGCAGTAACATGCGTTAGCAATACTTTAGAAAAAAAGTTGAAGAGCATCATCACAATAGGAGCAAGCGGATTATCCTTCGGGTTCGAAGCAAAGAAATTGACAATTTGGTTGGCTTTCAATACATCACGATTAATCAAGGCTTTCTGGAATTCAAAATAATTATATTCTTTACTGATACCTACAAATTTCTCGACTACATGGGCATTGATTTCCTCATCTACTCGTAGATTCAACACAATTTTATTGATTTCCGAAGCCAAACGTTTCAAATCGTTTCCTACGTTTTCAATCAACATCTCAATGGCTTTTCTACTGATTTTCAAGCCTTGTTCATGACAATACTCCAATATCCAATCTGGAATTTTATTATCATAAAGCTTTTTAGAAGGCATCAAAACCCCCGATTTATCAAAAGCTTTCACCCATGCTTTGCGTTCATCCACTGAATCTTTAAACATTAAAACCAAAATCGTGGAGGAAAGCGGGTTTTTAGCATAGTTTTCAAGGGCCGTTTGCATGTCTTTTTGCTCTAATCCTTGAATTCCCTGTGCTTCTTTCACCAAAATAAGCTGTCTGTCCGACATCATCGGAAAGCTTTTGGCATAAGATAACAAAGAAGGAACGCTCAAATCTTTTCCAAATAAAATATATTGGTTAAAGCTTTTATCGCCCGTACCTAAAGCATGTTCTTCTAAATAATCCGCAACTTTTTCAATATAATAAGGTTCATCGCCGTGTAATAAATACAGCGGAGCATAGTGTTTTTTCTTTAAATCTTTTAAAACTTCAATACTAGATTTTGGCATTTTGTTGTTTTGCTAAAATGTCTTGGCAATAGGAAATGAGTTCTGGAAAGAACACCGTAAATTCTTCCAAATATAAATCATAATCTCTTTTTAAATCTTCAGTGGCATTTTCTATGCCCGATTCAAAGCGTAATCTTTGCGAGATTCCTTTCAAAGACCACTCAATCCCTTCATAAGTGGCATAACCTTTGAACCAATCATGGGTTACCATCGAATGGATAAGTCTTTCTATATTAACGGGCATCTCATTTTTTCGTTCTTGAATCAAACGATAGAATGCTTGACTGTAAATGGGCAAAGAAATAGGAGAGTAGAGATGGAAATTTTTCGCAAGAAGATGATCGTAAAATACATCCACAATAATTCCTGCACATTTATGATATTGAGGTTGAAGTCGCTGAATACTTTTTCGGACTACAGGGTGCATATCTGTGAAAGAATCTATGGCTCTATGTAAAATAATACCATTTTTAATGCCTTCATTTATCAAAGAATTTTGCTCATTATCAAGATTTCCTTTGATAAAATCACCCATCAAATTCCCGATTTTTATGTCATCATCATCGCCAGAAAGGAAAGTATGTGCTAGAAAATTCAACTTTTATGGTTTTTTTATTGTTCTGAGACCATAAAGTTAAGGAAAAACCCTTACGTTTGTGGCAAATACGGTTTCCTCAACGATAACACTATCAAAAAACTTAGTACAATGCAAATTTCAAATGAAAAGGTTGTTACCTTAACATACGAGCTAACAGTAACAGATGCTGAAGGCGTAAAAGATTTAATTGAAACCGTAGAACAAGAAGACCCAATGGTTTTTATTCAAGGTTTAAGTGGTTTACCAGAAGCTTTTGAAGAAAAAATTCAAGGACTTTCAGCGGGAGATACTTTTGAATTTTCAATTCCAGCGGAAGAAGGTTACGGCGAATACGACCCATCGGCTGTGGTTGAATTACCAAAAGAAATTTTTAAAGTTGATGGCGAATATGTAGAAGAGATGTTAGAAGTTGGAAACTTTTTACCAATGACTGATGACGCTGGAAATCGTTTAAACGGAAAAATTATTGCTGTAGAAGATACGCTAGTGAGAATGGATTTTAATCACCCATTGGTTGATAAAGAAATGTTTTTCAAAGGAACTATCGTTGCGGTTAGAGAAGCTACACAATCTGAACTAGACCACGGTCACGTTCATGGCGACGGCGGAGTACATCATTAATAGTTTATGAGTTTAAAGTTTATGAGTTTTTTTCTCATAAACTTATAAACTCATAAACTCATAAACTAAAAAAGAATGCAGAAACCTGCTTTTGATGATATTTTTATGGATTTGGCTGTTAATCTAGCCAAACGTTCACACTGTGTAAAAGCGCAAGTAGGAGCAGTATTGACAAAAGATACCAGAATTATTTCGATTGGCTATAACGGACCTCCAGCGGGTACACACAATTGTGATGTAGAATTTCCAACTGAAGGCTGTGAGAGAGACTCAAAAGGAAGTTGTTCTTTAGCATTACACGCTGAACAAAATGCTATCCTTTATGCAGTGAAAAATGGTTCAAGTATTGAAGGTTCTACTATTTATGTAACACTTTCGCCATGTATTGCTTGTGCAAGAGTAATTTTTACGATGAAAGTTGCCAAAGTTGTTTACCTAAACTCTTATGCTGAATACAAAGGAATTCCTAAAGACGAAGGAGTGGAGTTTCTAAAGAAATTTGGCGTAGAGGTGGTTAGGTATAAGAAGGAAGAGGAAAGAAGCTAGATACAAGAAGCAAGATTCAAGAAACAAGTTCATTTATAATCAAAATGTCTTTAACAATAAAAGCCTCCGAAAGAGGCTTTTATTGTTAATTGTTAAATCTATAAAGTCTAAAATCTTGTATCTTGAATCTTGCTTCTTTTGTCTTAATTCTTGAATCTAAAAATAAAAACTATCCAAGATAAGTTTTCAAAGCCTTACTTCTTGAAGTATGTCTCAAACGACGAATCGCTTTTTCTTTGATTTGACGAACACGTTCACGAGTCAAATTGAATTTTTCTCCAATTTCTTCTAATGTCATAGCATGTTCTCCATTCAATCCGAAATATAAAGTAACTACATCTGCTTCACGTTGCGTTAAAGTAGATAAAGCTCTTTGTACTTCACGACGAAGCGAGTCATTAATTAATCCTGAATCTGGTTTATCTTCACCGTCATTTTCCAAAACGTCCAATAATGAATTTTCTTCACCTTGTACGAATGGTGCATCCATCGAAACGTGACGACCCGAAATTTTTAAAGTATCAACAACTTCACCTGTTGAGATTTCTAATACTTCAGCTAATTCTTCAGGAGTAGGCTCACGCTCGAACTTCTGCTCTAATTCAGAAAAAGTTTTAGAAATTTTATTTAATGAACCTACACGGTTTAAAGGTAAACGTACAATACGAGATTGCTCAGCTAAAGCTTGCAAAATAGATTGACGAATCCACCAAACAGCATAAGAGATAAATTTAAAACCACGAGTTTCATCAAAACGTTGAGCTGCCTTAATTAAACCTAAGTTACCTTCGTTAATTAAGTCGCCTAAGCTAAGCCCTTGATTTTGATATTGTTTTGCTACGGATACCACAAAACGAAGGTTTGCCTTCGTTAGTCTTTCTAATGAAAGTTGATCCCCGTCACGAATTTTCTGAGCTAAAATAACCTCCTCCTCTGGTGTCAATAAATCCACCTTACCAATCTCTTGTAAATATTTATCAAGTGATTGACTCTCTCTGTTAGTAATTTGCTTACTAATTTTTAGCTGTCTCATATTATACTTGTTATATTTTTAAAATGGTTAACAAATCCAAATGGTAAAAACCAAACAATTATATAAAGACAAAATCTTCAAAATATAATCGTTTGGTAAAATATATTTTTAATGCGTTATCAAGAGAACGTAATAAAATTCGGATTTGTTCTAATTTTTTTCTGGTTTTGGTAAAAGAGCTTTGCGTGATAAACGGAACTTTCCAGTTTTCTTATCCACTTCAATCAATTTTACTTTTACTTGTTCTCCAATTTGTAATACACCTTCTACTGTTTCTAAACGTTCCCATTTAATTTCAGAGATGTGTAATAAACCATCTTTGCCCGGTAAGAACTCAACAAATGCTCCAAATGGCATAATTGATTTTACAATACCATCGTAAACTTCTCCTTCTTCTGGAATCATTACAATTCCTTTAACCATTGCAACAGCTTTATCCATTGACTCTTTGTTTGAAGAGAAAATAGAAACATAACCACCGTCTGGTTTTTCTTCAATTGTAACAGTTGCTCCAGATTGTTTTTGAATATCTTGAACGATTTTACCACCTGGACCGATTACTGAACCAATTTGGTCTTTCAAGATTTTAATAACCATTGCTCTTGGAGTATGTGGTTTCAATTCAGCTCTCGTTGTTTCGATAGCTTCTTTCATTTTACCCAAAATGTGTAAACGACCACGTTTTGCTTGATCCAAAGCTTCTGCCAATACTTCATAAGAAAGTCCGTCAACTTTAATATCCATTTGACAAGCAGTGATACCATTTTCAGTACCAGTTACTTTGAAGTCCATATCTCCTAAATGATCTTCATCACCTAAAATATCAGAAAGAACAGCATATTTACCAGTTTTAGGGTCAGAAATTAAACCCATAGCAATACCAGAAACAGGCGCTTTGATTTTCACACCAGCATCCATCAATGCTAAAGTACCAGCACAAACAGTAGCCATTGACGAAGAACCATTTGATTCTAAAATATCAGAAACTACACGAATTGTATAAGGATTGTCAACATCAGCAGGTAATACTTTTTTGATAGCACGCATCGCTAAGTTACCATGACCAATTTCACGGCGACCCGGTCCTCTGTTTGGTCTAACTTCACCTGTAGAGAAACCTGGGAAATTGTAGTGTAACATAAAACGGTTATAACCAGACGTCATCGCTTGATCAACGATTTGTTCATCTAATTTCGTTCCTAATGTTACAGTTGTAAGTGATTGAGTTTCACCACGAGTAAATACTGCTGAACCGTGTGGAGAAGGTAAATAATCAACTTCGCAAGTAATTTGACGAATTTCGTCTAATTTACGACCATCTAAACGATAACGTTCGTTCAATACTAATTGACGAGCCGCTTCTTTTTCGATGTCATGGAAATACCATTTTGCTAAAGTTTTATTAACAGTAGAATCTTCTGGTAATGAAGTGAAATATTCATCTTCAATGGCTTTGAATGATTCTTTTCTGCCGTTTTTACTTGGGTTAGCTAATTTTACAGCTTCATAGAATTTAGTAAAATAAGTATCCCAAAGGAATTTCTTCAATTCTTCATCATGTGTTTCGTGATTGTAAACACGCTTTTCTGTTTTACCAGTTTCAGCAGTTAATTCAATCAAAGCTGCACATTGAATTCTAATGGCGTCATGCGCAATTTTCAAAGCCGCAAGCATATCAGTTTCAGAAATTTCATTTCCTTCACCTTCTACCATCAAAATATCGTTTACGTTTGCTGCAACTAATAATTCTAATTCAGCATTGGCAATTTGTGATGAAAGAGGATTAACAACAAATTCCCCGTTAATTTTCGCTACACGTACTTCTGAAATGGGACCATTGAATGGAATATCTGATACTGCTAAACAAGCTGCTGCTGCTAAACCTGCAAAAGCATCAGGAGTGATTTCTGAATCAGCAGAAATCATCGTAATCATTACTTGTGTATCAGCGTGATAATCTGAAGGGAAAGTAGGGCGTAAAGCTCTATCTACTAAACGGCTCACTAAAATTTCATAATCAGAAAGTCTAGATTCACGGCGTAAAAAACCTCCTGGAATTTTTCCAGCTGAGGCAAATTTTTCTTGGTAATCAACTGATAATGGTAAAAAATCAGTTCCTTCTTTGGCTGTTGGGCTTGATACCACAGTTGCCAAAAGCATCATGTTTCCGCTTCTCACGACCACAGACCCATCTGCCTGTTTTGCGAGTTTACCTGTTTCGATAGTAATTTCTTTACCATCTGGCATTATTATTTTCTTCGTAATTACGTTAAAAGACATATATTTTGATTAATTACCTTGTTGGATTAACTGTTTAACGTATCTGACAAGGTTTTTGTTGGATGTTGATTCGCAAATTCTCTGTTCGTCAATGTTCAATTTATCGTTAAATTGTCTAGAGAAACTACTTTACTGACGAACCACAAAAATTGACGAGTACCCAAAGAGAGGAAATGTAAGCAGGGAATCTTTTTCAAGACTCCCTGCTTTGAAAGAAAATTACTTTCTAATGCCTAATTCAGCAATGATAGCACGGTAACGAGTAATGTCTGTTTTGATTAAGTAATCTAACAAACTTCTACGCTTACCAACCAACTTCAAAAGACCCATACGAGTAGAGTGATCCTTTTTGTTTTTCTTTAAGTGTTCTGTCAAATGAGAGATTCTGAAAGTAAACAAAGCGATTTGCGACTCTGCAGAACCAGTATCAATTTTTGACTTCTCATGTCCACGAGATTCGAAAATCCCCTGTTTTACTTCTGAAGTTAAATACATCTTCAACCAGTTTTAAATTGTTATATAATATGAAAACGTGCAAAATTAACGTTTTTTTTGTCTATTAGCAAATCTAATCCTTAATTATTAAAGAATCTCTTTGAAAACTTTAGTTTTTTAAAGCTTTCTTTGGCTTGATTGAAGTAAACGATGTAAGCATCGCTTTCAAAAAGACGAGAATCGTTTTTGGCTTTATTTAGAAAGTATAAACCAATAAAGAACAATACTGTATTGGAAAGCCAAGCACCGATTTGAACGATTACTCTACTTTCCTTTGCAGCTTTGTCACCTTGCTGTGTCATTACATACATTAAAATAAAGAACACAATGGCAATAACCACTGGCAAACCAAAACCTCCTTTTTTGATAATACCTCCCAATGGTGCTCCAATAAGAAACATTACAAAAACCGCAATAGCATTAGTAAATTTATGATGCCATTCAAGATTGGTCTTTCTAAAATCTTCGTCTTTTGACTTTAAGGCTGAAACATTACTTTCTGCAAAACTTAAAACATTATTGGTTTGAGAAATAGCAAAATCAAGTACTTGAAAAGGGTTAGCGGTTCTATTATCTCTTTTTTTGATGAGTGAGTCCACACTACTCATCTTCATTTTTTTTAGTTTTTTTTGTTCTTCCGTTAATGGAAGAGGCAATCTATTCATTTCAAAAAGATAATATGAACGAGAATTATCATAGAAATTTTCTTTAATTCTATTAAAATCTCTTTTGAGTGAATCAGCATCTTTAGCTAATTCATCATAACTTCTCATCATTTGATAATGCTTAAATTGCTCTTCTTCTGTTTTGTGCATATCAAAGGCTGCTAAACTCATCACTACTTTACTCTTCGTAAAGGCATGAGTTACCATATCTGTCTGGTTGGTATTACTTGTTTTGTCTGCATCTTCTACATAGTCGTTGCCATTGAAAAGCTCAAAAATCAAATATTGTTTATCCATGATGGTGTACATCAATGCAGAATCAGCTAAAGTTAGATGTTTGTTTCCATCATTTTTTGTGTGGTCGAAAATGACAATGTTTTTTAAGGTTTTATTGTCAGCATATTTTTTTGATACTTTAATACTGTATCCTGGTAAGTCATTATAAAAAATTCCTTCTTTAATATTTAATGTAGTTTTTGTGGTTTTGATATCATAAAGTAGTCTATAACCTTTTAAGTTTGCCCAAGGCAAAGCAACATTATTGAACCAAAATGCAAAAACACTAATAAATACTGTAATGACAAACATGGGTTGCATAGCACGGGTAATGGAAATTCCAGCACTTTTAATAGCAGTTAGTTCAAAAAACTCTCCCAATTTTCCATAAGTCATTAGTGTAGAAAGTAGCATCGCCAAAGGTAAAGCGATGGGAATTGTGATTAGACTAAAATAGAAAAAAAGCTCAAAATATACTTCAATGCCCAAATCTTTTCCGAAAAGGTCGGCGAAATACACTAAAATAAGTCTCATCAAAAAAATAAAAATGACTACAGCTAATGTTAAAACAAAAGGTTGCCAGAAGGCTTTGATGATAAGTTTATCAAGTTTCTTAATCATATAGTATAATTAAAACGCTCGTATTTCATCAAATGAAACACGAGCGTTGTGTGCGTCTGTTCAAAGAAACGCAAAATTAAATATTTTTGAGTTGATACGCTTGTTAAATAAGCTTAATTGCCAACAATTTCTTTGAGTTTATAGATTAAATCTTCCCATAACTCACTCAATTCATTGTCGTCTGTGTTATCAGAGTAGTCAACAATTTTCAAATAGGTTGAACCCGTCAAATCACTTACTTCCATCTTGAATTCGATATAGTTATGGTCACGATCTTCAGGACTACTTGGTAAAAAATCAAATTTTGCTGATTTATTTAACCTCAATTGTGAAAGTTTTGCAATGTGGCTATCACCATCCCAAGAAAAATCAAACGTCGAACTGTCTTTCAATGTGACTTTCTCTGCAAACCACTGTTGTAAGCCAGATGCCGAGCTGATGTAAGGAAAAAGTACCTTAGGAGAGGCTCTCAATTCAAATTCTACAATAAATTTATGTTTGCTCATAATCCTAACATTTAAAGGTATTTAAATCACTAAATTACTCGTCTCCATAGTTTGAGGAGATAGGGGCCGAGTAATTGACTACCGAAACTCTGTTTTGGCAAAGGTATAAATGTTAGAGAAATACGCAAGCTTTTTTTTTAATTTCAAAAAATTTACTTTTTTTTTGATAAAAAAAGCATCTGCTTTCCTTCTTGATTCTCAATTATTTATAATGAATATTGATTGTAAAACGGTTAAAAGAAAAAAATATTTTCAATAAAAAATGAAAGTATTTGTCAAATCACTTTGCATTTGAACACAAAAGTGCTAATTTTGCACCACAATACGACAGCGGGATAGCTCAGATGGTTAGAGCGTAGGATTCATAACCCTAAGGTCGGCAGTTCGATCCTGCTTCCCGCTACTTATTAAAAGCGTAATTAATTGAACTTCAATTGGTTACGCTTTTTCTTTTTTAATCTGTTTTTAGTGTTTACTAATCTGTAAATATCTATGCTTTTACAACCCATAGTTAATCTTGTAGAAATTCTTTCGAGAAAAGATGTTAATCATGCCATCATTTCTCCCGGTTCAAGAAATGCTCCGTTGACGATTGCTTTGGTTCGTCATCCAGATATTAAAACGCTATCAATTTCTGACGAACGTTCGGCTGCTTTCATTGCCATGGGAATGGCGCAAAACCTTAAAAAACCTGTTGCAATTTGTTGTACTTCTGGCTCGGCAGCTTATAATTATGCACCAGCCGTTGCGGAAGCTTTTTTTCAGGAAATTCCTCTGATTATTCTTACTGCAGATAGACCTAAAGAGTGGATTCATCAACATGATGGACAAACGATTTATCAAACAGATATTTTTGGAAAACATGTAAAGCAAAGCTTTGAAATAGGAGCAGATTATAGTCATCCTGATGCTATTTGGCATATTGAGCGTACAATAAATCATGCTGTTAATTTGGCAAATACTTTTCCAAAAGGACCAGTTCATATTAATATTCCATTAAGAGAGCCTTTTTATCCTGCTGAAAATGAGCAGATTAATTTTGATAATGACGTTAGAGTTATTGAAAGATTAGATACAGAAAATATACTTTCAAAAGAAGTGTGGGTATCTCTTTTACAAAGTATTGAACAATATGATAGAGTGTTAATTGCTGGTGGACAAAGCGAATATAATCCAGCTTTAACTGCCGTTTTACAGAAATTACAAGATGAATTTAACTTCCCAATCCTTGGTGATGCTATTGCTAATTTGAAATTTGATGTAATCTCAAATCATGATATTTTTCTGAATCAAGAGACAGATAATCTAAGACCAGAACTCTTAATTACTTTTGGAAAATCCTTTATTTCAAAGAGCTTTAAAACTTTTTTGCGTAAAAATAAAGCCATTGTACATTGGCATTTAAGTCTTGATAATCACTTGATTGATACTTTTCAATCTTTGACGAAAGTAATTCCTGTTCAGCCTCTGTACTTTTTTGAGAAACTACTTGAAGATGTTGATTTCGAACAATTTAGAAATGGGGATGACGAAGAAAGAGATGGGAGTTATTTAAATGAATGGAAAAAAAATGATTTTAAAGCTAAGAGTTATCTTGAACATTTCTTTTTAGCAGATTTTCATCAAAAGCAACTCAATGAATTTTATGCGATTAAGAAATTATTAGATGCCTTGCCAGCTAATAGTCAATTACACTTAGCGAATTCTATGTCGGTTCGTTATGCAAATTATATCGGTACTGCTTCTGAAAAACAAATAGAAACCTTTGCCAACAGAGGGACAAGTGGAATTGATGGTTGTGTAAGCACTGCTTTGGGTGCTGCTTTGAGTACGGATAAATTAATTTATTTGTTAATCGGTGACTTAGCTTTCTTTTATGACAGAAATGCTCTTTGGAATCGTTATATTCCTAATAATCTGCGTATTATTTTAATCAACAATCACGGAGGTGGAATTTTTAGAATGATTGATGGTCCAAGTAAACAAGCTGAATTAGCAGATTATTTTGAAACGGTTCAATCTTATAACGCTGAAAAAACTGCTTTAGAAGCTGATGTAGCATATTTTAATGCTAAAACAGTGGATGAGTTTCATGCTTTATCAACAGCCTTCCTTGAACCTGATGGAAAAGCGAAAATTTTTGAAATTGAAACTGATAGCGTTTATAATACTGAAATATTCAAACAATTTAAGGCTGGCTTTTCAGCCTAGTTGATAACAAAAAAGACTTTACGACGAGCGTAAAGTCTTTTTTGTTATTTAATTTCTATACTGTTATCAAGCTTTTTGGCTTCTGTAAATTTGGCTTGAGCTTCCGCTTCTTTTCCGATTTTTCTAAAATAATAGCCTAAATTCCTCAGTGTATAAGCGTTTTGTGGGTTAATTCTCAAGGAGCGTTCCAAGGTTTCTTTCGCTTGTTCTAGTTTGCCAATCTGTAATAAAATGTATCCATAATTATTCAAATAAATGGCATCTGTTGGTTTTATAGCGATGGCTTGCTCTGAAAATACTTTTGCTTCTTGAAATTTTTGCTCTTCTGAAAGTATAAAAGCAAGATTGTTCAAAGCAAAATCTTGTTTTGGATTAATGGCGATTGCCTTCTGAAAATCTTTCTTCGCTAAATCATACTGCTTATTTTCAAAGTAAATAAAACCATGATTTGAATAAGCTTCAGCATTTTTTGGATTGATTCTCAATGCTTTCTCATAATCTGCCGTAGCACCTGATGAATTATTCAACTGTACTTTTACATTTCCCAAGCTCACAAAGTAAAAAGAAGAATCTTTAAAAAGAACGGCTATTTTCTCTAAATCCACCAAACTGTTTTGGAAATCACCTTTCTGGAAAAATATTTCTGAACGATTGTAATAAGCTTCCCAGTACTTTTTATCAAGCTCAATGGCTTTATCTAAATCTACCAAAGCTTCATCAAGTTTATCTAACTTCTGATAAGCCAAAGCTCTGTTATTGAAGGCATCTGCAAAATCTGGATTTTGAATAATGGCTTCATCGAACCAATGAATGGCTTCTTGGTACTCTTTATCTTTTAATTTATAATTACCTCTTTGAAAGAATTTGATGGCTTCTTCTTTTTTATCAGCTCCGCAAGAGAAAAGAATCAGGCAAGAGAGTATGAATAGGATTGATTTATTTTTCACTAATATTAATGTGTTTGTTTGTATGAGACTATGTTTAATCTTTGAATAAAATTTTTACATTCAATTTCGGCTTCAAAATTACTACAAATTGTTGAGAACGACTCATGCTAATTATTTTCAATAGTTTTTTGAAAAATTAGGAAGACTGACGTTGAAACTATGACTTTAACGCTTTTGTTTCTAATTTTGTGGGGGCAGTTCACTGCCTTTATTTAAACTTTAAAAAATATTACAATGATTAAAGCTGAAATGCTAACCGACAAAGGTTTGATGGTGATAGAATTTTACGAGCAAGATGCTCCAATTCATGTTAAAAACTTTGTTGATTTATCAAAAAGTGGATTTTACGATGGCGTAACATTTCATAGAGTTTTACCTGATTTCGTGATTCAAGGTGGAGACCCAACTGGTACTGGTGGCGGTGGTCCTGGCTATACTATTCCTTGTGAATTAACTGGAAACAATCAATACCATGACCGTGGCGTTTTATCGATGGCTCACCGTGGAAGAAATACTGGTGGTTCTCAGTTCTTTATCTGCCATAGCCGTAGAAATACTGCTCACTTAGACCGTAACCATACTTGTTTTGGTAAAGTTGTTGAAGGTTTAGAGGTAATCGATGCGATTCGTGAAGGTGATGTAATTCAAAAAATTACTATTATCGAAGACGTAGTAGCTTAATTCACACAATTTAAATTTATCTGATATGTACTTTATTGGCGAGTTGAAAGGTTCTAGTCCTGATTTGAAAATTTCATTATATAAATGGAATTCAAAGTTTTTTGTAAAATTCGAAACCCCCGATTTGGAACAAGTCTATAAAATTTCAGAAATGGATGTTTCAGAAGACGAAATTCGAGCAATGGTGAGCGAAGAATTTATCGAAAAAATAATTACTCGTTTTAAAGAAATGTATCAAGATTTAGGTGAATTGATGGGTGATTACTGAGAATTTATCAGGAGAATAAAATAGATTCTTTATTGCTAAAAAGGCTTCTTGCGACAAACAAGAAGCCTTTTGATTTTAACGAAGAGATAAAAAGCGTCATCGGAGACATCATTTGTGATTCCAATGAGATGAAAAGGGGAGTGTTCACAGAACTGTGTCATTTGATTTATTGAGTTAGGGGGCTAGCCCCCTAACTCAATAAATCAACTTGTGAAATTCTATCATCAAATGTAATCATTAATTCTGCAAGGATGT